>CAMAVE010000084.1 GCA_945861595.1 Synechococcus sp. UW140
CAGGGGATCGCTAAAGGCCGGATCCAGCCCCCCCGGCGGCACGTTGCGCTCCGTGTCAATCCGCACCACCGAGGCCGCCACCCGCTGGACCGCTTCGGCGACAAAACTGCGGGGCTTGGCCAGGGGGGGCAGCGCCGCCTGGACAGCAGCCGGGACGGCGGCCAGGGGGGATGGACGTAGGGGCAAGGCGGGCTGGGCTTGCTCCTCGGCGGGGGCGAGGACAACGGATGCGGGGTCAGGCAGGGCGGTCCCGGCGTCTGCTGGGGCCTGGAGGGCCGCCGCCAGGGAGGCGCTGGAAGCCCTGGCGGAGGCACCTGACTCGGCGAAGGGGCCCGCCTCGAGAGCCCAGGCGGCTGCGCCGACGGGACAGGCGCCCACCAGCAACGCCACCAGGATGGGCAGGAGGCCAGCCAGCGCCCTGGGCAGGATCAGGCGCCTGAAAGGGGGCACGGCGGGCCTTAACAGAGATCCCTCAGGCTATCGAGGGTGCTGCAAGGGCCGGCGGTCCGCCCTCCTACAAACCACACCGCAACCGGTTGAGGGGCGGCCAAGAGGCGTAAATTTTGCCATCCCGATTCCCCTGCCATGGCAGCCGTCCCCCCTGGCACCCGCGTGCGTTGCAACCTCTGCCAAGTGGACATCCAGGGGATGGCCGGCGGTAAGGACTTGGTCCATTTCAGCCAGGGGGCCCCAGCCAGTCGGGCCAAGCTCTGGGCGCGGGTCTGCCAGTTCCTGCGCAGTGATGACCAGATCTCCCGCTGCATCAACCAGGACCCCAGCCTGCGCGGACAGGTGCAAAGCAGTGACTACTACGCCGAACCCCCCGCCGTGGAACTCGGCGCCCCCAACCCCGGTGGGCCGGATAGCCCCGGCAGCCCCTTTTAGGGTTACCTGCCATCACGTAGGTTGATGGGGTGCCCGGCGGGCATCACCGTTCCAAACCTGTTCCTTGGTCCTTGGGCTAGGGATATCCCCAAGCCCTTGTGTCGCTGCGGGATCGGGGGTGGACAGGGCAGATCACTGCAGATGCCGGACGGGCTGCCCGTCTCCTGCTGACCCCTGTCTTGGCCTTGGCCGAAACCCTTCCCACCGAGTTGGACAGCCTGGCCCGCCAGGTGGCGGCCTCCCTGGGCTTTCAGCTCTGGGGCGGCCAGCTGCTCCGCCAGCGGATCCCCATGACCCTGGTGATCCAGTTGCGCCGGGCCGACGGCGGCGATGTCAGCCTGGATGACTGCGCCAGCTGCAGTGGTCCGATCGGCGATGCGATCGAGGCCAGCGGCCTGCTCGATCAGGCCTATGTGCTTGAGATCAGCAGCCCGGGCGTCAGCGAGCTGCTGCAGGAGGAGCGAGATTTCCGCAGTTTTCGCGGCTTCCCAATCGAAGTCCACCGGCGCGATGCCGAGGGCGTCGAAAGCCAGCGGGAAGGGCTCCTGCTGGAGCGCGATGACGACCACCTGCACCTCAACGTCAAGGGACGCACCATCCGCATCCCCCGCTCTGAGGTGCTCAGCGTCCGCCTGATCACGCCTTCCGAAGACTGAGGGCCGCCCACCAGCCGGCGCCCCTCCCTTGACTCCCCAACTTCCTTTTCCCCGCGCAACCGACCAATGGCACTGGTTCTTCTCCCCGGCCTGACCAATCTGATCGAGGACATCAGCGAAGAGAAGAAGCTGCCTCCCCAAGTCGTGGAGGCGGCCCTACGCGAGGCCCTGCTCAAGGGCTACGAGCGCTACCGGCGCACCCTCTATCTGGGCATTAGCGAAGATCCCTTTGAGGAGGATTACTTCAGCAACTTCGATGTGGCCCTCGACCTCGATGAAGAGGGCTATCGCGTGCTGGCCAGCAAAATCATTGTCGAAGAGGTTGAAAGCGAGGACCACCAGATTGCCCTGGTCGAAGTGCAGCAGGTGGCAGAGGATGCCCAGGTGGGCGACACGGTTGTGCTCGATGTCACCCCCGAAAAAGACGACTTCGGCCGCATGGCCGCCTCGACCACTAAGCAGGTGCTGGCCCAGAAATTGCGCGACCAGCAGCGCCGCATGATTCAGGAGGAGTTTGCCGACCTGGAGGATCCCGTACTGACGGCCCGGGTGATCCGCTTCGAGCGCCAGTCAGTGATCATGGGGGTGAGTTCGGGCCTCGGCCGCCCGGAGGTGGAGGCGGAACTGCCCCGCCGCGACCAGCTGCCCAACGACAACTATCGGGCCAACGCCACCTTCAAGGTGTTCCTCAAGGAGGTGAGTGAGGTGGCACGGCGCGGCCCCCAATTGTTTATCTCCAGGTCCAATGCCGGCCTGGTGGTGTATCTGTTCGAGAACGAAGTTCCCGAAATCCAGGAAGGCTCGGTACGAATCGTGGCCGTGGCCCGGGAAGCCAATCCCCCCTCCCGCTCGGTCGGCCCCCGCACCAAGGTGGCCGTTGACAGCGTTGAGCGCGAAGTGGATCCGGTGGGGGCCTGCATCGGCGCCCGCGGCTCCCGCATCCAGCAGGTGGTGAATGAGCTGCGCGGCGAAAAAATTGACGTGATCCGCTGGTCCCCCGACCCCGGCATGTACATCGCCAATTCCCTCAGCCCCGCCCGGGTTGACATGGTGCGGCTGGTGGATCCCGAGGGTCAGCACGCCCACGTGCTGGTGCCCCCCGACCAGCTCAGCCTGGCGATTGGCCGCGAGGGGCAGAACGTGCGGCTGGCGGCCCGGCTGACCGGCTGGAAACTGGACATCAAAAACAGCAGCGAATACGACCAGGCCAGCGAAGACGAGAAGGTGGCCGAACTGATTGCCCTGCGCCAGGAGGATGAGGCCCTGCAAGCTGAAGCCGAAGCCCGTCTGGCGGTGGAGCAAGCCGCCCGCGCCGAAGAGGATGCCCGCCTGCGCGAGCTCTATCCCCTGCCCGAGGATGACGAGGAGTACGCCGGCGATGGCTACACCTATCAAGGGTCTGGCGACCAAGCCGGCGCCGATACGACCCTCGAACCAAGCGACGCCGAAGGCGACGGGGCCCCGATCGACAGCGAAATCGCTGCAGAGTCCCCTGACGAGGAGGCGGAAAGCGACGCCGGGCCCGAGGCCGATCTCGTTGCTGAGGACGGGGCCGCAGACCTGGCGGGGGCCCGGTGAAGGGCAAGCCCGTCCTGAGGCGCTGTGTCACCTGTCGGGAGCTGCTGGATCGCCAGCAGCTCCTACGGGTGATCCGCCTGCAAGACGGAAGCCTCGCCCTCGAGGCGGGGATGGGCCGCTCGGCCTACCTCTGTCCACGCCAGGAATGCCTGAGCGAAGCCAAACGCCGCCGCAAACTGCAACGGGCCCTGCGCTGCCAGGTTGCAGATGCCATCTACGCCGCCCTGGAAGGTCGGCTGCCCCATGCCAGCCCTTCGGGACCTGAGGCAACTAGCCCTTCTGGCTCTGAGGCAAGATGAATAGTGGTCTTACCGCGCGTAGGGCCCGGCGGCACCTGTTGCCCCGACCGATTGGAGACCTGAATGACCAGCAGCGGCAAAGTCCGGATTTACGAGCTGTCCAGGGACCTGGGCCTGGAGAATAAGGACGTGCTCGAAGCCGCCGACAAGCTGTCGATTGCTGTCAAGAGCCACAGCAGCTCGATCAGCGATGACGAGGCCGCTGCCATCCGCGGCCTCATCAAGGGCAATGGCAAGCCTGCTGCTCAGGGCCCCGTCACGCCTAGCGAACCCCCTAAGGCCATCCTTTCGTTGAAGAAAGCCCCGACCAGCGACAGTCCTGCGGCTCCCCCGGCAGCCGCCCCAGCCGCTGCGAGCGCGCCGGTGGCCCCCCTGAAGGCGCCGGTGGCGCCCCCCAGGCCCTCCGCCCCGCCCAAGCCTCCGGAAAGCCAGGCTTCGGCTCCCGTTGCCCCACCGGCCCGGCCAGCGGCTGGCTCCCCAGCCAAGCCTCCAGCACCAGCTTCGCCCCCATCCCCCAAGCCCCCTGGGGCCAAACCGGAGGTGGTGGCCACCAAACCGGCCATGGCTGCCAAGCCCCCCGTGGCTGGCAAACCAGCCGTGCCGGCCAAACCCGCTGCCCCGGCCAAGCCCGCTGTCCCGGCCAAGCCAGTGGTGATTGCCACCAAACCGGCCGTGGTCGCCAGCAAGCCAGCGGTGATCGAGGCCCAGCCACCCGTTGGGGCCAGCAAGCCAGCCCCCGGAGCCGCCAAGCCTGCGGGCCCGGCCAAGCCCACCCTGATCGCCACCAAACCCGCCGCTGCCGCCCCGGCCAAGGCCCCTGCCAAGCCCAAGGCCGACGCGCCCGGAGCACCGGTCCGGCCCGGCCAACCCCAGGCCCAGACGCTCGTCAGTCGCGGACCAGCTCCTAGCCCCCGTAAACCGGAAACGCCGACCCCCCGCCCAGCCACCAGCCCCAGGCCAACCCCACCGGGTTCAACGGCACCGGCGCCCAGGCCCAGTGCCCCGCCGGCCAGGCCGACCGTCCAGCCCCAGCGGCCCACCACCCCGGTAAGCCGGCCTAGTGGCGCTGGCGCTAAACCCCAACTGGTGGGCCGGCCCCAGCCAGGCCAACCAGGCCAACCCAACCCGGCCGGCCCTAGCGGTGGCGGCAGCCGCCCGGCGCCCCCCTCGGGGAGACCCTCCCTGAGCCAGCGTCCCAGCCCCGGAGCCCCAGTGCGGCCTGGCGCTGCTCCCCCGATTCGGGCCGGGGCCCCCATCCGACCCGGCCAGCCCGGCAAACCGGGCAGTCCACCGAGCCGCCCCCAGGGCACTCCCCTGGAATTGGTCGGCAAACCCATCCGCCGCGATGCGGCTGGCCCCGCTGGTGCCGGCGGCAACCGCCCAGCGCCTCCCGGTCCGATCCGTCCCGGCATGCCCCAGGGCATGCGCAAGCCCGTGGCCCCGGGCGAGCTGATGCAGCTGCAGAAGCCAGGTGCCCGTCCCATGGCTGCGCCGCCACGCCGCCCCGGTGGCACCGCGGAAGCCGGCGGCACCGCCGATGCACCGGTGCGGCCCACCGCCACGCCGCCTTCGGCACCGAGGCGCCCGGGCTTCCGCACGCCCCAGCCGCCCGGCAGCACTAAAGCCAGGCGTCCCGACTGGGACGACAGCGCCAAGTTGGAGGCCCTACGCAGCCGATCGCCCCAGAAACAGCGCCAGAAGGTGCACATCATCGGCGAAAACGATGATGCGCTCACCGCCGAAACGGGCGGGTTCGCTGGCGAACAGGAAGCCCTGGTGCTGCAGGCCAGCCTGGCGCGGCCGATGAAGCCCAAGCGGGGCCCCGTGGCGGCCGCCAAGCCGACGGCGGCCATGCGCAAGCGCAAGAAGGAAACCACCCGCCAGCGCCAGCGCCGCCGCGCCATGGAGCTGCGCGCCTCCCGCGAGGCCAAGCAGGTGCGGCCCGACATGCTGATCGTTCCTGAGGGCAACCTCACGGTTCAAGAGCTCGCCGACCGCCTGGGTGTGGAGAGCTCCGAGATCATCAAGAGCCTCTTCTTCAAGGGGATCATCGCCACGGTCACCCAAACCCTGGATCTCTCCACGATCGAGACCGTCTCCGATGAGTTCGGCGTGCCCGTGCTCGAAGACGACGTCCAGGAGGCCGCCAAGAAGACCGTCGAGATGATCGAGGAGAGCGACCTCGCTCACCTGATCCGCCGTCCGCCCGTGGTCACCGTGATGGGCCACGTCGACCACGGCAAAACCAGCCTGCTCGATGCGATCCGCAAAACGCGGGTGGCCGCCGGCGAAGCCGGGGGCATCACCCAGCACATCGGCGCCTACCAGGTGGAGATTCCCCACGCCGGAGAAGACCGCAAGATCACCTTCCTCGACACCCCGGGCCACGAGGCCTTCACCGCCATGCGCGCCCGGGGCACCAAGGTCACCGACGTGGCCGTGCTGGTGGTGGCCGCCGATGACGGCGTCCGCCCCCAGACCCTGGAGGCGATCAGCCACGCCCGCGCCGCCGAGGTGCCGATCGTCGTGGCCATCAACAAGATCGACAAGGAAGGCGCCTCGGCCGAGCGGGTCAAACAGGAACTCTCCGGCCAGGGCCTGGTGGCCGAGGACTGGGGCGGCGATGTGGTGATGGTGCCGGTGAGCGCCGTCAAGGGGCTCAACATCGACAAGTTGCTGGAGATGATCCTGCTGGTCACCGAAGTGGAGGACCTGCAGGCCAACCCCGGCCGGATGGCCAAAGGCACCGTGATCGAAGCCCACCTGGACAAGGCCAAGGGTCCGGTGGCCACGCTGCTAATCCAGAACGGCACCCTGCGGGCTGGCGATGTGGTGGCCGCCGGCCATGTGCTCGGCAAGGTCAAGGCGATGATGGACGACACCGGCAAGCGGGTGAAGGAGTCGGGCCCCTCTTGTGCCGTGGAGGCCCTGGGCTTCAGCGAAGTGCCCACGGCCGGCGATGAATTTGAGGTCTACGCCGACGAGAAAACGGCCCGGGCCGTGGTGGGCGACCGGGCCACCGAAGCCCGCGCCACCCGCCTGGCCCAACAGATGGCCTCGCGCCGGGTCTCCCTGGCTTCCATGTCGGGGCAGGCCAGCGAAGGCCACCTCAAGGAGCTCAACCTCATCCTCAAGGCCGATGTGCAGGGCAGCGTCGAGGCCATCCTCGGCTCCCTGGAACAACTGCCCCAGGACGAAGTGCAGGTGCGGGTGTTGCTCTCCGCCCCCGGCGAGATCACCGAAACGGACGTGGATCTGGCCGCCGCCTCTGGCGCCGTGGTGGTGGGCTTCAACACCTCCATGGCCTCCGGGGCCCGGCGCGCTGCCGATGCCACCGGCGTCGATGTGCGCGACTACGAGGTCATCTACAAGTTGCTGGAAGACATCCAGATGGCCATGGAGGGCCTGCTAGAGCCGGAGCTGGTTGAGGAGACCCTGGGTGAAGCGGAGGTGCGGGCGATCTTCAACATCGGCAAGAGCGCCGTGGCCGGCTGCTATGTCACCAATGGCAAATTGCAGCGCAACTGCAAGGTGCGGGTGCATCGCGGCAAGGAGAAGGTATTCGAAGGCGATCTCGATTCCCTGCGTCGCAACAAAGACGACGTCAAGGAAGTGGCCACCGGCTTCGAATGCGGCATCGGCTGCGATCGCTTCGCCAACTGGAAGGAAGGCGACCGGGTCGAGGCCTACAAGCTGGTCACCCAGCGCCGCACCCTCAGCAGCTGACCGTGACCAGCCTGCGGGGCGACTCCTCCGGCAGGGAACCCCTGCTTTGGGTCCAGCTCCTGGGGCTGGCGGCCTGGCCCCTGGAGGCCCTTGGCCTACTTGTGTTGCTGGCCGGCGGCGATCCCGGTCCCTTTCCCCTGGTGGAGCGCCTGTTCTGCTGGGGGTTAGGGGCGTTGCTACCGGCGTTTCTGTTTTGGCGCCTGCCCCCCGATCCCTGGTCGCTGGTGCTGGTGCAGGTACCCCTGCGGGGCCGTCGCGAGTGGCAACGGCGGCTGAGTGCCCTGCCGTCCAGCCTGGGCCTCCGGCTAGGGGCAGCGGCTGGCACCCTGCCTTTGCTGGCGTTGGTTTGGTGGGCCGATCGCCAGGGCGGCATCGCCTGGAGCCTCTCGCCCCTCGCCACCACACCGCGGCTGGTGGTGCTGCTGATTTGCAGCCCGCTGGTAGCCCTGATGCTTTGGCAATGGCACCAACTTGTGCAAGCGATCTGGTTGCTGAGCCGCCCCCCCTCCCTGGTGGACTCCACCGTCCCCCTAGGGCTGGACCAGGCCCAGGGCCAGCACCTCAACCTCGGGCTACCCCTGCTGCTCCTGCCGCTCCTGACCAGCCCGCCGGCAAGGGCTAATCAGCCTGTCGAGCCAGTGCCAGCGCCCGCAGAGGATCCAGCCCCGGCCCCGCCCCTGAAGCCGATCTCGCCACCAGCCTCCTTAGTCCCGATCGAGACCACTGCCCCCGGCGAGCGGGCCCTTGCCATCCCGAGAGCGATCGACCAGCAACAGCCCCCCGAAGACGGCCAGGGCAGCGACCTGGATCAGCAAATCTGAACCGGGCACCTCAGCGCCACTTGAGGCGCGCATTGCCATGGTGGCCAGGCCGATGGCTGCGGAGGCACTGAGGGCCAGCCACAGGGCCCGGCGCAGGCTTCGCCATGGGGTACGGGCTTCCTGCAACAACTTGGCCCGCAGGGCCGGATCCAGGGGCTCGGACGAACGGGGAGCCATGCAAGGACCAGAGGTTCGCACCGAATGCTAATTTGCTGGAGATGCCGGTGTAGCTCAGTGGTAGAGCAACTGATTCGTAATCAGTAGGTCGCAGGTTCAAATCCAGTCACCGGCTTTCGAAACAGGCAAAAACTTTTGGATTGGAGCCGACGCAATCGATGGCCGATTGACTAGGGCCTGATTGAGATTAATTAGTTAGCCAAAGGATCCCCAGCCAAGGTTTGCTGGATCACCCCTGGGTTTCCTGGATGGTTAACAAACAACCAACCCAAGATTGGATCGGCGATGGCCACCTTGGGGGCACCGGGTGCGCCAGCCTCGAACCCATGTCCCCCCGCCAGGTCCCCTTCAGCCGCGAACCTGGCCCCAGGCGGTGCCGGAAGCATGACCGGGGCCGGGGCAATGTTCATCCAGTACGGCCCCAGCCCCAAAACCCAGGCAAACTGGGGCGGAGCGGTTTTTCAGGTCCATCCTGGAAAGGCAACGAGGAAAGTCCGGTGCAAGTCCGGCGCTGTCCCGCAGCTGTGAAGGGGCCCTGCCCCCAGCCAGAACGCTCGCCGCTCCAACTCCCCTCAACCCCGGCGTGGACCGGGATCGTCGATGAACGCCCCACTCCGCACCAGCGTCCGCACCAGCCGTTTGCCCCTCCGGGGCTTGGCCCCCCTGGTGGCCATCGCTGCCCTAGCGGTGGTCGTCTCCGGCCAACCGGCCGCCGCCCATGGCATCTCTGGCGGTGGCCTTGGAAGTGGCTTCCTCCATCCCCTGCTGGGCAGTGACCACCTGCTGCTGCTGCTTGGCGTTGGCGCCGCTGCCGCCAGCCTCTCCGCCCAACTGCTGCTCTGGGGCCTGGCCGGAGCCCTCGCCGGTGGGGT
>CAMAVE010000085.1 GCA_945861595.1 Synechococcus sp. UW140
GTGGGCTTTGCCGTCTGCGACGACAAGGCGGCAGCGCGGCTGTACAACATCGGCCCGGCCGTGGCCTAGGGCCAGGGGCCTGTTCCCATTTTGAGCCGATTGGCTCTTTCAACCGTTCATCTTTCCCCTTTCTTGCGAGAACAATCCCATGGCTCCCCTGGCGAATAAGCGCCTTGATGCCCTCACCACCTTGGTGGGCTGGATCAACAGCACTGCCACCGATCCGTTTGAACGCACGCGCCTGAGCAATGAGGTGGTGCGGCTTTCAACGCCGCTCGATGCGGCTGAGCAAATCACCTTGGTGACCTCCCATCCCGGCGCAGGCAGTCCGATCACGGTGGTGCTGGCCCTGGCGCCGTTGCTTAAGGACGGCAGCACCGGCACCTTTGTGAATGCCGCCACGGTGGTGATTCCGGCGGTGGGCGGGTTGATCGAAACGGTGATCAACCCCGCCAATTTGATTCTGGCTGGAACCGATGGGGCCAACAGCAAGGCGCCCTGCTTGTTTTTTGCGAGGGCCACGGTGTCGCCGCTCACGCCACCGGGCTGCCATGTGAGCCTCACCCACTGAGGGCGCGATTGCGCCCGTTGTTGTTGGCGCGCCCTGCTCTGAATTGAGCCCCAACTGATCCTTTTTCCCCCAACCCTTGCAGTGAAACGATGGAGCCCACCTCTCCCCCCTGGCTAGCCCCTGGAGCAGCTGAATCTCATCCCGAGGGGATGCTACGGATCAGCGATGGCCACAGCGTCCAGGTGATCTGGCCAGTGCATCTGGCCGGCTGGCTGGCCCTGGGCTGGCAGCTGGATTGGCCCAAGCCCGCAGGTGCTGGCCCTGCCCCTGGCCAGGAATCAGCTGGGACGCAAGTCAGGCCAGTGATCACGGCCCTGCTGGGGGGCCCTTTCCATGCCCGGGCTGATAAGCCCTATCGGGCCGTGCTGCAGGGGAGCGGCTTTACCCCGGACATGGGCCTCAAGATCACGGCTTCCACTGGCGAATTGCTCCCGCCAATCAACCTCACCTACGCCAATGCCACAGAAATGGGCCTTTCGCTTGATTCCCGCCTGCTCCAGGTGGCCTGTCACCTGACTCTTTTAGCGGCGATTGGTTCTTTGGCCAGCCTGCCCTTCCAGGTGGACGTGCTGGAACCAGTCGATGCCCCCACTCCTGCTGCGCCAGTTGAGCTCGATGGGATGACCAAGGCGGAGCTGCTGGCCTTTGCCCGCAGGACCTACGGCCAGAAGCTCGACAGCTCCCTCAGCAAGGCGGAGCTGCTGGCGGCTGCTAAGGCCTTGGGGCGGGATCCTGAGCCAGAAGCGGCCCCTGGGAGCGTGATTGCCCTTGATGGCGCCCAGGCGGGCCTGAGCCGGGATCCCGAACCGCAACCGGACTGGTTGCTCGGGGACAGTCCTGAAGAAGAGGAGCCTGAGATGGTGCCTAGGGTGCCGACGGATCTGTTGATCTGAGGGGCTGGCCGGGGGTTTGGGGATCCCGGGGCATGACAGCCTTGAGCCTCAGCTGGTTCGGCCAGGGGAAATCCCCTAGGCGGGTGCATGCTGTTCGCTGCCACGCAGCGTTGGCTCTAGGCCTCGACCAGCGGCTCTAGCTGCTGCTGCTTTTTCTTGCTGCTGCGCGGCTTGGCGGGCTTGCCGGCTAGGGACGAGAAGTTGGCGATCTCGATGGTGCGGTCTGGGAACACAGCACGGACCTCTAAGTCGCCACCCATGGCTTGAACGAAGTTGCGCAGGGTGCTCATCAGCATGTCGGCCCGGTTTTCGATCTTGGAGATCTCCGCCTGCTTGACATTGAGGGTTGTGGCCAGGGTGTCCTGGGTGAGCAAGAAAGCCTTGCGCAGCTCGGAGAGGGTCATCTCCTCGCGCAACTGCTCCTTGCGCTGCTCGATGCGCTCGCGCCGCTCAGCACTGAGGTCCTTGGTGAGTTCAGAAAAGGAGCGCGTCATGGTTTGGTTTGGGATTGCAGGGCCTTGATGTGTTCGTCGTAGAGGGCGTCCGCCTTGGGGATCATCGTTTTGTAGAAGCGCTTGTCCTGGCCGGTCTTGTTGCCGCCGATCAGCAGGATGGCGTTGCGGTTGGGATCAAAGGCGTAGAAGACGCGGAGGGGATCGCCATGGGACTGGATCCGCAGCTCGCGCATGTGGCTGTGCCTGGAGGCCTCCACTCCTGAGGAATAGGGGAAGGGCAGCTTGGGCCCCATCTCTTCCAGTAGTTCAACGATGGCCGTGACATCGTCCTGCTCCTGCTCGCTGAGCTCGCCCCACCATTCCTCAAAGACGGCGGTCAGAGAGACATCCCGCATCCAGTATTCCCTCCAAGGAATATCCTAAGGGCTTTGGTGTCTGGGTCAAGCCCCCAGCCGGGCTGGTTGCTGGGGGATGACCAGGAGGCCGAGGAGCCTGAGGCGTTGCCCGGTGTGCCGATGGATCTGTTGATTTGAGGGGCTCAGCGGGGTGGGGCTCCAAGTGGCTCAGCGAACAGGCCAGCCAGGTGGGTTCAGTGGCCAGGCGAGCCAACCTGTTCATCGGCCGGGTTCAGGATTTCGATGGCTTCAACGGCCACTAACCTGGGCTCACCACTGGCTGCCGCCTCGTAGCTGCCGCTGACCCGCACGCTGCAACCCAGGCTCTCCTGGACGATCCCCCTTTCGCGCTCGCCATAGATGCAGCGGATGCCGGGCTGCTGGCCGAGGCCGCGTATTTCAAAGCGCAGGGCATCCAGATGGATCTCACTCACCACACCTCCAAGGCAATCTCTTCCGGCCAACTGGGTATTGGAAGGTCCGCGCAGGCACAGGCTCAAGAGGTCGTGGCTGCTTCTCGTGAGCGGGATTGGCTCCCGCTCGCTGTCATCTGGGCAGGTCAGGACCAGCTCGCTGATGCCCAGATCTCCCGAGGAGGGGGCCAGTCTGTGGGCCGCCACCAGCAGCGTGTCGCGAATGGCAGGGTCGGGGAACAGGCCATAGACCTCCTCGCTGATCCCATCTGCTGCGATTAAACCTGGGATGGCAGGCAGGCTGCGGACCGCCTCGCGGACAGCAAGGTAGAGCCCATCGCTGAGTCCTTCCCGTTTCCCTTGCTCCTCGGAGCCCCCCTCTCCCGGCTGGGGGATGCGCACCCCCACCACCAAGCCCCCCTGGGCCAAGCCAGAGAGACGGGGCTCTAAGTGATCTGGCCAACGCACTGCCTGCTCTTCCAGCCCGGCTATGGACCTGGCGATGTGCTGCATCGAGCTGCGCAGCTTGCTGAGGGCACAGGTGACCAACGACACCGGCAGCTGCTGATTGGAGAGATCAGGCCCTTTGAACTGAGCCACCAGATCGGATTGATCCGCTATGGAGGCAAGGGTGAAATCATCCCGGTAAAGCTTGGCAAGCATGGCAATGTAGGGAGCCGTAATCGCATCGGGATCGTGGCCCATGCGCTTGGCCAGCTCCATGGCCGCCTGCAACTCGAGATGGATGATGCGGGCTTTTGCTTCCACATCAGCAATCCAGGCAGCCATTAGTGGATCCTCAGCAAGCCTTTTAGATGGCCATGGAATAGGTTCATTGCGATTGCCTTCCTAGGGTTCAGATGCCGGTAATAGGCGACAAAGTCGTTGCCAGAGCGTTGTAGAGCTGGGGTCATCTCGACCCGATAGCGCAGGAAGATGGTGGGGACTCGCTGGCATAGCAGCAACCCCTGCATCTTGTCTTGGTCGTTTAGGTGCTGCAGTTCCAGTACGAGGTTGATATCGGCAGGATTGTCTTCTGCCGTGACATAGCTGCCACCGAGCACCAGCGGGGGCAGCACGGGGAAGCAGGGAGCGAGCTCTGCGCCGATGAAGTCGCGCAGCTGATCGGTCAGCTGGCGCCGTTGCCTGGTCCAGGCGAGCACGGTGTCCACCTCCTCCAAGGAGCAAGAATGGATGCCATCTGGGAGCAGCCCGAACCGATCGAAGCTGGGGATAGGCATACATCACCTGCCAGTCGAGCGGTTGTTCCAGCTGTTGCGATGGGCACTGCAGTCCCCAGGGGCGCCCGGGCTATGACGGCCGGCGATGCAATCGTTCATTGGCTTTCATCGGTCTGTGCGTTATAGGGCGAAAGCGTGGCTGGCAATAAGGATTGCCATGATTTACGGACAGCGTTAAGGCAGCTTTGTCTCGGGCTGATTTGGTGCCAATTGGCACGATTTGAGGGGTTCAGTGATGTCGCTTTGGCTACCTAGCGCCGTTAGAACAGCCCGATTAGTCGGCATATTGCATATTTTCTAATTCTGCCGGTGTCGGCCCTTTTGGCCCAATTGCGCCGCCCCAAGGACAGCCCATGACGGAGATCACAGCGGCTCGGCGCCTTCGCTGAGGATGGCTAGGTAGGCGTCGTAGGCAAACAGGCGGTTGCGCCGGCCGCCGGTGATCTCCCGAGCGATGCCCCGCTCCACCAGGGTCTCCAGGGCTTTGGTTGTGGTGGGGACGCTGAGGCTGCAGACGGTGCTCAGCTGTTTGATGCTGTTGAGTGGGCGCCGGCACAGGGCGGCAAACACCTGGCGAACGCTGGGGCCTGAACGCCCTAGGTCGCTCAGGCGGGCCTCATCGGCGCGGAACAACCCCAGCAGCCGGTGTGCGGTGGTGACGGCAGCTGTCGCCGTGCTCTCGACGCCTTCGAGGAAGAAATCGATCCAGGCTTCCCAGTCGCCCTGCTGGCGCACGCCATCGAGCAGCTCGTAGTAGCGGCTGCGGTGCTGCTTGAAGAACAGGCTCAGATAGAGCAGCGGCTGCTGCAGCACGCCAGCCTCGATCAGCATCAGCACGATCAGCAGCCGGCCCAAGCGACCATTGCCGTCCAGAAACGGGTGGATGGTCTCGAACTGCACGTGGGCCAAGGCGGCCCGCACCAGCACTGGCAGGGAGAGCGCACCATCTGGAGTGCCATGGATGAAGTGCTCCAGTTGGCCCATGCACGTATCTACCAGCCCCTGCGGCGGTGGCACGAAGCTGGCGTTGCCCGGCCGGGTGCCGCCGATCCAGTTCTGACTGCGCCGGAACTCGCCGGGCAGCCGATCGGCTCCGCGGCCCCTGGCCAATAAGCGGGCGTGGATCTCCCGCAGCAGCCGCGAAGAGAGGGGGAAGCCCTCCCGCAACCGTGCCAGGCCATGCTCCAGCCCCGCCACATAACTAGACACCTCGATCACGTCATCAAAGGGAACGCCGGGTGCTTCTTCCAGCTCGAACAGCAGCAGATCGGAAAGGGATGACTGGGTGCCCTCGATCTGGGAGGAGAGCAAGGCTTCCCGCCTCACGTAGGCGTAGAGGAACAGCTCGGGGTCTGGGAGTAGGGAGGAGACGCCATCCAGGCGGCCACAGGCCAGCAGGGCCCGATCGTGCAGGGCCAGCAGGGCGCCCTCCATCCGAACGGGCGGCTCTGGCGGTAACGGCGCCGGCACGAAGGCACGCACCTCCTCGCCAGCAGTACTGGTGAGCTCGTAACGGCCGGCGTTGTCGCGCTTCATGAGTCCTCGGGCGCGAACCTTAAACAGGCTCGCATCTTATTCAAGGTTCGGCGCTCAGCCTTGAATAAGGATGGACCTGTCTGGTCGCCGGGTCTTCCCGAGAGGGTCGGGCTTGGCCCTTCTTGGGCGCTTCTGGGCCCTTCCAATTGGCCTTTTGGAGCCCCATTTAGGCAAGTGATTAGGCAAGTCGAGGCAAGATCCCAGTCGTGCCAATGGGTTCGGACGGTTTCCTAAACCGTAGGTCGTGGGTTCGAGTCCCGCCAGCCCCGTTGGCCGCAATCCCAAGTGCTGCAGGGGTTTTACAGGCAAGAGTGGATCTGCCCAAGCTGTTTCAACGCTTTTCAGAGTGTTGCCGCGACGCCCGCGGCACCAGCCTTGGGCTCCATCCCTGCCGGCTGATCAGCGCAGCCCTCCAAGGGAGCATCAACACCAGCCATGGCCCCGGCGTCTGCACCTGGGGTTCTGGGTTGCGCCTGCAGCCGCCGTTCCAACAGCAGCAGCCCCACCACCGTGGTGCCACTCACCATCAGCACCAGGGCTGAAAACTGCACGCTATTGATCACCCCCGCCGCTAGGGCCGTGCTGGCGAAGACCAACCCCGGCAAACCGCGGGGCATCAGCCCGTAGATCACCTGCCAGCGGTCGATGCCGGCGCGCCGATCGTTGGCGCTGACCCCGAAGCCGCAGAGCAGCTTCGCCACCACCGCCAGGGCAAGCAGAACCAGAGCTAGCCCCCAGGCCTGGCTCTGCAGCAGGGTGCTGAGCTGGATGCGCATTCCCACGCTGATGAAGTAGAGCGGCAGAAACACTCCCGAGAGCACCGTCAGCAACCCCCCCAGCCCTTGGCACTCAGGGTTGAGCCGGTTGAACAGCACGCCGCCCCACAGGGCCCCCAGCAGGGACGTGAGGCCACTCGCTTCCCCAACCCAGGCCGATCCGATCAGCAGCAGGAGCACCGTTAGGGGGCTGTTGGGGGCTGGGCCCCCGCGGTGGCGCCAGAGGTTCGCCAACACAAGACTGGCCGCGGCAGCCCCTAGGCCCAGAAGCATCCCCGGCCATCCCGGGCCCCTGCTCCAGTTGCTGCCCCCCAGGGCCACCGAGAGGCTCAACAGTCCGATGGCGGGCAGGTCATCAAGGACGGAGACTCCCACCAGTAGCCGGCCCGAGGGGGTGTGCATGGCGCCCCGTTGGGCCAGGAGCTGCAGGGTGACCCCCGTGCCCGTGGCGGCCACGCAGGCCAGGCAGAGCAGCGCCGTGGCTGGGGCCATGCTGAAGCCGAGCGTCAGCGGCCAGTAGCCCAGCAGCGGCGCCAGGCAGCTCAGGGCCACCAGCCGCAGGATCGTGCCGCGCCGGCAGAGCAGCAGATCGCCGCGCACCTCCAAGCCCACCTGGAAGAACAGCGCCAGCACCCCCAGTTCCGTAAGGCCACTCAGCGGTTTGATGGCGGTGAAGGGCAGGACGCTGTTGCCCAGCCCAAAGCCAATCAGTAGCTCCACCACGATCGCCGGCACCGCCCAGCGGGCCAGCTTCCCCGCACTGAGCCGGGCCAGGGCCAGCCCCACCAGCAGGATCAGCAGGGTGGTGAGAACGGTGGGTGATTGCAAGGTGCTCTGTCTCCGCCATCTGGGAAGGCTGCGACCAATTCTGTTCGGGGAAGGGAGAACCTGAAGGGCTAGCGATTGATTTGTGCTGCGCCAGCGGCCTGGGGGTGATCTCTGTCGGCTGGTCAGCTCAGCCCACGCATCGACGACCAGAGCCGGCAACCGCCCTGGCCCACCAGCAGGCCAGGGCTGACCATCTCCATCGGCGCGATGGGGTTGGACAAGCCATCAGGGTAGGTGGCCCGGGCCCAGACCGGCAAAAATGTATCGATTGCCTCCGGAAGCTCTAAATTGGTAGCCATGGCTACCGTTCAGCCCCAGGCAAAAGTTCAGTTTGAACTTAATTGCCCGGGAGTGGTTTGGTCCTGTTTGCTGTAGATGGGGCGCTGCGGAGCGCCAACAATGGCTTTGTCCTAATCAGCGCCGCCCTGGTGCTGATGATGACCCCCGCCCTGGCGCTGTTTTACGCCGGCTTCGTGCGCAGCCGCAATGTGCTCAATACCATGGTGATGAGCTTTGCGGCCATGGCCCTGGTCAGCGTGCTCTGGGTGCTGTTTGGCTACAGCCTGGCCTTTTCCCCCGGCAGCGGCCCCCTGGCCCCCTTCATCGGCGGCTGGCAATGGGTCGGCCTGAGTAACTGGTCGGCGCCCTACGGCGATGGCCAGCTCAGCCATGGCGCCGTGGCCTTCTTCCAGCTCACCTTTGCGATCATCACGCCCGCCCTGATCTCGGGGGCGGTGGTGGAACGGATGGCCTTCCGCGCCTGGATCTGGTTTCTGTTGCTCTGGAGCACCTTCATTTACCTGCCCCTGGCCCACATGGTTTGGGGTCCGGGCGGGTTCCTGGGCGCTGATGGCCTGGGGGCCCTTGATTTTGCGGGGGGCCTGGTGGTGGAGTTGGCCTCGGGCGTGGCCGCTGCCGTGGCCGCCGTGGTGGTCGGCCGGCGCCGCAGCTATCCGGCCCACATGGCCCCGCCCCACAACGTGCCCTTCATCCTGATGGGGGCCGGCCTGCTCTGGTTTGGTTGGTTTGGTTTCAATGGCGGCAGTGGCCTGGTGGCGGGCAACCTGGCCTCCCTGGCTTGCCTCACCACCAACACGGCCGCCGCGGCGGCGGCCCTGGCCTGGATGGGGCTGGAAAACCTGCAACGGGGTAAACCGACGGCCGTGGGGGTGGCCACCGGTGCCGTCGCCGGCCTGGTGGCGATTACCCCGGCGGCGGGCTACGTGAGCCCCCTGGCGGCGGTCTTGATTGGTTTTGCGGCGGCCGTGGTTTGCAATGGCGCCTTGCAGCTCAAGAACCGCCTCGGCTTGGATGACACCCTGGATGTGCTTCCGGTCCACGGCGTTGCCGGCCTGCTGGGCACCCTGCTCACCGGGGTCTTTGCCCTGCGGGTCCTCAATCCGGCTGGTGCCGATGGCTTGATCACCGGCCGTTTCGGTCAGCTTTGGGTCCAGATCCAGGCTGCCGGCTTCACCATTCTTTGGGTCGGTGTGGGCACCTATGCGGTGTTGAAGGCAATCGGTGCTTTCGTGCCCCTGCGCCTCACCGACGCCCAGGAACGCCAGGGCGCCGATATCCACGCCCATGGCGAAGAGGCCTACAACAGCGAATTCACTTCTTAAG
>CAMAVE010000086.1 GCA_945861595.1 Synechococcus sp. UW140
CTTTTGTCTGCTTGGCTCGGGGTACTTGGTTAGCAGGCAGCGCTGCTGCTCGATGGGCCTAGCACTGCCCCGTGCTGAGGGGGGTCGTGTCTTCTGGCCCCAGCTGGCAGGTTTGGCCTCAGGCGTTGGCTTGCTTGCCCGTTCAACGCATCAATGGGAAAGCAGACAAAACCAGCCCCAGAGGCTAGGCCGAGAGGCACGCAGCTCGTCCATGTCCTCATGGTTGTGCCTTTGCAATACTGATTCCTAGCCCTGGCGGGGAGAGGCCAGCGATGAACTCCAGTGCTCGCTTGGATCCGCTGGTGCTTTTGAGACAACAGGAAGCGCAGCGTCTGCCCTGGCTCTTGCCTGAGCGCCACCGGCGCATGGCGGAGAGCCCCTTCGCCTTCTTCCGCGGCGCCGCCATCGTGATGGCTGCCGACCTCGGCCGCCAGCCCCACTCGGGCCTGATGGTGCAACTCTGCGGGGATGCCCATCTGCTCAACTTCGGCTTCTACGGCTCTCCCGAACGGCACCTGCTGTTCGGCATCAACGACTTCGACGAAACCCACCCAGGCCCGTTCGAATGGGATCTGCAGCGCCTGGCCGCTAGTTTCGTGCTGGCAGCCCGCAGCCTGGGGATGAGCGAGAAGCAGCAGAGCAGGGTCTGCCGCCGAACGGTGCGTGCCTATGGCGAGGCGATGGCGGAGTTTGCGGCCATGCCGCAGATACCGATGTGGGTTGCCAAGCTGCCGCTGGAGCGCCAGATCGACGAACGCGCCAGTGCCAACTTTCGCGAGCACCTGATCAAGGTGACGGCGGCGGCCCTGCAACGGGACAGTCGCCAGGCGGTGCGCAAACTTTGTGAGCCCGATGCCAGTGGTGAACTTCGCTTTCGCCATCAGCCTCCGTTGATCTGGCGCTTTGATGCCCTCGATCAAGCCTGGCTGGCGGGCATGGACTGGCAAGACTGGATGCAGACCATGCTGGGCCGCTACATGGGCTCGATCTCCTCCACCATGCAGCACCTGCTGGCGCAGTATCAGCTGAGCGATTCCGCCCTCAAGGCGGTGGGCGTGGGCTCAATCGGCACCCGCTGCGGCATCAGCTTGTTTGTGGGCCAGCACCCGGACGACATCCTGGTGCTGCAGGGCAAGCAGGCCGAAACTTCCGTACTGGCCCCCTACGTCAATCTGCCTGCACCGGAGCATCAGGGTCAGCGGGTGGTGGAAGGGCAGCGGTTGCTGCAAACCGGCAGTGATGCTTTTCTGGGTTGGGGCACCAACCCTGCAGGTGATTACATCTATATCCGCCATTTCCGCGATTGGAAGGGATCGGTCGATGTGGCCCAGCTGGATGGCGATGGCCTCAAGGATTACGGCAAACTCTGCGGCTGGACTCTGGCCAAGGCCCACGCCAGAAGCGGCGATCGGCGAGCCATAGCGGCCCATATCAAGGAACCAAAACACTTTGCTGAGGGCGTTTTGGACCAGGCGATCCACCATGCGGATCTGGCCGAGGCAGACCACAAGACCTTTGTGGAAGCCGTTGCCAAGGGTGACAGCTAGGCAGGGACGCCCTAGGCCCGAGCCCCCTCCTCGACGCGCCGCTGCTGGTGGCCGATCACCAGCAATACCAGGCTGATCGCGCCGAGCAATCCCACCACCAGGGCTGCAACAAGCAGGGTGCCCGCGAGGCCACTGGCGTAGGTGTCGGCCATCACCTGGATGGCCTTGGCCGGTAAGTCTTTGGCATGGCTCAACATGCCGCTGCCCAGGGCTGCACGCACCTTGGCTTCGAGTTCGGAACTCCATAGGGTTGTGGAGCCCAGTTTCAGCACCTGTTGATGCAGGTTGGCGGAACCGAAGCCGTCCACCAACGCGCCGCTGGCGGCGAAACCCAAGGCGAAGCCAAACTGTCCGGTGGTGGTGCGGAAGGCCGTTACGGGGCCGAGAAAGCCTGGCGGAGACTCCTGGACGAACAAGGCCGACTGGGGCACGGAGATCAAGGCCAGGCCACTGCCCACAAGCACCATCGGCATCACCAGGGAGCCGTAGGAGCTGTCGGCGCGGATCGCGGCAAACCACAGCAGCCCGAGCACGAGAATCACGATGCCACCAGTCATCAGCTGGGTGGTGCGGCGACTTGACCCCATCAGCCGGCCCGCCGGCACAGCGCCAACTGCAAAACAAACGAGCAGGGGGAGCTGGGCCAGGGCAACCTGACTCGTGCTGAAGTGCTGCACCAGCTGCCAGAAGTTGCTCGTCTGAAGCTGCACCACGGCCCAGGCGAAGTTAGACGCGATGCCGCTCACGATCGCCGCAGTGAAGCACCCACGGCGGTACAGGGCAACCGGGAAGATCGGCTCCTGACGGCTGCGCTCGATCAGCAGATGCACGCCGAACAGCACCACCCCAGACAGGCTGGGCACCAGGAACTGCGGCGCGGTGAAACCCTTGGCTGCGTGACTTACACCGGTGAGAAAGAGCACCATCGCCCCAGCGATGCTGACCAGCCCTGGCCAATCGGCCCTGAGCTTGGGGTTAGCGGCCATCTCCGGCAACAGCACGTGCAGCAACGGCAGACAGAGCGCCGCGACCAGGGGCACCAGGCCCAGGGCCAGGCGCCAGCTGCTATTGGCCAACAGGCCACCGATGAGCGAGGCGGCGATAAAGCCAGTGATGGTCAAGAGGTGCCACACGCCCAAAGCCTTGCCCCGCTGGTCGGGACGGCTCACGACGCCGACGGCTGCAAAGGACAGCACGAGCACGGCACCGACGGCGATGCCCGCCACGGCACGACCCAACAGAAACAGGCCCGCATCGGGCGCCGCCATGGCGATCCCATCGCCGGCAATGAGCATCAGCAGGGCGGCCATCAACACCTGACGGCGCTCCAGGCGATCGCCGAGGAAGCCCATTAGCAACACGGTGGCAGCCTGGGCCAGGGTGGAGATGGTGGCAGCCAGGGCCAAGGTGGCGCCCTGCATCTCCAGTGCTTGGCCGGCCTTCACCAGGGCTGTGTTGGCCACGCTCGGGTCGATCAGTTGCAGGCTGGCCAGAACGCCGAGGAAGGGCACCGCCAGGGCTCTGGGGGATTGGGGGCTCATGGGGTGATCAACACCAGGGGGTTGGGAGCAGCAGCTGTAGCCAGCCGGCGTTAGGGAGGTTCAGGCGACGCAATGGTGTTGATCGCGCCGGTTCGTGTCCATGGTGATCAACTGCCATTCCCCCATTCCCTGCCCTCCACCTGCACCAAGAATGCCTCAATCCAGTCATGGTGCTGCTTCTGGGTAATCGCAGCCGCCACCGGGGCCCCCTCGGTTAGGCCGAAGCGCTGACGGAAGGCCGAGACCAGGGTTTCCAACTGAAGCCTTGGCAAGCTATTGATGGCGCCATGGAGCTGCTGGACCACCGCCGGTGCCAGGGCCACTAGGGAAGCAGCTGAGGTTTCTGCTGGTATTCCGGCGGGGCCTAGGGCCCGAACCTGGGACCCAATCGTGCCCGTCTCCCCCACCCACTGCCCAACACCTGCCTGGGCTCGGCTCCCTTGATGCTGCGATGCCCGCCCCTGCCGCACCGAACTGGTGACCTGCCTTTGCTGTTTGTCGTAGAGCGCCAGCCCAAACGGATTGCCAAAGGTCATCAGGGCCCGTTTCATCGCATCGGTTTCGGCCTCCTTGAGGGCGGATTCATGGGCCAGGCCGAGATCGGTGTCGATGCCATGGCCAGCGCCGCTCCCTTCTCGCACCAAGGTGGCCCCTCCCTTGGCCTGGCTCCCCAGGCGGATGCGGACCCGGGCGATGTAGGTCACGCCCCAGCCGGGCTTCTGGTCCCGGCCAATGGGGCGCTGAGCTTCAGCAACGCAGCGCAGCTCGATCGTTTCGCGCTGCCAGCCGTCAAAGCCAAAGATCCGGTTCGCCTCGCTAATGGCGAACCAACCCTCCAAGTAGTTCAGGGAACGGCCGGCCTGGGATCGCGTCTGGACATGGGCCCGGTTGAGTGGGGCGGCCAGGGCGGCGGTTTGGCCGGCGGACAACAGGCCAGGGGGGCCTGCTGGGCTTGGCGGCGGCAGTTCGGGGAGTTGGGGGCTGGTTGGCTCTTCAACCTTGGTTTTGGCAGGAGCCCCAGCTTCTGGCCGGCGCAGGAGCTCCAGTGCCGATGGCATCGGGCCTGTCCTGGCCCCAGGGGATGGCCTGGTGCCGTTGCCGTTGCCGTTGGACATGGTGCTGGTCATGGCCTGGTGTGGAACGGGAGGCGCAAAGGAGGGGGGCCGGCCAGGAGGACTGCCTTGCTGGCTCCCTGATCGGGAGCTGGGGCTGGGGCGATGCCCAGCCCCTTGGCGTGAAGCTCCTTCTCGACGCTGATCTCCCCTGGCTAGTTCCACCAACTGTTTGGCCTGTTCCGGGCGGTTACGGCCCTAAGCCTGGAGCTGGTTAATCACCCAGCCGCTGCCATGGGCCTGACGGGCCAGGGCTAGTCGCTTGCCTGTCGCTGCCAGCAGGGTCTGCATCAGGCCGACTCCCGCGGTTTGTCTATGGACAGGGCCCGCTGCCGTCGAAAGCCAACTCAGAGGTCGCTTTCAAGCAGGTCGTCTACGGAGCCACCCTCGTCGTCATCCTCGTCATCCTCTTCATCCCCGAGCACCTCCTCGACCAGCTCCCGCGCGGCCTTCAGGCGTGCACTGTCAGCGGCCCAGACGGCGATGCTGATGGCATCGGGCTGTTCATCGCCGAGGAACTCCTCAAGGTTGAGAAGGTGGTGCTCCTCGACGAAGTTCAGAAGCACCAGGCTGATTTGCAGGGCGTCTTCGGGGCTGATCTCCGCGGCTTCCATGGCATCGAGCACCGTGCGGATGGCCGGGCTCACGTCGGCGTCGAGCGGGCTGGCTTCATGGGCGCTGGTCATGGGCTGAGCTGGAAGGTCCACCACACCTTGGGCGAGACGGGGCGAGAACGCAGCCCTGGGCGATGCAGCCCCCGGTGTTGGTTGCATCACAGCGGCCCACCCGATGATTCATTGCCCGTTGGTCGGGGCCCCATCCACCCCCCAAGCTCTGATCAGCCTGCTGCCCTTCATTGCGTGCAGTACGGGCCCCATGGGGGGTGGTCAGGTTCAGCGCATTTGGATGGCGTTGAGACGGTCGCGAAAACTGCGCGAGCCGGCTTCGGCTTGGGCATTGGTCTCAAGCTCGGTGCTCCCCCCGCTGGACCGATTCACGTCGCTTGGATCAGCGTTCTCCTGAATGGGGGGGCTACTGGATGCGGCCGTGGCGCTGCTCCGGCGCTTTCCCCAGGGGCTTGGTTCGGCAGCCGGGACGGCCGAGGCATCTGGCAGGGGGGCAACCGGCAGGGGTGCTGCCGGGGTGGGGCTAGGGGTGGCCAGGGCTGCCGCGGTGGACTGGCCAGGGGAGCCTGAACCCGAAGAGCCTGCTGCTGAGGAGCCTGAACCTGAGGAGCGGCGACGGCCGTAGCCCTGGGAGCGCAGGTCTAGGGGTTTGCCGGTGGCAATCCCGCGGCTGCTGGCCTGGTCGGCGGCGGAGGGGGCAGCCCGTTTGATCGGGTTGGCCTTGAGCTCGCTGCGCACCTGATTGAGCAGGCGGAAGTGGCCGGTGGCATTGAATTTGCGCAGCAGCGCCGGATCCCAGGCCATCGGCCAAACAATGGTGTCGTTGATAACAAGCCTAAGGGAGCGCTTCAGCCCAGGGAACTGTGATAAATTGTTGCGGTACCAAGTGGAAGTCGTTCCGACTACGGTCTTGGCCGACCCGGCCGGGTAAACCCTCCGGGGTCCCTGCCCTCTTTGAGTCAATGATGGTGACTCAATGGTTGGGTTGGGGTTCCCTTGATGGTTCCCCTAGCGACGACCTTCCGCCTGGCTGATTCCCTCCCGTTTCCCCCACCGATCCCATGACAAGCACCGGTTGCCTGCGGGTTGGCCAACAGGCCCCTGACTTCACGGCCACGGCCGTGGTCGACCAGGAGTTCAAGACCATCCGCCTGTCTGACTACAGCGGCAAATATGTGGTCCTGTTCTTCTATCCCCTCGACTTCACCTTCGTTTGCCCGACTGAAATCATCGCCTTCAGCGATCGTTACGCCGATTTCACGAGCCGCAACACGGAAGTGCTTGGTATTTCGGTTGATAGCCAATTCAGCCACCTGGCCTGGATCCAGACCGAACGCAAAAATGGCGGCATCGGTGATATCAACTATCCCCTGGTTGCCGACCTCAAGAAAGAGATCGCCAGCGCCTACAACGTGCTCGATGACGAGGCCGGTGTGGCCCTGCGCGGCCTCTTCATCATCGATCCCGATGGTGTGATCATGCACAGCACGATCAACAACCTGCCCGTGGGTCGCAGTGTTGATGAAACCCTGCGGGTGCTGCAGGCCTTCCAGTACGTGCAGTCCCACCCCGATGAGGTCTGCCCCGCCAACTGGACCCCCGGCGAAAAAACGATGAAGCCCGATCCGGTCGGCAGCAAGGAATTCTTTGCCGCCGTCAACTGAACTGGCCTTGGCCGCTGGCCTGTCCAGCGGCGATTGCATCGGTCCCCAAAGGCCCCCCATGGGGCCTTTTTTCATGGCCAGATTCGGCCCCCTTGGTGGCAGGTGCAGGGGTTTGCCTGGTTGCATCAACCCCTACGGCCCACCTAGCCCCGCCAGGCCGCTCAGCCCAACAGGCTGGCAAGCAGGCGGCGGCCATCGAGGCCCCCCGTGGCGGGATCACAGGCCCGCTCCGGATGGGGCATCAAACCGAGCACCGTGCCGGCCGGATTGGTGAGGCCGGCCACCGCTCCCACGGAGCCATTGGGATTGGCCTGGTAACGCAACACCACGCAGCCCGAGTCCTCCAGTTGTTGCAGCTGGCCGGGATCCACCTGGTAGCGCCCTTCGCCATGGGCGATCGGCAGGCGGATCGTTTCTCCGTCTCCGTAGCCCTGGAGCCACTGGCAATGGCCGGGGGACACCTGCAGGGGGGTGTCTTCACACAGGAAATGGAGCTTTTCGTTGCGGGTTAGGGCGCCCGGAAGCAGGCCCATCTCGGTGAGCACCTGGAAGCCATTGCAGATGCCCAGCACCCGGCCACCCCGCTCCACGAAGGCAGCGACCTCCTGCAGGATCGGCGCGAAGCGGGCGATCGCGCCGCAGCGCAGATAGTCGCCATAGCTGAAACCCCCGGGGATGATCACCGCATCCAGGCCGCTGAGATCACGCTCCTCGTGCCAGAGGAAGCGGGTCGGCACCCCCAAACAGCCTTCCGTGGCCCAGCGCACGTCCCGATCGCAGTTCGAACCGGGAAACACCACTACCCCAATGGCCATCTCAGCCTTCCCCCACGGGGCTGGAGCTGCCCTGGCCCTGGCCGTCGGTGGCCAATTCGAGGGTCCAGTTTTCGATCACCGGATTGGCCAGCAGTCGGTCACTTAAAAGGCTGAGCCGTTCCCGCGCCGTGTCGAGATCGGGGGCCTCAATCTCCAGTTCCACCGCCTTGCCAATCCGCAGCTTGGCCACGCCCTCCACGCCCAAGCGGTTGGCGGCAGCCCGGGTGGCCTCGCCGGCGGGATCCAGGACCGATGGCCGCAGCGAGACCAAAACGCGGGCGGAGTAGACGGGCACCGGACCTCCAGGGCAATTGTTAAATCTTGGCAGGCCGGCTGCAGCCAGCCTGCCTGGATCGTCAGTGTGGAGGCCATCCCCCTGCCGATCGACCATGGTTCCCTGGCTTGCCTTGGCGCTGGTCGCCGGGCTGCAGGGCCCCTGGTCGCCCAACCCGGCCCCGTTGCCCGCTCACACCATCTCGGCCAGGGCCCAGGCCGTCTCCCCGTCGGCCCTGGGCCAGCAGGCCTTGCCGGTGCAATGCCGCAGGCTCCCAGGGCCCTGGCGGGTTTGCCGGCTCACGATCGAGAGCCTGGGACGGCACTGGTGGTTGCAGGTGGGCCGCGAACGCTGGGTGCTACGCGCCGATGGCCGCGGTGGCCTGACCCTGGAGAGCGGCCCGGGCCCGGCGCGGCCGGTGCAACCGCTCTGGCAGCTGGACCGCAGCCTCTGCTGGGACGGTCATTGCATCAAGGGGAACTTCCCCCTGGATTAGGCCCAGTTAGCCCAGCACCACCACGCGTTGTGGGGCCCATGGTCAGGTTGCCCCGACCATCGCCCCCTGGCATCGAAGCCGGGGCAGCCATCGCCCAGCCCTAGGCCAAGCCCATCAAGGCCCGCAGCTCCTGCTCAAGGGCTGCCCCATCGACCTGCAGGCCCAGGGCCACCAGTTCCAGGCCAGGGGAGTGGTCCTGGTCAGCGACGGCGGCCTTGGGGTCGAACCAGCACTCCAGCCGGGGGCCCACCGCCTGGATCTGCAGGGGTTGGGCCTTGCCGACCAGCCAGGCGCGCCCCTTCAAGCGCAGGAAGGTCTGGCGATCGATTTGGCTCCGTAGCAGGCGTTCCAGCGCCTGCCGATCGACAGGACCCTCGAGCCGGAGCGCCACCGATTGCATCGCCACATGGCTGTGGTCGTGGTGCCCATGGTGGTCGTGGTCGTGGTCGTGGTCGACGGCGTGATCGTGATCGTGGTCGGGATGGTGCCCGTGAACGTCGTGATCGTGATCGGCATCGGGCGGATGGGCGTGATCGCCATGGCTTGC
>CAMAVE010000087.1 GCA_945861595.1 Synechococcus sp. UW140
TGGTCAACCAACCTGCACCGGTGTGCCACCGTTGGGAGCACACCCAACCCTGCGAGCGGGCTGTAGGGTGGAGCAGATTCTAAGATTTCTCTTGAGCGAGCTCATCACTTCCTGAGGGCTGTCGAAGGATCGGTTCATATCGTTTTCCGTTCATGACAATTTACGTGGGTAATCTTTCCTTCGATGCCGAAGTGGAAGACCTCCAGGGCCTGTTTTCCCAGTATGGGCAGCTGAAGCAGTGCAGCTTGCCCCTCGATCGGGACACGGGTCGCAAGCGCGGTTTTGCGTTTGTTGAGCTTTCCACTGATGCCGAGGAAGCCAAGGCCATCGACGAACTTCAGGATGTCGAGTGGATGGGTCGCATGATCCGGGTCAACAAGGCTGAACCCCGTGGTGGCGGTGGCGGCGGCGGCGGTGGCCGTGGCGGCTACGGCGGTGGTGGCGGCGGCGGCGGTTACGGCGGCGGCGGCGGTGGTGGTGGCTACGGCGGCGGTGGCGGTGGCCGCAGCCGCTACTGAGCCCTCGCTCCGTTGCTGACTAGTCGCCCTTTAAGGGGGGCCCAGGTCATCGCCAGGGGGATCCCTGATCTCCCTGGCGATCCAGCCTGCCCCATTTGAGCGGCACCCTGGGCCATGGATGCCTGGTTCCGCCAGGTTCCCAGGCCCAGTCCCCCTAGCCTCTGGCCAGGCGAATCACCATCCCTTGGCCATAGACCCGTTGGCCATCTCGGTGCTGGTGCGCTGGCTGCTGGGGTGGTTTCTTTGTTTGCGATTGCCCCGGCTACCCCAGCACTCCCTGGCGCCGGATCTGGCTTCTGAGCTGAGCTTGTCGGTGTTGATCCCGGCCCGCAATGAAGCCCGCACCCTGCCCCGTCTCCTGGCTGCCCTGAAGCGGCAAAGCCTCCAGCCCCTGGAGGTGCTCGTGGTCGATGACCACTCCAGCGACGGCACCGCCGCGATCGCCCAGGCCGCCGGTGCCACCCTCCTGACCAGCGCCCCCCTGCCCCCGGGCTGGACAGGCAAGAACTGGGCCCTTCACCAGGCCAGCCAGGCCAGTTTGGGCGATCTGCTGGTGTTTCTTGATGCTGATACCCAGCCCGGACCCCACTTTCTGGCCCGGATCTGTGGGGCCCAGCGCCAGCTCGGTGGACTGGTGTCCGTGCAACCGTTCCACCGCACCGAACGGCCCTATGAACAGCTCTCGGTGCTGTTCAACCTGGTGGGCTTGATGGCCGTGCCCCTGGGTGCCCGGGTGGGGGTGGCCTTTGGCCCCGCCATGGTCACCAGCCGCGCCGATTACCAGCGCATTGGCGGCCATGCCGCCGTGGCCAATCGGGTGGTTGAGGACTGGTTCCTGGCCCATGCCTATGAGCGCTCTGGCCTGCCAGTGAGCGCCTACATCGGCGATGGCGACATCGAATACCGCATGTATCCCGGCGGCCTGCGGGAGTTGGTGTTGGGCTTTGACAAGAATTTCGCCACCGCCGCCGGCGAGGTGCGCTGGCCCTGGATGCTGGCGGTGTTGCTCTGGTTGTCGGGGCTGTTCTGGGCGGCCTGGTGTTTACCCGCCTCCCTGTTGCATTGGCCGATGCTGGGCGATCGCTCCCTGTTGGTCAATGGGGTGGTGTATCTGGGCTTCAGCCTGCAATTGGTGCTGTTGACGCGCCGGGTCGGCTCCTTTGGCTGGATCAACCTGCTATTTCCCATCCCCGTCATCTTTTTTCTAGGGGTGTTTGTGCTGGCGATCTTCAATCTGGAGCGGGGCACGATCGAATGGAAGGATCGACACATCCCGACCCGCTGATGGTCACTGGTCTGGTCATGGAGATGGTTGCGTTGAGGCTGGTGCCGATGGGCCTCGCGAACCTGCTGCCGATCGCCCCGTTCCAGGGGCTGCCGCTCGTGGCCTGCGGCCTGGGCTGGCTGTTGTGGTCGGTGCTGGTGGGCTACCTGGGCCACCGCCTGCCCCTGGCGGCCCTTGACCATGACAGCTGTTTGACCCGGCCCCGCCCCTGGGGCGAGCCCCTGAGTTTCTATGGGCAGCGCCTGGCGATCAGCCGATGGAAGGCCTGGTTGCCCGACGCCGGCAGCCTGTTCCCGGGCGGCCTGCGCAAGCGAGAGCTGATCGGCCGCGATCGCTCACGCCTCGAGCGGCTGGTGGCCGAAACCCGCCGGGCCGAATGGGTGCACCTGGGGATTTGGCCCTTTTGGCTGGCTACGGCCCTGTGGCTGCCGCCTTGGGCGGTGGTGGTCAACCTGCTGTTTGCCACGGCCTTCAACCTGCCCTGCCTGTGGCTGCAGCGCTACAACCGGCTGCGGTTGTTGGCCCTGTTGGCCCGGCTGGGGCCCTGATTGGAATAAAGGCTTGAGCTTGCAACCAATCCTTTCGTGGCGCGTCCAGACTGAAACCATGCAGGATTCCAGTCCCGATGGGGGCCCCTATCGGGTGCGCTTTGCCGATCGCCACGAGCGCAGTGTTCCTGATGAGGTGCGCGGGCCCCGTTTTGGCTGCCTGGATGATGCCTTGGCCTTCGCCCATCTCCAGGTGAACAGCCGCAACGCTGCCCTGATTGTTGAAAAGCTGGCCCCAGGTGGCTGCTGGTTGCAGATGGCCCGCCTGGATTAGGGCCCCCAAGCCCCTGGGCCAGCTCAAGGGCTTGGGGGCTTCAGCGACGGCCCAGCAGGTCCTCCCAGGTGGGAGCGGCGGCTGGGGCGCTGGGGAAGGGATGGGGCTGGGGCGGGGTGCTGGCGTGGCGGATCGGTCCGATCGCCGGCCGCAGGCCGGAAAGGGTGCTGGTCATGGAAAAAAACAGATGGTCGGTATGGATCTCGCACCGGGCGGCGTTCCTTCCCGCAAGGGGGAATCACACAGGAACGCCTGGCATGGACCTTGTTGCTGGCCCCAGGAAGCTCGGGGCGAGGCACGGTGCTGGTTCTGGCGATGGCGAATTCGAACTCGCCGGCTTCTGCCAGATCTCCAAACAGTAGTCGACGGCGCTCAGGCGAAGCTTGTTTGGCAAGCCAAGCCGACCAGCTCTTCACTGACCTGCCAGAGCCGGCGCCGCTGGTTGCCATCGCGGGCCGCCGCCGCGATCGGGCAGGCCACGGGCCAGCCGCGCAAGTTGGCCAGGCCGCCGGGGCCATACAGAGCTCCGCCTCGGGCCTCTGCTGCCACGGCCCCATGGAGCTGGGGCAGGGCCCCCATGGCGGCGCTCTGGAACAGGGGATCCATCAGCCGGTAGGCCAGACCTTCCAGCCTGGAGCCCTTGGCGGCCACCGAGCTGGGTTGCAGGTTGGTGCGGGCCAGCCCCGGGTGGGCGGCGATCGACAGGGTGGTGCTCCCGGCGGCCGCCAGCCGCTCCTGGAGCTCCAGGGCCATCATCACGTTGGCCAATTTGCTTTGGCCGTAGGCGCTCCAGGGGTCGTAGCGCCGCTCGCCTTGTAGGTCGTCAAAGGCGATGCGGCCGAAGTAGTGGGCCCCTGAGCTCACGGTCACGATCCTGGCGCCGCTTTGCTGCTTGAGCAGGGGCAGCAGGGCGGCGGTGAGGGCGAAGTGGCCCAGGTGGTTGACGGCGAACTGCAGCTCGTAGCCATCGCGGGACAGGCGCCTCGGCGGTGCCATCACGCCGGCGTTGTTGATCAGCAGATCGAGGCGGCCAAACTCCCGATGCACCTGGCTGGCCGCCGCCGCCACGCTGGCCAGGTCGGCCAGATCCAGGTCAATCACCTCCAGGCCGGCCCGGGCCAGGGGCAGCAGCTGCTGACGAGCCGCTTCCCCGCGGCTGCGCTGGCGGCAGGCCAGCAGCACGGTGGCGCCGTGCTGGGCCAAGGCCCGGGCCGTTTCCAGGCCCAGGCCACTGTTGGCGCCGGTCACCAGGGCGATGCGGCCGCTCTGGTCGGGGATGTCGGCTTCGCTCCAGGCCATGGGGCTGAGTCGCTGCGCTGCGGGGGGGCTGGGTTAGGGCGTCCAGGCACGCTCGCCTGGGCTCACTCTTCTAAGACTCACTCTTCTAAGACTCAGCCTTTTGGGACGAAGCCTTATTGGGACGGAGCCTTCCGGGACTCCGGTTCCCGGGACTCCGTCTTTTGGGACTCAGTCTTATGGGAACTCAGTCTTCCGGGAACAACAGCGAGGCCAGTTCCTCCGGATCGACGTCGTAGACGCGGGCCAGGCTGGTTTCGATCGCGGAGGTCACCTCGCCGGGCAGGAAGCGCATGGCGTTGAGGGCGTCCTCGGCGATCTCCTCGCTCAGCAGGGTTTCCTCGCCGTCGAGTTTCTCGTCGTTGATCACCGCCATCACCCAGCTCTGGTAGGCGTAAACCAGATCGGAAAACTCCAGATCGGGATCGTTGAAGTCCAGGGCCATGGGGCTGAAGGCGCATGCCCCTGCAGTTTGCCGCGGGGGCGGGGAGGATGGCAGCTATGAGCGCCACACCCAACCCCGATCCCATGGTGGATCCCCTTCCCGATCCCAGTGTCGATCCTCACCAGGCCCAGGCCAGCCCCGGGATCGGGCGCCCCAGCGCCCTGGCCCTGCAGGCGACTTTGGTGGATTTCGCCCTGGCCGAGCTGGTGCGCCAGCAGCGCCAGAGCTTCCAGCCCCTCTGGAGCCGCGAAAGTTGGGCCAAGCTGCTGATCTGGCTGGCCCTCAACTGCGGCTGCGGCACCGATACCGCCAGCCTGGAGGCCTTTGCCGCCGCCATCGGCCCGAGCCAGACGGCCCGGATGCGCCGCCAGTTCTTCGAGCGGCAGTTCGAGGACCTCAACTTGATGGTCCTGGCCGATCCGGCCGAGCAGCAGGTGTTGGTTTGGCCCCTGGGGCCCGCCAGCGGCGCCGATGCGGCCCATGACCTGGCCTTCGACCGGGTCGCTGAGGCCCTGGAGCGGGTTGGCCTCAGCGACCAGCTCGTGGCCGATCGGGGCCGCTGGCAGAGCTTGGAGGCGCTGGTCGCCGTGCCCTGGAGCCCGCCATGCAGCTAATCCGTGCCTACCGCAACCCCGGCTACGAGGCCTTAGCCGATGGGGTGATGGCGTTCTTCGATCGCCGCGTCGACTTGCACAGCTCCGGAGTGTCCTTTGGCAGTGCCGACCCCAGGGCTGCGGCCAGCCCTGGCGGGGCCGGCCCGGAACCCGACAAGGTGTCCACGGACATCAGCCTGGTGGCGATCGACCGCTCCGACCCGGAGGCCTTCGCCCTGGCCGATGTGATCTGCCGCGGCGTCACGGCGGCCTTGGAGCGTTACCTGCAGGAGCGGCCCCTGCTGCGCCAGTGCTGCCCGGAGCGCAGCCTGTTCGTGCTGCCGATCTTTAACCTGCAGCGCTACGCCCCGGGCGAGGGCTTCAAGAGCTGGCACTGCGATTGGACCACCACCGAGGAGGCCACCGAACCGGTGCGGCGGGTGCTGGCCTGGATCCTCTATTGCAATGACCTGCCCGAGGGCGGCACCGAGTTCCACTGGCAGGAGCACCACGAACCGGCCGAACGGGGCAAGTTGCTGCTCTTCCCGGCGGGCCTCTCCCACATCCACCGTGGCCGGGTCAGCCACCAGCACAGCAAAACAATCGCCACCGGCTGGATCAACGCCGGCAGCCTCCCCGACTACGTGGGTCGATTGGCGGCGGGTTGAGGGCGCTTGGGATGGGCTGATCCGGGGATGCCGGCTTGGCCCCGGCCCCTTTGAGACCATGGGACCACTGCCCCACCCCAGCCGCCGTGTCCGACGCTCCCGAAGGCGCCCTGCCCAAGACCTACGACCCGGCCGGCACCGAGAGCCGCTGGCAGCAGGCCTGGGAACGGGCGGGCGCCTTCCACCCCGATCCCCAGGCCCCTGGGGAGCCCTTCTCGGTCGTGATTCCGCCGCCGAATGTCACCGGCAGCCTGCACATGGGCCATGCCTTCAACACGGCCCTGATCGACACGATCGTGCGCTTTCAGCGCCTGCGCGGCAAGAACGTGCTCTGCCTGCCCGGCACCGACCACGCCTCGATTGCGGTGCAAACGATCCTGGAGCGCCAGCTCAAGGCTGAGGGCCTCAACAAGGACGACCTGGGCCGAGATGCCTTTTTTGAACGGGCCTGGGCCTGGAAGGCCGAAAGCGGCGGCACGATCGTTGGCCAGTTGCGGCGGCTCGGCTACTCGGTGGACTGGCAGCGGGAGCGCTTCACCCTCGATCCCGGGCTCAATAAGGCGGTGGTGGAAGCCTTCCTGCGCCTGCACGAGCAGGGCCTGGTCTACCGGGGGGAATACCTGGTGAATTGGTGCCCCGCTTCGGGATCGGCGGTGAGCGACTTGGAGGTGGAGATGAAGGAGTTGGAGGGCCACCTCTGGCACTTCCGCTATCCGCTCAGCGATGGCACGGGCCACCTGGTAGTGGCCACCACCCGTCCGGAAACCCTGCTCGGCGACACGGCCGTGGCCGTGAACCCGAGCGATGAGCGGTACGCCGCCCTGGTGGGCCAGACCCTCACCCTGCCCCTGGTGGGCCGCCTGATCCCGATCGTGGCCGATGGGCACGTCGATCCGGCCTTTGGCACCGGCTGCGTCAAGGTGACTCCCGCCCACGACCCCAACGACTTCGCCATCGGCCAGCGCCACGGCCTGCCCCAGATCACGGTGATGGCCAAGGACGGCAGCATGAACGCCGCGGCGGGTCGCTTTGCCGGTCTGGATCGCTTCGAGGCCCGTAAGGCCGTGGTGGCCGCCATGGAGGCGGAGGGTTTCCTGGTGAAGGTGGAACCCCACCGCCACAGCGTGCCCTTCTCCGACCGGGGCAAGGTGCCGGTGGAGCCCCTGCTCTCCACCCAATGGTTCGTGCGCACCGAACCGTTGGCGGCCCGCTGCCGCGAGGCGCTTGATCGCCAGGACCCCCAGTTCGTGCCGGAGCGTTGGAGCAAGGTCTACCGCGACTGGCTCACCGACATCCGCGACTGGTGCATCAGCCGCCAGCTCTGGTGGGGTCACCGCATTCCGGCCTGGTTTGTGGTGAGCGAAACCGGCGGGGTGATCAGCGATACCACCCCCTACGTGGTCGCCCGCGATGACGTCGAAGCCCTGGCCTCGGCCCAGGCCCAGTTCGGCGCCGGGGCCGTGATTGAGCAGGACCCGGATGTGCTCGACACCTGGTTCTCCAGTGGCCTTTGGCCCTTCTCCACCCTGGGCTGGCCGGACCCTGAGGCGGCTGATTTAGCCACCTGGTATCCCACCAGCGTGCTGGTGACGGGCTTCGACATCATCTTTTTCTGGGTGGCCCGGATGACGATGATGGCCGGCGCTTTTACGGGCCAGATGCCCTTTAAGGACGTTTACATCCACGGCCTAGTGCGGGATGAGAACAACCGCAAGATGAGCAAATCCTCCGGCAATGGCATTGATCCGGTGCTGCTGATTGAGCGTTATGGCGCCGATGCCCTGCGCTTTGCCCTGGTGCGCGAGGTGGCCGGCGCCGGTCAAGATATCCGCCTCGATTACGACCGCGCCAGTGACACCTCCGCCACGGTGGAGGGGGCCCGCAACTTTGCCAACAAGCTCTGGAACGCCACCCGCTTTGCCCTGATGAACCTGGGCGGCGACACCCCAGCCAGCCTGGGGGCCCCAGCGCTTGACCAACTTGAGAGTGAAGACCGTTGGATCCTGTCGCGCCTGGCCCGCACGAGTGAACAGTGCGCCGATCTCTACGGCTCCTATCGCCTTGGTGAAGCGGCCAAGCTGCTCTATGAGTTCGCCTGGAACGACCTCTGCGACCAGTACATCGAATGGGCCAAGCCCCGGCTGGGTGGTGAGGATGGCGCTGCTCGCCGGACGGCCCGCCAGGTGCTGGCCACCAGCCTGGAGGCCCTGCTGGTGATGCTCCATCCCCTGATGCCGCACCTCACCGAGGAGCTCTGGCACGCCGTCACCGGCGCGGAAGACAGCACGTTTGTGGCCCTGCAGGCCTGGCCCGAGGCCGATGCCGCCTGGGTGGATGGCGCCCATGAAACGGCCTTCCAGTTCGGCATCGACGCCGTGCGCGCCATCCGCAACCTGCGGGCCCTCTCGGGGGTCAAGCCGGGCGAGAAGCTCGCGATCGGCATTTTCACCAGCCAGGCCGATCGCCTTGCTTTTGTGGCGGCCAACCAGGCCAAGATCTCCCGACTGGTCGGGGCGGCCGAGCTGCACGGGCAGGCCGAGCCGATCACCGGCCAGCTGCTCGGCATCGTCGACAGCGACGGCCAGGTGGGCATCACCGTGCCCCAGCAGAGCCTGGATGCCTTGCGGCTGCGGCTGGAGAAGGATCTGGCCAAGGCCGAAAAGGAGATCGCCGGCCTGGCCGGACGCCTGGCCAACCCCAACTTCGCCGGCAAGGCTCCTCCCGAAGTGGTGGCCGAATGCCAGGCCAACCTGGCGGAAGCCGAGGCCCAGGCCGGGCTGGTGCGGGGGCGGCTGGCGGAGTTGGGCTGAGGTTTGCCATGCAGGAGCTGTT
>CAMAVE010000088.1 GCA_945861595.1 Synechococcus sp. UW140
CACCCGGCCCTGGTGCACCGGCCCGGCCACGGCCAGGCAGCCGGCGCTGGGTTGCACCTCGCAACCCGCCAGGAAATGGGCCACCAGGCCGCTGAAATCGGGCCACTGGCCCGAGGCATAGCGCTCCGATCGGGTCTTGATCAGGCGTGTGCCGTCAACCTGGTAGGTGGCTAGCAGGGTTTTGGTGCCGCCCAGATCTCCGGCCAGCAGGGTGATGGGGGCCATGGGGTGGATCGGGCTCAAGGTGGGGGCCAGTTGGCTGAGGGCTGAGCTGGCTTTCGGACAATCAGTGGGGCTCAGGGATCGGGCGACCCTGGAGCCCGCCGGTGGCTCAGGCCGGCTGGCTGGTGGCTAGTCCCAGGCCCGGCGCCCGCTCCGTGTTGGCCTGGCTGGCGGCAGCCAGGAGGGTCTCAATTGTCACGGCGCCTAGGTCGCCGTCGCGGCGGCTGCGCAGGCTCACGGTGCCGTTTTCGGCTTCCTGGGCGCCGATCACGGCCAACACCGGGATTTTTTGCTGCTCGCCATTGCGAATCAACTTGCCGAGCCGGTCGCCGCTGTGGTCGATGGCGGCGCGTACCCCGGCGGCCTTGAGTTGGGCCAGGAGCCCTTGTGCGTAGGGCCGCACCTCATCGGTGACGGGCAACAAACGCACCTGTTCGGCCGCCAGCCAGAAGGGGAAATCGCCGGCGTAGTTCTCGGTCATGATCCCGAAGAACCGTTCCAGGGAGCCGAAGATCGCCCGGTGAATCATGATCGGTCTCTGGCGGCTGCCATCGGCGGCCACATACTCCAGGTTGAAGCGTTCGGGCAGGTTGAAATCCAGCTGGATGGTGGAGCATTGCCACATCCGGCCGATCGCATCTTCGATCTTGAGGTCGATCTTGGGGCCATAGAAGGCGCCGCCACCCCCATCCACCTTGTAGGCCCAGCCCTTGCGATCGAGGGCCTCAATCAGGCCCTGGGTAGCCAGATCCCAGACGGCATCATCGCCGATCGATTTCTCGGGTCGGGTGGACAGGTTGATCTCGTAAGTCTTGAAATCGAAGGTGCTGAGGATCGTTTCGGTGAGATCCAGGATGCGCAGGATTTCATCGCCGATCTGCTCGGGTAGGCAGAACACATGGGCGTCGTCCTGGGTGAAGCCGCGCACCCGCATCAGGCCATGCATCACCCCGGGGCGTTCATAGCGATAGACGGTCCCCAGTTCTGCCCAGCGGATGGGTAACTCGCGGTAACTGCGCAGGGTGCTGGCATAGGTGAGCACGTGGAAGGGGCAGTTCATCGGCTTGAGCTGGTATTGGCGCTCATCCACCTGCATGGGGCCGAACATGCTTTCTGCGTAGAAATCCAGGTGGCCCGAAGTTTTCCAGAGGCTGATGTCCGCCACGTGGGGGGTGTAGAGCAGCTCGTAGCCATCGGCGAAGTGGGCCGAGCGCCAGAAGTCCTCAATCAGCAGGCGCATGCGGGCGCCGCGGGGGTGCCAAAACACCAGGCCGGCACCAGCCTCATCTTCAATCGAAAACAGGTCTAGGTCGGTGCCGAGGCGGCGGTGGTCGCGGCGCAGGGCCTCCTCCTTGCGGCGTTTGTATTCGGCCAGTTGCTCCGGGGTTTCCCAGGCGGTTCCGTAGATGCGCTGGAGCTGGGCCCGCTTTTCATCGCCACGCCAGTAGGCCCCGGCCACGCTTTCCAGCTCAAAGGCCTTGGGGTTGAGTTCGCTGGTGTTGGCCACATGGGGGCCGGCGCAGAGGTCCCACCAGTCTTCGCCGAGGGTGTAGAGGCTGATGGGCTCCTGGATGCCGGCGAGGATTTCCAGTTTGTAGGGCTCGTTTTGGGCGCTGATGCGGGCTTCCGCTTCGGCCCGGCTCACCTCCAGCCGTTGCAGGGGTAGGCGCCGGCCAATGATTTTGCCCATCTCCTTTTTGATCGCCTTGAGATCGACTTCGGTGAAGGGTTCCGGGTTATCGAAGTCGTAGTAAAAGCCCGATTCGGTCCAGGGCCCGATCGTGACCTGGGCCTTGGGGAAGAGTTTTTGAACCGCCATAGCCAGCACGTGGCTCATCGAATGGCGGATGCGCAGCAGCTGGGGACTTTCGCTCGTTTTTGGCAGGCTGATCGCCACCGTTGCCTCGCCACTGGCCAGCAGCGGAGCCCCAGCCCCCGGAGCCCCAGCCTTGGGTCCTTCAACCGGGGCCGTTCCGGTGGTTGTGGGGGCCGCGCCGTTGCTCAGGGCTGGGTCGGCGGAGCGGCTGGCGGTCACGGCAGTTGGGAAGGGGAATTTCGATCCTACGCAGGGCGAATCGCTCGATACAGTTGGCCCGTGGATCGTTCCTCACCCGCTCCGGATTCAGGCCAGCTGCTGGAGGAGCTGCTCGACTCCCTGCTGGCTGATTTCGAGTTTTGGTTTCGCCGCGGTCTGCAGCTACTGGAGCTGGCTCCCGATTCCTTGGTGCCGCCCTCCGAGCAGCGCCGGCTGGGAACAGCCTTGACGACGGGCCTGGCGGAACTGGCCGCCGCCCGGGCTCTGCGCGGGGCCAGCCCCTGCCCGATGGCCCTTGACATGGACGCCATGGCCCCCTGGCACAAGTTGATGCTGCGGGTCTGGAGCCTCTCAAGCCTGCTGCGTCAGGCGGGGGTGGTGCTGGCTGAAGCGGAGCAATCTGGGCCCTCCCTGAACCCACAGTGGGACGATCGGGCCCCTGGGGACTAAGGCTTCCCGGCGGGGCTAAGGCTTCCCGGCGGGGCCAAGGCTTTCCGGCGGGGCCAAGGCTTTCCGGCGGGGCCAAGGCTTCGCGCCACGAGCCTCAAAGGGGTTCGGCTCAGGAGCTGGATTTGCTCAGCCTGGACGCTCAGCCGGCGCCCAGGAAGCCGAGGGCGGCCTTGGTGCGGGCCAGGGTGGCCTCGGCCACTTCGGAGGCCCGCTGGCGGCCGTTGGCCAGCACCCGATCCAGTTCGGCCGGGTCGCTGGACAGCTCGGCGTAGCGCTCCTGCACCGGCTGCAGGGCAGCTACGGCCGCCTCGGCTAACAGGGGCTTGAAGCGGCCCCAGCCCATGTCGGCGCATTCCGCGGCGACCGCCTCGCGGGCCTGGCCGCTGAGCAGGGCGTAGAGCCCAAGCAGGTTGTCGGTTTCGGGCCGCTCGGGATTGCCGAATTCCAGGCCCATCTGGGGGTCGGTTTTGGCCCGTTTGATTTTTTTGGTGATCAGCTCGGGGGGATCGAGCAGGTTGATGCGGGAGCCCTCGTTGGGATCGCTCTTGCTCATCTTGCTGCGGCCATCGGTGAGGCTCATCACCCGGGCCCCCTCGGTGAGAATCATCGGTTCGGGCACCTTCAACACCGGCGCTTCTTCCGTGCCGAAGCGGCTGTTGATCCGTTGCTGGGCGATATCCCGGGCCAGTTCGAGATGTTGCTTCTGGTCCTCTCCCACCGGCACCAAATCGGCGTCGTAGAGCAGGATATCGGCCGCCATCAACACCGGGTAGTCGAGCAGGCCCACTGACACGTTGTCCCCCTGCTTGAGGGCCTTTTCCTTGAACTGGATCATGCGCTCCAGCCAGTTGAGCGGCGTTACGCAGTTGAGCAGCCAGCAGAGTTCACTGTGGGCGGCCACCTGGCTTTGCACGAAGACCGTGGCCTTGGCGGGGTCAATGCCGCAGGCCAGATAGAGGGCTGCCGTGCTGCGGGTGTCTGCAGCTAGCCGGGCCGGATCGTGGGGCACCGTGATCGCGTGCAGATCGACCACACAGAAAAACGTGTCGTGGCTGTCCTGGAGGTTCACCCAGTTGCGGATCGCCCCCAGCCAGTTGCCCAGGTGTAAGGCCCCGGTGGGTTGCACCCCTGAGAGAACCCTTGCGCGTGCCATCAAGCTCCAGTCCGTTCGGCGGATTCTGCCCTGCCGGCCTGGGGGATGGCCTGTCCTTGGGCGACTGGATCCCAGGGTTCACCCCCGCCCCAAGCCCTGAAGGGATGGGGCGGGCCCTAGGGCGACTCAAGGATTTGAGAAGGCCACTGCCACTGGTGCCTTTGCATCAGGCCAGCGTTGGCCATCCCCGATCCGGGCCTCCGCTCGGACCGATCAGGCCTCTTCTGGAGCTGCTTCTCCAGACTCAGGGGCCTGATCAGGGGCGTCTGCTGCCGTCTCCGCGCCCAGCGCAGGGGCTTGGTCTTCGGAGTCAAGGACTTCAGCCGCAGCCGGCTCGTCGGCAGGCTCTTCAACCGGGGCCTCGACAACGGCGGCCGGTTTGCTGGGACGGGCGAAGGGGTTAGGGCGGGAGTTGCCCTGCGGGCGATCGCCGCGGCCCCCCGCAGGGCCAGCGCCCCGGGGGTCCCGGCGCCCTTCGGGCCGTCCGCCTTCAGGGCGGGCTCCGGCCTGGGCCCGATGGGCGGCGATGACCTCGCCCAGCTGGCCATCCTCAAGCAGTTGGGCCACCGTGCGCAGGGAGAGACCCAGGGCTGCCACGGTTGAGCGCAGGCCAAAGGCTTCCTGGATGGCCCGGGCGGCGCGCATCTCGTTTTCGCTGAGGCGGATGCGGAAGCCGCCGGGTTCCCGGTTGCCGCCGTCGCGTCCACCCCCCTCACGACCGCCTTCACGACCACTGCCTTCACGGCCACCGCCTTCACGACCACCGCCTTCCCTGCCGCCCCGCCCGCCGCGGAAACCACCGTCCTGCTGGCCCTGGGGGCTGGCTGACTGGATGGATGCGTTCGTCTCGTCCGCCATCACCGCAGCACTGGAAATCAGGAGCCAGTGTGACGCATGGGGGTTGGCGAAGGCCAGCACCACTCGATCCGGTGCGGCTCCGGTGCACCGGTGCGGGCCAGCACCACCAGCGGAATTGGTTTGCGTCCATCGGCCTCCATCCAGCGGCGGTACTCGGCCAGAAAGGCCAGGTAGCGATCGAGGGTCCAGCCGTGGTTGCCCGCCTCCTGGGCGCTCCAGTAGCGCCGCAGGGCCTGCTGGAAGGCTTCCCGTCCGAATTCTTGCCAGCAGAGCTGCTCGGCCAGGCAGGCCTCCAGCCCCGAGCGGTGCAGCTCCCGAAAGCGCACTAGCTCTGGCGCTGCTCCACTGGCATCGGGGGGCAGGACCTGGCCCAGGCTTTGCACACTCACCGGCTCAAGCCGTAACCAGCACCGTTCCAGCAGGAGGACCGGCAGTTCCCCCTGCCAGCCATACCCCTGTTGCAGGGCCAGCAGCCCCTCGGTGCGCTGACGTTGGCTTGCGCTAAGCAGGGGCCGGCCGTCATCACAGGCCTGGCTGGGCGGCGCAGACCCGAAGCCGGGATGGGTCATGGCGACGGCGAGGTCAGGCCTTCACCCTATGGGCAATTCCCCCAGGGTTGGTGTCGGTGGCGGCGCTACGCCGATCAAGGCTGCGGCGGTTGAGCTAAACAGGCTGGGTTGGAGCCCGTCTTGCCTTGAGCGCCCAAGCCGATTCCAGCGCCCCCTTGGATCCCAAGCCAGAGGGTCCCGGCGGTGGTGGCCGCCGTCCCCTCATCAGCCCGTCGACGGCTGAACGGAGGGTGTTGCCCCCGCTGGGCCTGCCCAAGGGCCTGTCAGATCAGCTGGTGCCAAGGGTGCTGATGGGGCGCTGGTGGCCCCTGGCGGCCACCCTGGCCGCAGGCTGGGCCTTGGCCGACAGCCTCCATCTCTCGTCCGTCTTGCCCCTGGTGGCCGCTGGCGCGGGCTGCTGGCTGCTGGCCCGGCGTGGGCCTGCCGTGGCAGCCGCCACCCTGCCCCGCTCCAGCGAGGGCTGGATCGCCCGCTGCCAAACGGTCTTGGCCCAGTTCGAGCGCTTAGAGGGGCAAAGCGCTCCTGGGCAAGCCCAACGGCTTGGGGACCTGGAGGCGCTTAAGCAGCAGCAACAGCGCCAGCGGCTCGATGTCGCCCTGAGTGGCTGCCGGTTGCCGCAGGCTGGCCACCAGGCCGCGATCACGGCCGCGATTACGGCCAACCAGGCCAGCCGTTTGCCGATGCGCCTGCACTGGAGCCATCCCCTGCCGTTCCAGAGCCCCGATTGGCAGTGGCCCCAGGCCTTCAGCCACTGCGATCACCTGCTCTATTGCCTGGAGCTGCCGCTCCAGGCCTCTGACCTGCGCTGGCTTGAGGCCTTGCCGCTGAAGCAGTCCACTTGGCTGCTGGTCAATCCAGGGGCCGCCGGCCTGCTGCCAGAGCGCCAGGCCGAATTGGAGGCCCAGTTGCCCGCCCCCCTCCGCCAGCGTTGGTTCGCCTGGACGAGCCCGGCCGAGCTTCCGGGCCAGGAGAACGCCCTTGTGTACGAGTTGGCCGCCCTTGTGCAGGCCCTCGAGCGCAGCGGCCAGGCCCAGATTGATGCCACCCTCTGCCGCTGCCTTGAGGTCCTGCACGGGCGCTGGCAGGCGGAGCTGGAGGGCCTGAGGCGGCAACGGTTGCAACTGCTGGTGGGCCAAACCCAATGGGCCGTGGCGGCCGGGGTGGTGTTGGCGCCGGCACCCAGCCTGGATCTGCTTGTGCTGGCCGGGGCCAATGGGCTGATGCTTCAGGAGATGGGGCGCCTCTGGGACAGCCCCTGGACCCTGGACCAGCTCCAGGCCGCCGGCCAGGAATTGGCCAAGGCGGCCCTGCAGCTGGGGGTGGTGGAGTGGAGCAGTCAGGCCCTGGCAGGGATCATCAAATGGCACGGCGCTACCTGGTTGGTGGGCAGTGCCGTGCAGGCCCTGAGTGCCGCCTACCTCACCCGGGTGGTCGCCCGGGCGATGGCCGACTACCTGGCCCTGGCCTCCGGGGTGGCAGAAGCGGACCTGGCCCTGCTCAAGGCCCAAGCCCCCCTGCTGGTGGCCCGGGCGGCGGAAACGGAAAAGCTCGATTGGTCGGCCTTTTTGCAGCAGGGTCAGCAATGGTTGCGCCAGCAAGCTGCCCTGGCCCCGGCAGCCCCCTGATTCCGCGGGGGAGATGCAGCCCCAGGCCGGGGCATGGCCCATGGGCTCCGCCCAGGCTTTGCCTGCCGCCCCGGGCCCCTTGACGTCATGGCGCGACCAGGCTGTCTGTCTCGCAACAGCGGCACGCCCGCTTGGCTTGTTTGGATCTTTTTTGGCGACAAGGCTTTGGCGACAAGGCTTGAGCAGCCAGGCCCAGGGAATCAGGCTTTGGACATCTCTTTTGCGGAGCCAGGGCGCTACTGCAAAGAAAGCTAAAGGCGCCTGAAGTTTGTTGAAGGGGTTTGACGTTTGGTTGCGCCCAGTTGTGCTTGGGCAGGACGTTCTTAGCGTTCATACGCCGCTTCTTGCGGCTAACCCGTTCTCTTTCCTTCCATGTCCACTGCGATTCGCAGCGGCCGCCGCAGTAGCTGGGAAAGCTTCTGCCAGTGGGTGACCTCCACCGACAACCGCATTTATGTGGGTTGGTTCGGTGTGCTGATGATCCCCTGCCTGCTCACGGCGACCCTCTGCTTCATCATTGCCTTCATTGCCGCTCCCCCCGTCGACATCGATGGGATCCGCGAGCCCGTTGCCGGTTCGTTCCTGTATGGGAACAACATCATCTCCGGCGCTGTGATCCCCTCCAGCAATGCCATCGGCCTGCACCTCTACCCGGTCTGGGAAGCGGCCAGCCTGGATGAGTGGCTCTACAACGGCGGTCCCTACCAGCTGATCGTTTTCCACTTCCTGATTGGCATCTCGGCCTACATGGGTCGCCAGTGGGAGCTCTCCTACCGGCTCGGCATGCGCCCCTGGATCTGCGTGGCCTATAGCGCCCCGCTCTCGGCGGCCTTTGCGGTTTTCCTGATCTACCCCTTCGGTCAGGGCTCCTTCTCCGATGGCATGCCCCTCGGCATCTCGGGCACCTTCAACTTCATGTTGGTGTTCCAGGCTGAGCACAACATCCTGATGCACCCCTTCCACATGCTTGGCGTGGCCGGTGTGTTCGGAGGCAGCCTGTTCTCCGCCATGCACGGTTCGCTGGTGACCTCCTCATTGGTGCGGGAAACCACCGAGGCCGAGTCCCAGAACTACGGCTACAAGTTTGGCCAGGAGGAAGAGACCTACAACATCGTGGCTGCCCACGGTTACTTCGGTCGCCTGATCTTCCAATACGCCTCCTTTAACAACAGCCGCAGCCTCCACTTCTTTCTGGCCGGTTGGCCGGTGGTGGGCATCTGGTTCACCAGCCTGGGCGTGAGCACCATGGCTTTTAACCTCAACGGCTTCAACTTCAACCAGTCGATCCTGGATTCCCAGGGCCGGGTGGTGAACACCTGGGCCGACATCCTCAACCGCGCCGGCCTCGGCATGGAAGTGATGCACGAGCGCAATGCCCACAACTTCCCCCTCGACCTGGCGTT
>CAMAVE010000089.1 GCA_945861595.1 Synechococcus sp. UW140
GGCGGCGGCGGCCAGGCCCAGGTTGTCGCCGAGGCGCAGGTCGCGGCGATGCCAGAACAGCCAGCGGTCGGGGGCCATCGCTTCAGAGCCCCAGCAGTTGGCGGGCCCGGAACCAGGCGGTCACGCTCTTGCCATCGAGGGCCTCATCGCCGCTGGCCAGGGCGGCATCGAGCTCGGCCGGGGTCATCAGCAGCACCTCCAGGTCCTCGTCGTCATCGCCGGCGGGCTGGTCGGCCAGCAGGCTCAGGTCCCGGGCCAAAAAGAGGTGGATCACCTCATCGGAGTAGCCGGGGCAGGGCAGCATCACCCCCAGGGGATCCCAGCGGCTGGCGCTGTAGCCGGCCTCCTCCTGCAGCTCCCGCTGCATGGTGCTGAGCGGATCCTCGCCCTCATCGAGGGTGCCGGCCGGAAACTCGAGGATGCGGCTGGCCACGGCGAAGCGATACTGGCGCAGCAGCACCACCCGGCCGTCGTCGAGCACGGGCACGGCCAGGGAGGCGCCGGGATGGCGGATCAGGCCGAAGGTGGCCTCCAGGCCGATCGGCAACACGATCCGGTTGAGCTCGAAGCGGATCTTGCGGGCATCGAGGGCGGCCGTGGTTTCCAGCAGGCGCGCGGGCTCGGGGGGCGGCAGGGGCGCCATGGGCAGGCCAAAACTGCCGCCAGCTTGGCTCACTCCGGCCAGCCAGCGCGGCCCGGAAGACGCTGGGGCGCCGCCTCGCGCAAGCGGGGCAGCAGGGCCGCCAGCAGGGAGGCGCAGTCTGGGCCAGGGCTTGGGGTGCCGGCAGCCGCCGGGCCCGGCGGCAGCAGCAACGGATCGATCGCCGCCAGGGGCGCCAGCACAAAACTGCGCTGCTGCAGGCGCGGATGGGGCAACTGCAGCGCCGGCGCCTGCACGACCTGATCGCCCCACCAGAGCAGGTCGAGATCGAGGGTGCGGGGCCCCCAGGCCTCCAGGCGCTGGCGGCCGAACTGGGCTTCCAGCGCCTGCAGACCCTGCAGCAAGGCCAGGGGCCGGGGCTCCAGGGCGGCCACGCCTTCCACCAGCAGCACTCCATTGAGATAGGCGGGCTGGCCGGGGGGGCCGCCCACCGGCTCGGTGCGAAACAGGGGCGACCAGCGCAGGCGGATCGCACTCCGCTGGGCACCGGGCTCGGGGCTGGGCCCTGGGCTGGGCTGGGGGCCGGCAGGGGACAACGGGTCAGGGGTTGGGCGGTCCAAGGCCAAGGGCGCCGCCTCGGGCCGTGCCAAGCCCCCGCAGCCGGAGCCCCCGGAACCGGAAGGCGGGGAGCCCAAGGGGGCCCCAGCCTGGCCCCGCTCCTCCAGAAGCCCCTCCAGGAGCGCCTGCAGCAAGGGACGCACGGCCACCAGGGTGGCGAAGGGATCGCCCAGGTTGGCGCCTAGGGCGATCGCCAGGCTGGGGGCCCAGGGCGGCGCGGCGCCACTCGCCGGGCTGGCGGAAGCCACCAGTCCCTCACCCCCGGGCTGATCAGCGAGACTGGCGATCACGTGTCTGGGCCCGGGCCTTTCCATGGTTGCAAGCGGAACCCCCGCCGCCGCGAGTGCGGCGTCCAGTGCCGCGGCTGCCGCGGCCCGGGCCTTTCCGCTGGCCGCCATCACCGGCCACGGCACCTTGAAATTGGCCCTGCTGCTGGCGGCCGTGGATCCCGGCCTGGGCGGCGTGGTGATCGCCGGCGGCCGGGGCACGGGCAAATCGGTGCTGGCCCGGGGTCTCCATGCCCTGCTGCCGCCCATTGATGTGATCGACCTGGGGGACACCAGCGGCTCCCCGGCAGGCAGCACTCCCCACGCCACCGCCCTCAACATCGATCCCCAGCGCCCCAGCGACTGGGACGCCGCCACCCGCCGCCGCATCAGTGACCTGGGCGGCGACCCCAGCGGCAACGATGCCAGCGCCCTGCTGCCCACCAAGGTGATCCCGGCCCCCTTCATCCAGGTGCCCCTGGGCATCACCGAAGACCGGCTGGTGGGCTCGGTCGATGTCACGGCGTCCCTGGCCAGCGGCCAGGCGATCTTCCAGCCGGGCCTGCTGGCCGAAGCCCACCGGGGCGTGCTCTACGTCGATGAACTCAACCTGCTCGATGACGGCATCACCAACCTGCTGCTGGCGGCGGTGGGCTCGGGCGAAAACCGGATCGAGCGCGAGGGCCTGAGCCTGGCCCACCCCTGCCGCTGCCTGCTGATCGCCACCTACAACCCGGAAGAGGGGGCCGTGCGCGACCACCTGCTCGATCGCTTCGCCATGGCCCTCTCAGCCAACCAGGTGCTGGAGCTGGGTCAACGGGTGGAGATCACCCGCTCGGCCCTGGCCCACGGCGAATCGAGTGGCGACTTCCGGGTCCAGTGGCAGGAGGAAACCGATGGCCTGGCCACCCAGCTGCTGCTGGCGCGCCAGTGGCTGCCCGATGTGCAAATCAGCCGCGAGCAGATCGGCTACCTGGTGAAGGAGGCCCTGCGCGGCGGCGTCGAGGGCCATCGCTCCGAGCTCTACGCGGTGCGGGTCGCCCGCGCCCATGCGGCTCTCAGTGGCCGCGACCGGGTCGAAGCCGACGACCTGCAAGTGGCCGTGCGCCTGGTGATCGCGCCCCGGGCCCGCCAAATGCCGCCGCCCGATCCCGACCAGCCCCTGGAACCGCCGCCGCCGCCGCCCCCGCAAGGCGACCAGGCCCCCGAGGAGGAGCCCGAACCCCCTGAGGACCCTGACCAAAACGAGGACGAGCCCGAGGAGGAGGAGCCCGACGAGGACGACAACCCCGAAGACGCGCCGCCGCCCTCGATCCCGGAGGAGTTCCTGCTCGATCCCGAGGCCACGGCGATCGACCCCGACCTGCTGCTGTTTTCGGCCGCCAAGAGCAAGAGCGGCGGCAGCGGCAGCCGGGCGGTGGTGTTCAGCGATTCGCGCGGCCGCTACGTCAAGCCGATGCTGCCCCGGGGGCCGGTGAAGCGCATTGCCGTGGATGCCACCCTGCGGGCGGCGGCGCCCTACCAAAAGGCCCGGCGCCAGCGCCAGCCCGATCGCCTGGTGATCGTGGAAGAGGGCGACCTGCGGGCCAAGCAGCTGCAACGCAAGGCGGGGGCCCTGGTGATCTTCCTGGTGGATGCCAGCGGCTCGATGGCCCTCAACCGCATGCAGAGCGCCAAGGGCGCCGTGATCCGCCTGCTTACCGAGGCCTACGAAAACCGCGACGAAGTCGCCCTAATCCCCTTCCGCGGCGAGCAGGCCGAGGTGTTGCTGCCGCCCACCCGCTCGATCACGGCGGCGCGGCGGCGGCTGGAAGCGATGCCCTGCGGCGGCGGCTCACCCCTGGCCCACGGGCTCTCCCAGGCTGCCCGGGTGGGGGCCAACGCTCTGGCCACGGGCGATCTGGGCCAGGTGGTGGTGGTGGCGATCACCGATGGACGCGGCAATGTGCCCCTGTCCCGCTCCCTGGGCCAGCCAGTGCTGGAGGGCGACGAGCCCGTGGACCTCAAGGAGGAGGTGAAGCAGGTGGCCTCGCGCTACCGGGCCCTGGGCATCAAGTTGCTGGTGATCGACACCGAGCGCAAGTTCATCGGCAGCGGCATGGGCAAGGACCTGGCCGAGGCCGCCGGCGGCCGCTACGTGCAGCTACCCAAGGCCAGCGACCAGGCGATCGCCGCGATTGCCATGCAGGCGGTGTCCGAGCTCTAGGGAAGGCTAAGGACCCAGGCCAAGGACCCAGTCCAGGGACCATCGCCCGCCACCTGGCATGGCCGTGGAAAGGGCCTTCCGTCTAAGGGGGGGCCCAATCCCGGGCCGATCAGGGGCGGGCCTGCTTGGGCTGGGGGCCACTCGGTTTAGCCGTCTTCTCCTTGGCTCCAGCCGTTTGGGCGGGATAGAGCTCATCGAAGAACTTGCCCAGGCCGATCGCCACGCTGCGCACCCCATCCATAAAGGTGGGATCGGACGTCAGCTTGTTGACATCGCCGCCAACCGCATCCAGGCGGGCGGTCAGGGTTTTGGCGTTGGAGGCCGTGGCCTTGAGATCGCCAATCGTTTTGGGGTTATCGAGGGCGGCCACGATGCTGTTGAGGTGGGCCGTGGCCTTGGCGGCGTCGGCCGTGGCCTTGTTGAGGTTGGTGAGGGTGGGGTCGGCCTTGCGCACGGCGGCGGTGAGATCGCTCACCAGCACCTGGCCGCTGGCCATAAAGCGATTGGCCTCCTTGGCCGTCACCTGGAAGCTCTCGGTGGTGGAGACCACCTTGGGAATCAGCTTTTCGTTGTTGGCCTGATCGAGCAGGGCCTGGAGCGTGGAGGTGACGCTGGCCATGGTTGGGGCGGTGTTGCCCTGCACGCTGCCGCCGTTGCAGACGATGCGGGTGGTGGCGCAGGTCTTGGCCAGGGGTCCAGGTTCCGTAGCCGCCGGGGCAGGACCGGCGCTGAGTAGGGCCACTTCGGCGTCGCCGCCGAGCAGGGAGCCCGACTGCACCTGGGCCATGACCGGCCGGGGCAAGACCAGGTCGGGGTTGGTGATCTCCAGCTCGGCGATCACGGCTGAGGCCGTGGCCTTGATCGAGCTGACCCGGCCCACCAACACCCCCCGGTAGGTCACGGACGAGCGGTCGGCCAGGCCGGCGGCATCGGCGAAACTCACCTTGATCGTCCACTGGCGGCTGGCCAGGGACACGCCCTTGACCCACAACCACAGGCCGGCGCTGCCACTAACAGCCGCCAACAGGGTGAAGCCAACGATTGCCTCTCGCACACTGCGGCGCATGACTTCAGAGCTCCGCCGGTTGCATGGGACCGCTCAGGCTACCGCTCCGGAACTGGGCCACGTAGGGGTTATCGGTGTGCTCGAAGTGGGAGACGCTGCCCAACCACTGCAAGCGGCCGTCGTAGAGGAGGGCCACCCGCTGGGCCGAGCGCAGGATCGTGCTCATCACATGGCTCACCACCACGCTGGAGCCGCCGGCCACATCGCCGGTGCGCACGATCAGGTCTTCGATGCGGGTGCAGGCGACCGGATCGAGGCCGGCGGTGGGTTCATCGAAGAGCAGCAGGGGCACCTGGCCTGCGGGCTGGCTGGGATCTTCGATCAGGGCGCGGGCAAAGCTGACCCGTTTCTGCATGCCGCCGCTGAGTTCGCCGGGCAGCAGATCTTCAACGCCATACAGGCCCACGGCCTCGAGGCAGCGGCTGACCCGTTCGCGCACCTCCCGGTCCGGCAGCTGGCCGTGGCGATAGAGCAGGAAGCCAACGTTTTCGCAGACGGTGAGCGAGGCCAGCAGGGCCGGGTTCTGGAACACCAGGCGCACGTCTGGGGGCTGGCGCTGGTCCAAGCGCAGATAGGTCTGGGGCACGCCGTGGATGCGCAGCTCGCCGCTGGTGGGCAACTGCAGGCCGGCCAGGATGCGCAGGATCGTCGATTTACCCGCGCCGGACGGGCCCACCACCGCCAGGCGCTCGCCGGGGTGGAGGGTGAGATCCACCTGGTCGAGCACCAGCCGCTCACCCCAGGCCATCGACAACCCCGCCAGCTCAGCCACGGGGGGAGCCGCCCCGGCTCCAAGGGCGGCTCCAGCGCCAGCAAGCTGAGCAGGCCGGTTCAAATCCATGGGGCCATCTTGGCCCGTCATCCGTACAGTTTGAACACTTACCCATCCTGATGGGCCTGCCCGCCTCCAGTCGGCCGCCCCGGCGGCGCAGCAGCCGGCCCGGCTGGGTCGGCAGGGGCGACCTGCGCCAGCGGGATTTGATGAGCCGCTCCAAGCGGGCGGTGCGCTGGCTGCAGCCCGGGCTGGTGGTGAAGCGCTGGATGGTGACCTCGGGCCTGGGCCTGCTTTTGGCCCTGCTGGGGGGCGCCGTGTGGCTCGATCTCAAGCCGATCTACTGGAGCCTGGAATCGATCAACTGGCTGCTGAAGAACATCACCACGGTGATGCCGCGCGGCATTACCGGACCGGTGGTGCTGGTGGTGGGCGGCGGCCTGATCTGGCTGGGCCAGAGCCGCAGCTTCGAGTCGATCCAGCAGGCCCTGGCGCCCGAAAAGGACACGGTGCTGGTGGATGCCCTGCTGGCCCAGGGCAAGCTCAACCGCGGACCCAACATCGTCGCCATCGGTGGCGGCACCGGCCTGTCCACCCTGCTCTCGGGCCTGAAGCGCTATAGCAGCAACCTCACGGCCATCGTCACGGTGGCCGATGACGGCGGCAGCAGTGGGGTGCTGCGGCGCGAGCTGGGGGTGCAACCCCCCGGCGACATCCGCAATTGCTTAGCCGCCCTCTCCACCGAAGAACCGCTGCTCACCCGCCTGTTCCAATACCGCTTCAAGGCCGGCAGCGGCCTGGAGGGCCACAGCTTCGGCAACCTTTTCCTCTCGGCCCTTTCGGCGATCACCGGCAGCCTGGAATCGGCGATCACGGCCAGCAGCCGGGTGCTGGCCGTGCAGGGCCAGGTGGTGCCCGCCACCAATGCCGATGTGCGCCTCTGGGCCGAACTCGAAAACGGCGAGCGGATCGAAGGCGAATCCCGCATCGGCCAGTCCAAGAGCCCGATCGTGCGGCTCGGCTGCATCCCGGAACGGCCGCCGGCCCTGCCCCGGGCCCTGGAGGCCATCGCCCACGCCGATTTGATCCTGCTGGGTCCGGGCAGCCTCTACACGTCGCTGCTGCCGAACCTGCTGGTGCCCGAGCTGGTGGAGGCGATCCGGCGCAGCAAGGCGCCCCGCCTCTACATCTGCAACCTGATGACCCAGCCGGGCGAAACCGATGGCCTCGATGTGCAGGGCCACCTGCGGGCGATCGAGGCCCAGCTGGCCAGCCTGGGGGTGGGCGAGCGCCTGTTCACGGCCGTGCTGGCCCAGGAAGAACTAGCCCATGGCCCCCTGGTGGACAACTACCGCCTGCGGGGCGCCGAGCCGGTGCAGTGCGGCACGCGCCAGCTCAAGGCCGAGGGCTACGAGGTGATGCTGGCGCCGATGCAGGGGGCCCGCCCCAGCGCCACCCTGCGCCATGACCCGCGCAGCGTCGCCCTGGCGGTGATGCGCTTCTACCGCCGCCACCACCGCCAAAAACGCCAGACGGGCTGAGGGGCCAAAGACAGGACCTGGCAACGGGGGAGGACTGCTTAGGCCCCAGGGCCCCTGCCGCGTTAGTTGGTTGGCGCCGCCGACTGAGTCGGCGAGTTAGGAGACGACCTAGTAGGCGTCCTGCATCTCGTAGAAATCGGGCTGCACGTAGTCCTTGCGCAGGGGGTAGCCCTTCCAGTCCTCGGGCATCAGCAGGCGCTTGGGATGGGGATGGCCGGCGTAGTGGATGCCGTACATGTCGAAGGTTTCGCGCTCCTGCCAGTCGGCGCCGCGGTAGAGGCCGTAGAGGCTGGGGATCGTGAGGTCGCCATCGCGCTCGAGGAACACCTTGAGCCGCACCTGCTCGGGCCGGGCCGTGGTGGGTAGGGCCTTGCAGCTGCCGGCCGGGTCGCTAGCCAGGGCCACCTGGTCGGCTAGGGCGGCCAGTTTCACCAGCTCGTAGAAGCTCACCAGCCGGCCGCCGGGGCCCTCGTCGTAGCCGCCCTGGCATTGCAGGTAATCGAAGCCGCTGGCCTTGAGGGCGGCGGCGATCACGGGCAGGAATAGGGGTTCCACCGCCAGGGTTTCGATGCCGAGGTGGTCGGCCTCCAGCCGCTCGTGCTCAAAGCCCTGGGCGCTGAGCCAGCGGCTCACCGGCCCGGGCTCGGCAACGGTGATCGCCTCAGCGGCGGTCCCAGCGGCGGTGGTCCCAGCGGCAGTGGTGGCGGCGAGGGCGCCAGCGTCAGGGTTGGTGGGATCAGGCATCGGCTTGACCTTGGCTGGGGGCGGCTTGGAGGGGAAGGGATGGGGCCGACAGGGGGACGGGCTCGGACGCCGGCTGGCTGAGGTCGAGGGGCAGGCCGGCCGCCGCCGCCAGGGCCGCTTGCTGGGTTTCGGCGCGCAGGTAGGCCCCCGTCACCACGGGCTCAACAGCCTTGAGCTGGTGGGGCACGGTGCAATAGCGGTGGCTGGGGCGCAGGTTGCCCCGTTCGGCCAGGGATTCGTTGCCGACCTTTTTGCGCAGCTTGATCACCGCATCAAAGATGGCCTCGGGCCGGGGCGGGCAGCCGGGCATGTAGAGGTCAACCGGGATCAGCTTGTCGACGCCGCGCACGGCCGTGGTGGAGTCGGCGGAGAACATGCCGCCGGTGATCGTGCAGGCGCCCATGGCGATCACGTACTTGGGCTCGGGCATCTGCTCGTAGAGCCGCACCATGGCCGGGGCCATCTTCAT
>CAMAVE010000090.1 GCA_945861595.1 Synechococcus sp. UW140
CCGGTGGTGGGAACCGATGTGGGCGGCATTGGCTTCCTGGTTGAGGATGGCAAAACAGGTCTGGTGATCGCGCCTAATTCACCATCGGCCTTGGCGAACGCCCTGATCCATCTCAACCATGACCGCAAGAAGATGGCCGCCATGGCGGAAGCAGCCCTCGAACGCTCCCAAGCATTCACCTGGCGTGCCAATGTCAACAAATTAGCATCAACCATGGCCCACAATGAAGCCTTGCCCTGAACGCATTTCCTTGAAATCCTAGAGGCAATCAGAAAGAAGACAGGGTCAACAATAATGATTACTGGAATCGCGGACCAATCTACGACTTGGATTCGTACAGCCGGGACAAGCAAAGGAACGCCTCCAAAAAGATTGATTGGTGGCGATCATTTCAAAAAGAGATTGAATGCAAACCCATTCCAACCAGGACCCACTCCGAGGGCCAATCAGCAAGCGTTCTGCCAACAAAGCAATGGCACCAGCCCGGCCAAGAACCCTGTTATGCCCTGAAAGGCCATGGCTTGGATTGGATTGGGCGTTCAGAGGCCCACCCTTCAGGCGCTAGGCCCAGAGGCAAGGGCCGGAAGTGTTCAGCGACTCTCCCCAAGCGACCACGCCGTTGACGCCCGCCAAAACCCTCAGCGCTGGAAAGGGTTCCGCCGCGTTCGCCAGGCCAAACCGCCAAGGCCAAGCGCCACCAGGGGCCATTCCCCCCAACGGGCGTAGGGGGTGGCCCCAAACCGCTGGCGCACCTGCACCAGTCCCGTGCTGGAACGTCCCGAGGGCAGGGAGGATTGCACGATTCCTTGGTGGCTCACCACCATGCTGGGACCCGTGTTGGCCACACTCACCAGCCAGCGGCCCGATTCGATCGCCCGCAGCTGGGCCAGGGCGGAAAACTGTTGCTGTAACAGCAAGGGATAGGGGTCGAGGTTGGCGCTGGCGAGCAACCACTGGGCCCCATCACGGCTAGCGGCGGCCAGGCCATGGCCGTCGGCGATTTCATAACAAATCGCCACGCCGATGGCCCCCAGGGGACGGGGCAACAGCCGCGATGGGCTGCCCGGGGTAAGCCCCCCCACCGCCGACAGGCCACTCCACTCCAACAGGCCCGCCAGGGGCACCCATTCGCCCAGGGGAACGAGCCGATTTTTATCCACCCAGCCCGCCGGCTCGATCCGGTCCGGGGCAAAACGCAACAGGCTGCTGCGGTGGTCGGCGCCGTTGAGGCGGAAGCCGCCACTGAGCACCTCCACCGGCGCCTGCAGGGGCAGGCGCTGGCCCAGGGCTAGGGAACCCTCCGGCAAGAGCACCGCCTCGACGCCCCTCTCGCTGGCCTCCTGCTGGGCGGCGGCCAGGCGCTGGAGCAGCCGTTGCTGTTGGCCAAACTCAAATTTGTGGCGGGTGGGAATCGCCGGCTGCAGCAGTAAGAGCGACGTGGCCTTGCCGCTGGCGGGCGATTCGGCCGCCAGCAGGCTCCAACCCAAGCCGTGCCCGACCAGAACGGCGGCGCACCAAAGCAGCACAAGCCGCTGCCAAGGGCCCCGGCCCGATCGGACCGCCACCAGCACCCGCCACAGCCCCCAGCCCAGCCACACCTGAACCGCCGCTAGCCCGCCCGCCCCAATCACCAAGGCCAGTCCGGCCAGGGGCCGGTCCCCCGGCAACGCGGCCGATCCGAGGCCCAACCAAAACAACGGTCCCCGGGCCAGGGCCACCTCCACCAGGCCCCAGAGAGCCGCACCCACCAGGGCCGTGGCCGGGCGCTCCGGCCCCAGGCGAGCGATCAGGGCGCGCCAGCTGGCCACCAGCAGGCCGGCGAGCAGGCCACAAGCCCCCCAAAGGACCAGGCAAAGGGGCAGGCTCAGCGGCCCCGGCACGCCCACCCAATCGAGGGGATGGAGCCACAGCAGCCAGCGATGGCTCACCAGCACGGCCACTCCGGCGCCCGCTCCGGCAGCCAGGGGCCCCAGGCCCCAGAGGGGTACCAGGGCCAGCCAGAGCAGGGGCGGCCAGCCCTGGGGCGGCAGGGCCAGGCCCGCCAGCAGCCCCGCCAGGGCACCCACCAGCAGGGGGTGCTGCCACTGAAAAAGGCGGTTCTCTGCCATGGCCATGGACCCTAGGAAGCGCCAGGGTCAGAAGCACTTGCCCTCGGCCCCATGACCATGGATCCCGCCAATACGCTCCAACAGCTGTTACTGCGCGGCCTGGGCACCACCTCCCTGGTGGCCGACCGTTTGCGGCTCGTGACCCAGGCTTGGGTCAGCAGCGGCCGTCTCGATCCGAGCGAGGCCAGCCGACTGGTGGATGAGGTGATGGCCAGCCTGCGGGGCGAGAACCCGGAACTGGAGCAGCAGACCGGCCGCAAGATGGAGCGCAACATCGACAACTTCCTGCAGGACCTGGGCCTGGCCCGGCAACGGGAACTGGATGAACTGCGCGGCCGCATCGACCGGCTGGAGCAGACCCTGCGCCAACAACGCAGTGCCAGCGATCCGCTCCCCCAGGTGAGCGATGCCGATGGGCTGCCCCATTAGGGGCCGGAGACCCGCGGCCCAGGCCCCTGAAGCCATGTCCTGTGGCCCAGGCGGGCCCCTGGCAGAATCGCGCCACTGGTGTGGAGCTGCCTCCCCATGCGCGACATCCTGATCAGCTCGGCGGTTTGTGTGGCCTGCCTGCTGCTGGCCTTGGTCAGCCAGTTGGTGTCCCCTTCCACCGTGCAGGCTGCGGCGCCCAGGCCCTCCAGCACCGGCGCCCTCAGCGCCCCCGCCGCCAACTCCAGCACTTCGCTGCCCTCCGGCCGCCTCGAACTGGATCCCGACGACTCCAATCCCTCGCTATTCACCATGGCTCCCGACTCCCCCGCCCCGGCCAACGACGAGCTGGCCCAGGCCGGTGCCTCCGCCCTGGGTGGCTCGATGGATGCCGCCAAGGAACGCACCACCGATACGGGCCTACGCATCACCGACCTGGTGATCGGCAGCGGCGCCGAGGCCGTGGCCGGCCAGACCGTGAGCGTCAACTACCGCGGCACCCTGCTCAGCGGCAAGGAATTTGACAGTAGCTATGGACGGGGTCCCTTCGCCTTCCCCCTCGGCGGTGGCCGGGTGATCAAGGGTTGGGATGAGGGTGTGGCCGGCATGAAGGTGGGCGGCAAGCGCAGGCTGGTGATTCCCCCCGACCTGGCCTACGGCGAGCGGGGTGCCGGTGGCGTGATCCCGCCCAACGCCACCCTGGTGTTTGAGGTGGAACTGCTCCAGGTGGGCCGCTGAGGCGGTTTCCCCACCAGAACGTCCGGCCTGAATCGGTAAGATGGGCCTAGCCGACTGCCAATAGCCACGTGCGTTGGCGGCCTGCCCAGTTCGCTGGCACCCGCCGCCCAGTCGCTAGTCGGACAAGACACTCTTTTTTTCCCTCATCCATGGCTCACACGCTGCCCGCGCTGCCCTACGGCCTCGATGCGCTCGAGCCCCACATCTCGCGCCAGACCCTGGAGTTTCACCACGGCAAGCACCACGCCGCCTACGTGACCAACCTCAACAACCTGGTGGCTGGCACCGAGCTCGACGGCAAAGGCCTCGAAGACACCATCACCGCCGTGGCGGGTGATGCCAGCAAGGCCGGCGTGTTTAACAACGCCGCCCAGGTGTGGAACCACAGTTTCTATTGGCAGTGCATCAAGCCCGGTGGCGGCGGCAGCCCCACGGGCGCCCTGGCCGACAAGATCGCCGCTGATTTCGGCGGTTTCGACAAATTTGTTGAGGCGTTCAAAACTGCCGGCGCCACCCAATTCGGCAGCGGCTGGGCCTGGTTGGTGCTCGATGGTGGCACCCTCAAGGTGACCAAAACCGCCAACGCCGACCTGCCCCTAGCCCACGGCCAAACGGCCCTGCTGACCATGGATGTCTGGGAGCACGCCTATTACCTGGACTACCAGAACCGCCGTCCCGATTACATGACCACCTTCCTCGACAAGCTGGTGAACTGGGACTTCGTTGCAGCCAACCTGGCCGCTGCCTGATCCCCAGGCGCCCTAGCGCCGTGGCTCTGGCCTGACCGGGCGAGGAACCGCCACCCGCGCTCCCCCCCAAGCCCCCGGCCAAACCGGGGGCTTTTTTAACCGCCAACAGAATCCCTCAACGCTGAGCCGATCAACCGAGCCGGAATGGAGTGAGCCAATCGTTGAGTCACCATCAAGGCACTCGTGGGGCAGGTCAGTTGGGCGGCCGGGCTGATAGCAACACCGCCGCCGGATCGATCCACATGGCGTCACCGTAGGAAAAGAAGCGGTAGCCCTCGCTGATGGCTTCGCCGTAGAGATCGAGCAGGCGCTTTCGGCCAATGAGGGCGCTAACAAGCAACAACAGGGAACTCTTTGGCAGGTGGAAATTGGTGAGCAGGCCCTGCACCACCGCGAAGCGGTAACCCGGCTGAATCACCAGGTTCACCGGGCCGCGGTGGGGGGCGAGCTGGCCGCCGTGGAGGGCGGCCACCGCCTCGAGGCTGCGCACGCTGGTGGTGCCCACGGCGATCACCCGGCCGCCCCGGGCCCGGCAGGCGGCCACCGCCGCCACCAGGGTTGGGGTCACCTCCACCCACTCGCTGTGGAGCTGGAGCTGGCGGAGGTCTTCCGTTTCCACCGGGCGGAAGGTGCCCAGGCCCACGTGCAGGGTGACCCGGGCCAGCTCCACGCCCCGGGCCTCCAATTCGGCCAGCAGCTCATCACTGAGGTGTAAGCCTGCCGTGGGCGCGGCCACGGCCCCGGGCTGGGCGGCGTAGCGGGTCTGGTAGCGCTCGCTATCACTGGCGTTGTGCTGGTGGATGTAGGGGGGCAACGGGATGGCGCCGTAGCGCAGCAGCAGGGGCTCCAGGGCCGCCGCATCGATGCATTCGGCCGGGAACTGGACAATGCGGCCGCCCGTAGCCGAATCAATCGCCTGCACCTGCAGAGCCAGGGGCGGCTGGCCCGGGGCTTCCACCGTGAGCCAGTCGCCGGGCCGGAGCTTTTTGGCGGGTTTGGCCAGGCAACACCAGCGCCCTCCCCCCTGGGGCTCGAGCACCAACACCTCCACCGCCCCGCCACTAGCCCGGCGGGCCGCCAGCCGGGCCTGCAGCACCCGGGTGTCATTCACCACCAGCAGGTCCCTGGGCTGCAGGGCCTCCGCCAGATCCCAGACGCGCCTGTGCTGGGCCCCCTGCTGGGGCTTCACCATCAGCAGGCGGGCGTCGTGGCGGGGCTCCACCGGGCGCTGGGCAATGGCGGCGTCAGGAAGGTCAAAGCCGTAGTTCGAGAGCCGTTGATCGGCGGGATCGGGGGGGGAGGCTGCGCCGGGGCCAGCAAAGGCCTCAGCGCTCGACCCTGCCGATTGGCCAGGGCTGGCTCCATCCCTAGAACCGCCTTCTGCCCCCCCCTGGCCGAGGCCGTCCCTGGGGTCCCCAAGGCTGCCGCCAGCGTTGGAGTAGGAGGTCATGCCTGCCGCCAAAGTCGGTCAACCCTGGGCTTTGCGGCGGCTCAGCAGGGCAAAGCCGCCCACGCCCAAGCCAAGACCCAGCAACAGGGTGAGCCCATGGCTGACGGCCGGGGATGGGGGCCACAGGGCCGACGGCTCCGGCAGGGCACTGCCCTTGGGATCGGGGCCGTAGGCCACCTGGCAGGCGGCATTCAGCAGCTGGGCCTGGGCTGCCGTTGAAGGAATTTGACCATCAAGCAATCCCTCCTGACAGTTGGCCGCACCCTTGATCGGGGCCATTCCGATGGGGGAACCAGGCGGTGGTGCCACCGCGTAGCTGAAGTTGGCACCGCTGCTGCCCACGGAATCCACCGAGCCGTAGTTGAGCTGGTAATTGCTGTCGGGCACATCAATGACGGGCGACTGCTGGTTGGCGGCCTGATCCACCAGATCGGTGATCACAGCCCCAGCGGCAAGCCCTGCCAGACCCCATCCAGATGAGTTGCCGCCCCACCAGCCCCAGCTATCGGGCGACCAGTTGTACCAGCCGTAGCCCCAGGGCCGGTTGCCCCAATAGCCGCCGTTAGTCCACTGGGAATTCCAGCCCTCAACGTTGCGGTTGTAGAAATTGTTCTGGTTGTAATTGGCCTCGTTGAAGCCGCCCCGGCCAGCGAAGGCTCCCCCTTGCCAGCCCTGGCGGCCCAATCCACCGCGCCCAAAGGCATCATTGGCGCCTCCGGGATAGCGGCCGGAACGAAACTGTTCCGCCGAAATGTTGTGCCCTGTCCAGGCGGTGCGGGAGCCGGCGCCGTAGAGGGGATGGGAGCCGCCATAGCCCTGATTGAGCCGGGCCTCGCTCGGGGCAAGCCGCGCGGGGGCGCGATAAGAGTTCACGGGCTCGCTCAAGCGGGGCTCAGAGATCCTCTCCGGCGCCGGGGCGAAGGAGCCGCCGCCACTGAAGCGATAGCTGCCGCCGCCACCACCGCCAAAACTGCGATCAGCAAAGCCACCGCCGCCCCGAAAGCCACCGCCCCCTCCACCGCCAAAATCCCTAGCGGCAGTGGGACCCGTAGCAGAGCCAAACAGCACCAAAACTCCTAATACGCCCAAGCGCAGGGGTAAGGCCAGATAGCGAACAAACCAGAACTTGGAGCGCATCAGTGTCAGTTGGATTCTTTCCGAAACCACACTTAGGCCATTGCCCACGCCATCAAAGCCCCTGGGGAGACTTTGTCATCCGATCGCCAGGCTCTCTGGATTAGTTTCAATCAACTGGGCCAGATCCTTGAGGAATGCCGCACCGTGGGCTCCATAGATCACCCGATGGTCACAGGTGAGATTCACCTGCATCTGGGGCTTCACCGCAATCGAGCCATCCTTGCCGGCCACCACCGTGGGAAGGGAGGCCGCCACCGCCAGGATCGCGCCCGTGCCGGGCGGCAAGATCGCATCGAAGCGATCCACACCGAACATGCCCAGGTTCGAGAGGGTGAAGGTGCCTGTGCTGTATTCCTCCGGTTTGAGTTGTTTGGTGCGGGAGCGGGCCACCAGGTCGGCCCAATTACGGGAGAGGGAATACAGATCAGTGGTGTCAGCATTGGCCAGCACTGGGGTAATCAAGCCGCCGTCATCCATGGCGACGGCCACCGCCACATTCACCCCAACCGGGTAGGCCATGCCGCCAGGACTGGTGGCCGCATTCACCTGGGGATGGCGGGCCAACACCACACCCACCGCCTTGGCAAGCAGGGCTGTCATCGTGACGCCCTTGGGCTTCACCTGCTTATAGAAGGCATCCAGTTTGTCGGTGGTGATCGTGTAACCCACGTGGAAACAGGGCACCTCCAGGCTGGCCACCATGTTGCGGTTCACCGCCTGCTGCAAGGTGTTGAAGGCGGTTGTTTCACCCGGCTGGCCGAAGGTTTGACCAACCGGAGCGGGTGCCGCAGGGGCGCCCTTGCCATTTCCAGAGGCCGTTGGCACCACGGCAGGGCCCGTACCCTCAGCGACGCGGGGGATGCCGGCGGATTGGCCGGCAGCGGCAAGCACGTCTTCGCCCTGGATGCGGCCATTGGGACCACTACCGCGCAGGGCACCTAGGGCAACGCCCAACTGGGAGGCGAGCTTCTTAGCCCGGGGGGAGGCCATCACCTTGCCATCGGCAGGAGCTGAAGCCGCAACCGGCGCAGGAACGGCAACGGGCGCAGGAACAGCCATGGGCGCGGGAACAGCCATGGGAGCTGGAGCCGCAGCGGGGGTAGGGGAAACAGGCGCAACCACCGCGGGGGCCGCGGCCGGCGTTGGGGCCGCAGCTACGGCAGGGGCTGCGGGGGCCTGAGCCTGAACGCCAGCGATTTCCGCCTCCGTTTCCACAATCAGGCCAATCGTTTCGCCTACCGGAGCCGTGCCCCCGGCCGGCATCAACACCACCGCCAGGAAGCCCTCGTTAAACGACTCCACATCCATATCGGCCTTATCGGACTCCACCACCAACACCGACTCACCTCGGCCCACCCGGTCGCCGGGTTTTTTGAGCCATTCCACGATCTTGCCCTCCGTCATCGTGGAGCTGAGGGCGGGCATGAAGATCTCGTGGGTCGCCAAAGTGCTGTCTCCGCCTGGGGTTTGGGTGGTAGCAACCCTTGCCCCAGCCCAGCCCCATGGGGGACAGGCCTGCAAGAGCCGATGTGAGGACCAGTCTAAGGCGCTGAGCGGCCAGTCCCTGACAGGGGAAA
>CAMAVE010000091.1 GCA_945861595.1 Synechococcus sp. UW140
GTGATGTTGAAGGGGGTTTCACCCAAATCCCTTGAACCAACCACCCGGTTGCGGTGGTAGGGGACTGTGTCGTAGCCAAAGTTTTCGAGATACTCCTGGCTGTCGAGGATGTCATCGATAGCCCCTTGAATACCCCGGGTCATGATTACCGCAGACCAAGCGATTTCCTCCGCCTTGCCATAAACTTGACGACCGAGCAACTTTTCTACCAGGTGGCGGACCACCCGATAGTTGCTGTTGAGGTTGTAGAAGCTGCGCTTGAAGGTGTCAGAGAGGCATAGGCAACGAATGAAATCGCGCACTGAAATCTGACCGTTGCGCAACTGGGATTCCAGGTTGCGATCCCGATCGACCTTGAAGGCATAGAAAAAGATCTGCCGGTAGGCCGCTTCGATCACGGAGTTTTGGTCTTCCCGGTCCATGGCCTTGTCCATGGAGACGGCTTTCGGATCCTCATCCGAACCCACCCGCAGAGCCTTCACGCGAGAATTCTGCGTGCTGGGCGCGTACTTCAGAAGAGGAAGGGCCACTCGAAACTTCGGTATCCGTCGCCGCTGATCGTAGAAGTCCGTCCTAGGGGTGGCCGGCTGGCCCAGGCCAGGGCTCACAGTCCGTAACGTTCCCTACCAGCCCAGGGGGGACAGGGTGGGAGCGGCGCTGGGGTTGGCGCCGGCGGCGGAAGCGAGGGCCGTCCGGTCCGGCCCGTCCCCGTCGCTGCAGCGGGTTTCTACGCAGAAGGAGGCCGTGTTCGAGAGCCCCTCCACCGTGCTGGTGCGCAGGCGCACGTTGGGCCCGGCAAAGGAGAAGCGCTCGAGGGAGCTCATCGTTTCGTAGCCGGTGCTCAGCAGCAGGTCGTCCCGGTCGTCCATGCGGAAATGGCCGGCCACCGGCGCCGTTTCGGCGTAGCCCCTGTCCCGCAGCAGCAGGCCGGCCCGGCCCCGCCCATCGGTGGGGATCAGGCCAAACACGCTTTCGCCCTGGTGGTCTTCGCCGGCCTTGTCCCAGGCCATCGAGCCGCTCCAGCGCACCCGGCAGCCCCCCACCAGGCCGGCGGGATCCTGGCCATGGAGCTGGGCAATCGCCGCCAGGCGGGGATCGTCGAGCAGCAGCTCCTCCACCACGATCAGAGAACCACCGGCCTCGGCACGGCGGTGCAGCAGGTGGTGGCTACTGCGCTGGGAACGCCAGCGCCCGCAGCTCAACTGGAAAAAGCTGAGGGCATCGTTGATCACCAGGCGGCCTGCGTCCAGGGGGCTGCTGGGGAAGGGGCTGCTGGAGACCGGCTCAGGGCTGCTCAAGGGAACGACTCGGATCCCTTGATCTTCTCAATGCGACGGTCCGCCTGGCGCTGGGCCCAGACCACCAGCTCCGCCAGCTCCAGGCCCAGGGGGCCGGCGGGGTCAGGCTCCGTAGGTTGGCTCGCTTGATCTGGGGCGCTTGCTTCCTGGACGATCCGCTCCAGTTGGATGCCGGCCCCTTGCAGCTGGTCGAGGAAGGCGTGGCAAAAGCCAGCATCGGCCTGCAGTTCAGGTTGCTCCAGGGCCCAGGCCAGCAGGACGGCTCGCTCGGGCAAAGGGCCGCTTCGGCGGCCTGCGGCCGCCTGGAGGCTGCGCAGGCTGTGGGCTAGGAGCCGCAGGTGGTGGCGCTCCAGGGCCGGCAACACGCTGGCTTCCAGCTCGGCCAGCTCTGCTTGATTCAGCACCCTGGCCCTGATTCCGGGGCCGGGTTGAGCTGGAGGCGGAAGCCACAGGAGTGACCTCCCTCCAGGCGCCAGTGCACCCGATCCACCTGGCAGTCGGGGAAGGTGTGGCGGATCAGTTGCAACTCCTGGTCGCAGACCAGGGGAAATTGCTCGGCGATCCGCATCACCGAGCAATGGAATTCACTCATCACCCAGCCAGGGCCCTCGCTGTCCCGCTGAAATTCAGCCACATAGCCGTCGCGGCGGCGCAGGTCCACCAGCCGCTCGATCCGTTCGGCTAGGGAGCCGGAGCCAATGTTTTGGCGGTAAACCGCTGCCTGGGCGGCCGCCTGCCCGCCTAGCAGCTCGGCCACGGTCTGGGCGGGCAGGCTGGCGGCCAGGGAATCGAGCAGGCCGAGGGCAAAATGCTCGCTGCCATCGGGGAAGCGGCTACGGCCCTCCCGGGTTAGGCCCCAGCGATTGCTAGGCCGGCCCGGCCCTTCGGAGCTGGGGCTGGCCAGCACGAGGCCGTCGTCTTCGAGGGAGCGCAGGTGACGGCGCATCACCTGCACCGATACCAACAACTGGGCGGCGAGGTCTGCGGCCGTGGCCTCGCCCTGACGCAGCAGCAGGGTCAGCACCGCGTCCCGGGTGGGGGCGCTGGCGGTGCCAGCTGGTGCCGCTGCAGCCAAGGCCAAGGCATTGGCCTCACCCGGCTCGCGGTTCCCAGGATTGGGGGGACCCTCGCTTCGGGAACCCTGCTGGGCCGCCGATGGCGGTGTGGGTTGGGCGGACAGTGTCATGGCCCTAGGCGTGGCCGCAGCCTGTTCAACCACCTTGCCACGTTTGTTTTGCGGTTGTGGTGTGGGGGCTGCCGTTGCCAGCCCGTCGCGACTGGGCTGGCAACGGCAGCCCTTGGGCCTGGCTCGGGCGAGCAGAACAGAGGGTTTGGGTTGGGTTGGCTGGGCGCGGGGCACAATTGGCGTCCAGCAACCGGCGCCGGGTTCGGTGCCCTAGGCTTCACCGTAACGAAACACCTTGGTTTCGTTATTGATGCCTTTTGCCTTTTCGGGCCCCTAGGGCCTGGTATGGCAACGGTTCTGGCACGACTCCGCCGTTCACTTGCCGCCCATGTCCGACACCAAGACCTCCGCCGAGGTGCCTAAGGCCAGTGAGAGCCTCGAGGTGATTCGCAAGTTTGCCGAGACCTACGCCCAGCGCACCGGCACCTACTTCTGCATCGACTCCGGCGTGACGGCGGTGGTGTTGGAAGGTTTGGCCCGCCATAAAGATGAGCTCGGCGGTGCCCTCTGCCCTTGCCGTCACTACGAGGACAAGCAGGCCGAGGTCCAACAGGCCTTTTGGAACTGCCCCTGCGTCCCCATGCGCGAGCGCAAGGAATGCCATTGCATGCTGTTTCTCACCGAGGACAACGCCTTCCGCTGTGATAAGCAGACCATCTCAGTCGAAGAGATTCAGGCCCATTGCTCCCTTGGATAAAAGGCCATGACCACGGCAGCCAGCGTTGGTGATCTCGTCAGTCAGCCGTATAAGTACGGGTTCGTGACTGACATTGAAACCGAAAAAATCGCCAAGGGCCTCAGTGAGGACGTGGTGCGTCTGATTTCGAGCAAAAAGGACGAACCTGCCTTTTTGCTCGAGTTCAGGTTGCGGGCCTATCGCCAGTGGCTACAAATGGAAACGCCCGATTGGGCTGCGCTTGGCTATCCGCAGATTGATTTTCAAAATATTATTTATTACGCGGCTCCCAAGCAGCGCGATAAGAAGGCCAGCCTCGATGAGGTGGATCCGAAGCTGCTCGAAACCTTTGACAAGCTTGGCATTCCCTTGAGTGAGCAGAAGCGCCTCACCAATGTGGCTGTAGATGCTGTTTTTGATAGCGTTTCGATCGCCACCACCTACAAGGAGAAGCTGGCCGAGCATGGGGTGATCTTCTGCTCAATCAGTGAGGCCGTCAAGGAGCACCCTGAGCTGATTGAGCGTTATCTAGGGACGGTTGTTCCCAGTAACGATAATTATTACTCAGCCCTTAATTCGGCTGTTTTCAGCGATGGATCCTTCGTGTTCATCCCCAAGGGGGTTGAATGCCCGATGGAGCTCTCTACCTATTTCCGCATTAATTCGGGCGACACCGGCCAGTTTGAGCGGACCTTGATCGTGGCGGAAGAGGGGGCTTCGGTGAGTTATCTGGAGGGCTGTACGGCACCGATGTTTGACACCAACCAGCTGCACGCCGCTGTGGTTGAGCTGGTGGTCCTCGATGATGCTTCGATCAAGTATTCCACGGTTCAAAATTGGTATGCGGGTGATGAAAATGGTGTGGGCGGTATTTACAATTTTGTGACCAAGCGGGGCCACTGCAGGGGCGATCGCAGCAAGATCAGCTGGACCCAGGTGGAAACCGGCTCGGCGATCACCTGGAAATATCCCAGTTGTGTGCTACAGGGCGCAGATTCTGTGGGTGAATTCTATTCCGTTGCCCTCACCAACAATCACCAGCAGGCCGATACCGGTTCCAAGATGGTGCACGTGGGCCCCCGCACCCGCTCCACAATCGTGAGCAAGGGCATCAGCGCGGGTCATTCCGCCAACAGCTATCGGGGCCTCGTTCAGATCGGTCCCAAGGCCGTGGGCGCCCGCAACTACAGCCAATGTGACTCAATGTTGATCGGCGACCAGGCCGCCGCCAACACCTACCCCTACATCCGCTCCCAGCAGCCCCTGGCCTCGGTGGAGCATGAAGCCAGCACCTGCCGCATGTCGGAGGACCAGCTCTTCTACCTACAGAGCCGGGGCATTGCCTTTGAAGAGGCCGTGTCGATGATGGTGAGTGGCTTCTGCCGCGACGTGTTTAACCAATTGCCGATGGAGTTCGCCGCTGAAGCGGACAAGTTGTTGGCCCTCAAGTTGGAAGGGTCGGTCGGCTAGCGCTGCGATTCGCCCTTCCCTGCTGCCAAAGCTGGCGGCGGTTGTTCCTGTTTCTGATTCGTTTGTTTTCTCGCCCGTGATTCGCCCCGACGCCGACGTTCTGCTTGAGATCAGCGGTCTCCATGCCCGCGTGGAGGACAAGGCGATCCTCAAGGGGGTGAACCTCACCCTGCGCTCTGGCGAGATCCATGCGGTGATGGGCCGCAACGGCAGCGGCAAAAGCACCCTCTCCAAGGTGTTGGCGGGCCATCCCGCCTACACCGTGACCGCAGGCACGGTGAGCTACCGGGGCCAGAACCTGTTGGAACTCTCGCCCGAAGAACGGGCCCGGGTGGGGGTGTTCCTCGGGTTCCAATATCCGGTGGAGATTCCGGGGGTGAGCAACCTGGAATTTCTGCGGGTGGCCACCAATGCTCGCCGGGTCCAGCTCGGCCAGGAGGAACTCGATACCTTTGCCTTTGAGGACCTGGTGCGCGAGCGCCTCAAGGTGGTGCAGATGGATCCGGCGTTCCTCGATCGCAGTGTGAATGAGGGCTTTTCCGGGGGCGAGAAAAAGCGCAACGAGATTCTGCAGATGGCCCTGCTGGAGCCCTTGGTGGCGATCCTCGATGAAACCGATTCGGGCCTCGATATCGATGCCCTGCGCATCGTGGCCGCCGGCGTTAGCCAGCTCGCCACCGCCGATACCGCCACCCTGTTGATCACCCATTACCAGCGGCTGCTGGAGGCCATCACGCCCGATTTCGTCCATGTGATGGCGGCTGGCCGGATCCTGCGCACGGGCGGCCGCGAGCTGGCCCTCGAGCTGGAAGAGCGCGGCTACGACTGGGTGGACCAGGAACTGGCGGCCCTGGAGCTGGGTTGATGGGACTTAGCACTGTTTCCGCGCAGAGCCTCTCGGGCTGGACCTCAGACCTTTTGGCCCGCTTACCAGCCCCATCAGGCCCCTTGGCCGCCGTACAGGGGCGCGGCCGCGAGGCCCTAGCGGCCCTGCCAGCACCCTCCCGGCGCCAGGAGGCTTGGCGGTTCACCGATCTGGCCCTGTTGGTGGGCCTCGACCCCAAGTCCAGCGCGGCCCTGTCCAGGGGCGATGCCACTGATGCTCCCGCCCCGCAAGGCCCCTCCCCATCCGGGCCAGGGACCCTGCGCTTGAAGCTCGATGGCAGCAGCGATCCCCTTGCTGGGGTGGTCTTGCCGGCGGGGGTGTCTCCGCTCTCCGAATCAGAGCTGGGGCTCGCCCTGGGCCACACCCTGGCCGCTACCGGCTGCGAGCAGCACTGGCCTGTGGAGCTCAACCATGCCTGTGCCTCCCAAGTGTTGGCCCTGCGCATCGCCAGTCGGAGCCAGATGAGCCTGGAGCTGGTGAGTGATGCAGCCGCTGGGTTGCGGCCCCTAAGGGTGCTGCTGATCTTGGAAGAAAAGGCCCAATTGCAGCTCTGCCAGCGGCTCACGGCCAGCGGAGCGGGTCTCACCAGCCTCGTGATCGAGGCCCACCTCGGCCGGGGCGCCCGGTTGGAGCACGGCCTGGTGGCCCTGGGCCAGCCGGATGCGGCCTTGCTGGCCCACCTGGCCCTAGAGCAAGAGCCGGAGAGTGACGTCAGCCTGGTGGCGGTGAGCGCCGGCTGGGGGGTCTCCCGGCTGGAGCCCCGCATCGTTCAAGTCGATGGCAGCGCCACCACCACCCTGCGTGGCTTACAGGTGGTAGCAGGCGATCAGATCGCCGACACCCACAGCCACATGGCCTTTGGCGGGCCCGAAGGCCAGCTCGACCAGCTCCATAAGGCGGTGGCCGATGGCCGAGGCCGCAGCGTGTTCAATGGCGCCGTGCGGGTGCCCCGCGCCGCCCAACGCACCAATGCGGCCCAGCTCAGCCGCAGCCTGTTGCTCTCCGATCGGGCCCGCATCGACACCAAGCCCGAGCTGGAGATCGTGGCCGATGACGTGCGCTGCGCCCACGGCGCGACCGTGAGCTGCCTGCAGCAGGACGAATTGTTTTATTTGCAAAGCCGTGGCATCGCCGCCGACCAGGCTTCAGCCCTGCTCAAGCGCGCCTTCTGCGAAGAGGTGCTGCGCGAGCTGCCGGCAGCGGCCCGCCAATGGTGCCCGTTTGAGCGCCTGCTCGCCGCCGATGGGTCTGAGGCTGGACGGGCCGATGGCTTTGGCTTGGGGCTTGAAGGTCTGGAGGGTGAGGGGGGCTGATGGGTTCGAGTGCCAACGTCACGACCAGCGGCCCAGCCAGCGCCGACGCCAATGCCATGGCCAACGCCAACCCCGGTAGTCCTGCAGGCGCCGCTAACGGGATAGGTCCCGACCTGGCCTCCCAAACGCGCCCCGATTTCCCCTTGCTAGCCCAACCAGCCAGCCTGGGCCAGCCCCTGATCTACCTCGACCACGCCGCCACCAGCCAAAAGCCCCGCCAGGTGCTGGCTGCCCTGCAGCACTACTACGACCACGACAACGCCAACGTGCATCGCGGCGCCCACCAGCTCAGCGCTCGGGCCACCGAGGGTTTTGAGGGCGCCCGCGCCAAAACGGCGGCTTTTGTGGGTGCGGTCTCGCCCCACGAGATTGTCTTCACCCGCAACGCCAGCGAAGCGATCAACCTGGTGGCCCGCAGCTGGGGGGACGCCAACCTCAAGGCCGGCGATGAGGTGCTGCTCAGCGTCATGGAGCACCACAGCAACCTGGTGCCCTGGCAGCTGTTGGCGGCCCGCACCGGCTGCCTCCTGCGCCATGTCGGTCTCACCGACAGCGGCGAACTGGACCTGGCCGACTTCAAGGCCCAGCTCAACGGGCGTACCCGCCTGGTGAGCCTGGTCCAGGTGAGCAACACCTTGGGGTGCCTCAACCCGATCGCCGAGATCGCCCCCCTGGCCCACGCCGCCGGTGCCCTGCTGCTGGTGGATGCCTGCCAGAGCCTGGCCCACCTGCCCGTGGATGTGGGCCAGCTCGGCGCCGATTTCCTGGTGGGCTCCTCCCACAAGCTTTGCGGCCCTACCGGCATGGGCTTTCTATGGGCACGGGAAGCCCTGCTGGAGGCCATGCCCCCCTTCTTGGGCGGCGGCGAGATGATCCAGGACGTGTTCCTCGATGCCAGCACCTGGGCCGGCCTGCCCCACAAATTTGAGGCCGGTACCCCCGCCATCGGCGAGGCGATCGGCATGGGGGCGGCCCTGGACTACCTCAATAGCCTGGGTTTGGAGCGCATCCACGCCTGGGAGCAGCAGCTCACGGCCCACTTGTTTGCCCGGCTCGAGGCGATCGAGGGGCTCCGAATTCTTGGCCCCACCCCCCAGCAGCAGCCCGACCGCGGCGCCCTGGCCGCCTTCAGCGTGGCGGGCCTCCACGCCAATGATCTGGCCGAATTGCTTGATTCCGCCGGCATCTGCATCCGCAGCGGCCACCACTGCACCCAGCCCTTGCACCGCCATTACGGGCTGGCCGCCTCGGCTAGGGCTAGCCTCAGCTTTACCACCACCATCGAAGAAATCGATCGCTTCGCCGAAGAATTAATCGGGGCGATTGCCTTCCTGCGCGAGCACAGCTGA
>CAMAVE010000092.1 GCA_945861595.1 Synechococcus sp. UW140
GACCCGGAGCGCAATTGCTGGCTGGTGGTCCATCGCCACCACCATGGGGTGCTGCCCAGCGAATACGACATCCGCGAGATCCCAGAAGACCTCTACCTGGCCGTGTTAGCGGCCCGGCGAGCCAGCGAGCCGGCCTACTAAACCATCCCCAAGGCTTCGCTGGCCCCCAGGCCACCTGCCATGGGCCCAACCCAGGGGCATGGGATCAGCAAGAGCCATTGCCCAAGCGATTCCAAGTCAACAAAAAAGACCCCCGAGGGGGTCTTTGGTGAAGGGGCAAGCCAAGCTGGCCCTGGCTGGGGTAATCAGGCCCAGCCTTTGCTGCTCTGGGATTCGACGTAGGCCGCCACATCGTCGATGTCAGTGGCGCTGAGCTTGCCACCAAAGGCGGGCATGGCGTTTTTGCCATTGGTGACTTGATACACAATCGCCGCCTCATGGCCAGCGCTGTAGTTCGCCAGGTAGGCCTCGAGGGCATCCTGCTTGAGGGTGCGTTCCGCATTCACCACGTTGCCGCCACCCATGTGGCAAGCGGCGCAGTTAGCGGAGAAGATCTGGGCGCCGTGGGTCGCATCGGCGGCAAAGCTGGGGGCAGCACCCAGCACCAGCGCCAGGCAAAGGGCAATCAGAGATAGAAAACGGCGCATCGGAGCTCGTTCAACTCACCGAAGTTAGGGCTGAAGGCGCAGACCTGCGGCGCTTGCCGCTGGGATCGAAACACTTTGTGGGGGAAGGCGGGTCGGGAAGGGGCCGTGGAAGAGGGGCCCCCTACCACCAGGCCCCTAGGGCCGGCCCCGCTGGGCCAGACCCGCCGCCTCAAACACGGCCTCCAGGCTGGGGGCCCCACTGACCAGGCCAAAGCGTTCCGGTGGGCTGACCGGCTCATGCTCGAAATGGCGCTGGCGGATCGAGAAGCGATCCCAGGCGTTCACCTCAATGCGTAGCAACTTGATCAGGCCCTCGATCAACCAGCCGGTGAGGTCGATGCCAAAGGGGGCCTGCCAAACGCCGCGCCAGCGGCAGAGGCGGCTGACCGTGCCATTGACCGTGACCACCGGCTGGCCCAGCACCAGGCGCCGAACCGCACCCTGGCCGGGCTCGGGGTTGGCCTGGTGGGGCCGGGTGGCCAGGTGCACGCAGACCCGGGCGATGTCGCCGGCATGGATGAAATGGAAGCTGGCATCGGTGCGCAACCAGCTGGCCAGCCACAGCCAGCGGGTCGCTTCGGCCAGGCCGGTGGTGAGGTAGCTGGTGGGGAAGGGGCCGCCCCCATCAACCCGGCCGCCAAACACCAGGGTGGGGAACACGGCCACGATCCGCTCGGCCAGGGGATGGTGCTCGAGCTGCTCCAGGCAGATGGCCTTGGTTTGGATGTATTCGGTGCCGAACTCCATCGCCTCGGGCAGGGTTTGCAGCTCGCGGTTGAGGATGCTGGCGGTGGAGAAATAGATCACCTGCTGCAGCCGCCCGGGATCGGCGGCGGCCAACAGGGCCTTCACCGCCACCACGTTCACCTGCATGGCCCGCTCCGGGTCGCCCCAGGCCGTGGCGGTGTGGATGATGCGATCGGCGCTGGCAATCGCCGCCCGGTGCGGCTCGCCATCGCGCAGGTCGCCCACCAGCAAGGTGATGCGGGGATGGTCCGCCGGCACGGCAGTGAGCTTGGCCGGATCCCGCAGCCAGAGCAGCAGCTCGGCGTCGGTTTCGCGGAAGAGCTGGTCGGCGATGTGCTGGCCGACGCAGCCACTGGCGCCGGTGATCAGGATTCGCTGGCTCAAACGCCAGCTCCGATCAACTCATTCACCGCTTTGCCCGTCTCAAAGAAGACGCGGGCGTTGTCTTCTGGGGTGCCAGGCAGGATGCCGTGGCCCAGGTTGAGGATGTGTTTGCGGCCCTTGGCCTTGCGCACACAATCGATGATTCGCTCGCGGATCGCTTCCGGGGTGCCGAACAGCAGGCCGGGATCCACGTTGCCCTGCACGCCCACATGCTCGGGCAGGCGGGCCAGGCCTTCGGCCATGTCCACGGTCCAATCCAAGGAAATGATGTCCACACCGGTGCGGCCCATGCGCTCCAGCACCCCGGCACTGCCAGAGATATAGAGAATCAAGGGGGTATCGGGGTGGGTGGCCTTCACCTGGTCGATCACCCGTTTTTGGTAAGGGGCCGCAAAGGTGTCGTAATCGGCCGGTGAGAGCTGGCCCGCCCAGGAATCAAACATCTGCACCACCTGGGCGCCGGAATCAATCTGATAGCGCACGTAGGTGGCGATTGAATCGGCCAGATGGGCCAGCAGCTTGTGCAGCAGGGCGGGCTCCTGGAACGCCATCGCCTTGATCACGGCGTAGTTTTTGGAACTCTTGCCCTCCACCGCGTAGGCGGCCAGGGTCCAGGGGGCACCGACGAAACCAAGCACGGCGGCCTCATTACCGACATCGCGGCGCAGGCGGCCCAGCACTTCCCCCACAAAGGGCAGGGCCTCGGCCGGATCCAGGGGACGCAGGGCATCCACCTGGGCCTGGGAGCGGATGGCGGGCTCGATGATCGGACCGCGACTTTCGATGATGTCGAAGTCGATGCCCATGCCCGGCAGGGGCGTGAGGATGTCGGAGAAGAGGATCACGCCATCGGGCTTGAAGGCGTGGAAGGGTTGCATCGAGATCTCATAGGAGAGATCCGGGTTCTCGGAGCGTTCGCGGAAGCCAGGGTGCCGGTCGCGCAGGTCCCGGTAAACCTTCATGTAGCGACCGGCCTGACGCATCATCCAGACCGGAGGACGCTCCACCTGCTCACCTCGGGCGGCGCGCAGCAGCAGGGGGGCGGTTCCAGACATGGCGAAAAGCGGGGCAAGGGGCGAACTTACCCGATGGCAGCGCCGCTTTCGGCATCGGTGTCACAGAGCTCCTGACTCCGTTTCTCATCGCGCCGCAGCACCAGCACGCTCAGGGGCGGTAGGCAGAGGTTGAGGGACTGGTCGTAGCCATGGATGCCGACGGCATCGGTGAACTTGCCGCCCAGGTTGCCCAGGTTGCTGCCGCCATAACGCTCAGCATCGGTGTTGAACACCTCGGCGTAGTAGCCCTCCATCGGCACGCCCACCCGGTAATGGGCATGGCTCTGGGGCGTGAAGTTGCACACCACCACCACCCAGCGACCGGTGGTGCTATCGCGCCTCATGAAGCTGATCACCGAGTGGCGGTTGTCGTTGCAATCGATCCACTGGAAGCCGAACTGGTCAAAATCGTCGCCCCAGAGGGCCCGCTCCGACTTGTAGAAGACGTTGAGGTCGTCCACGAGGCGCTGCAGGCCCCGATGGGGTTCGTGCTCGAGCAATTCCCATTGCAGGTCGCCCCACACATTCCATTCGGAACGCTGGCCAAATTCCATCCCCATGAAGATGGTTTTCTTGCCCGGATGGGTCCACATGTAGGCGAGCAGGGCGCGCACGTTGGCGAACTTCTGCCAGTCGTCGCCTGGCATCTTGTGCAGGAGATTGCTCTTGCCGTGCACCACTTCATCGTGGCTGAGTGCCAGCATGAAGTTCTCGGTGTAGTTGTACCAGATCGAGAAGGTGAGGTTGTTCTGGTGGAATTGGCGGAACCAGTGATCCAGCTCGAAGTAATCGAGCATGTCGTGCATCCACCCCATGTTCCATTTGAGGTTGAAGCCCAAGCCGCCCATGCTGGTGGGTTGGGTCACCATCGGCCAGGTGGTGGATTCCTCAGCGATGGAGAGGGCCCCGGGGAAGTGCTCAAACAGCACATGGTTGGCCTGCTGCAGGAACAGCACAGCCTCGGTGTTCTCGCGGCCGCCCTGGTCATTGGCCAGCCACTCCCCGTCGGGGCGCAGGTAATCGCGATACAGCATCGAAGCCACTGCGTCGACGCGAATGCCATCGATGTGGAATTGCTCGAACCAGTAAACCAAATTGGCCACTAGAAAGTTGCGAACTTCATTGCGGCTGTAGTTGAAAATCAGGGTGCCCCATTCCTTGTGCTCGCCGATGCGGGGATCGGCATGCTCATAGACATGGGCCCCATCGAAGAAGGCCAGGCCGTGGCTGTCCTTGGGGAAATGGCCCGGCACCCAATCGAGGATCACGCCGATGCCCTCGGCGTGGCAACGATCCACAAAAGCCCGGAATTCATCGGGGGTGCCGAAGCGGCTGGTGGGGGCATACCAGCCCGTCACCTGGTAGCCCCAGGAGCCATCGAAGGGATGCTCCGAAATCGGCATCAGCTCGATGTGGGTGAAGCCCCGGGCCTTCACATAGGGGATCAGCCGATCGGCCAGTTCCGGATAGGTGAGTAGGCGGGCGCCGGGCTTGAGGTCGGCGGCGGCAACGGGGGCCCGGGCGCTGCCGTCGGCTTCGATGTAGGGCTGGTCGGCGCTGGCATGCATCCAGCTGCCCAGGTGCATCTCGTACACCGAGATCGGCTGGTCGAGGGGATTGGCGCTATCCCGCTCGGCCATCCAGCTGGCGTCGCTCCAGCGGAAACTGTCGAGTTCGGCCACCACCGAGCCGGTTTGGGGCCTGATCTCATGGCGGAAGCCGTAGGGATCGGCCTTCTGGTAGCAATGCCCTTCGGGGCTGCGCACCTCGTATTTGTAGATCTGGCCTGGCTTGAGGCCGGGGATAAACAGCTCCCAGCTGCCCCCCACCCGGGACTGCATCGGATGGTGGCGCCCATCCCAGCTGTTGAAGTCGCCAAGCACCGAAACGCTGCGGGCATTGGGGGCCCAGAGGCAGAACTGCACCCCGGCGATGCCGTTGTGTTCCGTGGCGTGGGCGCCCATGCGCCGCCAAATGTGGTGGTGGTTGCCTTCGGCAAACAGCAGCCGGTCCAGTTCGCCCATCCACTCGTGGCGGAAGGACCAGGGATCGTGCTGCACGTGCTCGATGCCGCCGCGCCGGACGCGCACCTGGTAGGCGCTCCCTGGATCGCTCTCGGTGGCCGCCTCGAACACCCAGGGGTGGTTTGGCGTGGCCATGGCCAGGGTCTGGCCAGCGATCAGCAGGTCCACCTGCTCCGCCTCCGGCATCCAGATCCGCACCACCCAGCCGCCGCCCTCGAGGGGCTGGGGACCCAGGATGGCCAGGGGGTGGTCATGGCGGCATTCCGCCAGCCTATGGGCATCGTCCACCATCCAATCGAGACGGACCGGCACAGGCATCAGGGCAGCAACTTGGCAGGGAGCTTAGGCGCCGCGGTCATGGCCCTTGGCCGAATTCAGCGGGCCGCCGCAGGTTTGACCGGTTCGTTCGGGAAATCCACACCGGTGATCTCGTTTTTGTCGTTGAGCACCACGAACAGGCTGTCGGTCAGGCGCTGGAAATCCATGCTCACAATCACCAGCTTCTGATCGGGAGCGCTGTCGGCCAGCAACAGGTGGCGCACCTTGATGGCATCACCGGTAACCCGTTGCAGCCCCTGCCATTTGGTCTGCAAAACCGAAGGGGTGAGTTCGTCCTGCATCGCCAAGCTGAGGAAGCTGCGGGCCGTGACGAACTGGCCATTGATCAGGGCCAAGACAAAGCGGTTGACGACATCGGTCGAAAGCTGGTCGGCGTTGTCGTTCTGGAAACCGGCCAGCTGGCCAGCCCTGTTGAGCACTAACACCACGTCCCGGGAGCCGGCCGTGGTGTTGAGCGTGGCCTCCACCATCGAATTGCTCAGGCCAGGAAGCACCCGCAAGATCCGGTAGCTGAGCACCTTGGGCTGGGTCTTCATGGTGTTGGCCACCATGGCTGGGCTGCTGGTGCGCTTCAGGGCATCGGCAAACAGGGCGTAGCGGGCATTGGCATCGCCGCTGCGCAGGGCGTCCAGCACCCGAGTGGCCGCCTTGGTGATCTCAGCTCCGGAGGGGGGGCTGGCCTGGGCCGGGCCCTGGGCCAGGGCCCCAGTCAGGTCTGCGGCCTGGAGCGCAGGGGAGATCGAGCCACCGAGGGCAGTGGCCATGGCCAGACCCAGCAGGGCGGAGTGCAGCTTCACGGGCACGGACAAACCTGTAATGAGGGGAATGGTGCGTCCAGTCTGGCCCAAACCCCCTCAGGCGCCGCCATCCCTGGCGCTCGGTTTCGCCCGGACCAGGGCCCGGGCCTAGGAGCGGCGCCAAGGGGAGAGCCCCCAGCAACCGGTTACCCGATCCCATCAATCGAGGCCCACCAGGGGGGCCAGCCGCAATTGGGCCTGATCGAGGTGAAGCGCCAGGGTGATCACCCGGTGGTCCGGCCCCGCCGGCCCCCAGGGGATGGCCCCCGTACCCGGGTTAACGGCGATCTGGGGCCAGGCAGCCGCCCCGATCGACAGGCGCAGGCGCTCGCCCGGCTGCAGGGTCACCAGCAAGGGCTGGAGGCTGAGGCGGCGGCGTCCCAGCTCCCGGCAGGAAGCCCCCAACCAGCGGCCCACACCGGTGCTGAGCTGGAGCACCCGGCCATCGGCCTTCACCAGGGAGAGGGCGGCGCAGAGGTCAAAACCCGGCTGGTCAGCCCGGGCATCGAGCTCCAGCACAGGGCGCCCCAACAGCTCCAAGGGGGCGTCAATCGGCGCGCTGCCGAAGCAGGCCACGTCGCTGCGTCGGTCGAGATCGCCCCGCTCCACCAGACCGGCATCGAGACCCAGGTGGCCGCCCCGGCCCGGCAGGGGACGCCAGGGGTCGTGGACGAGCAGCACTGGCGCCGGCGGGAGAGCGACCCCGGCCCCTGGCCCGGATTCAGCCAGGGGCAGCAGGCGGCCCTCCTGGGCATCGATGGCGGCCAGGCCCTGGCTGTGCAGCCGCCAGAGCTGGCCGCTCCCAGAGCGGGGCGAACGGGCCAGCCAGAGACCCGTAGCCAGGTCGGCCATCAGCACGGTGGGTTGGCGGCCGGGCTGGCCGACCGCCGGTTCCCCCGGCCCCTGGAGGCGGGCCAGGGCCTGCTGGCCAGCGGATCGCCCCCCTTGGACCTGGACCCGGCCTGCCGCGTCGATCAAACGGCTCCGCAACCGCCCCCATCGGTGTTGGACCTGGGCCCAGGGGCTGGCGCCGCGGCGGCTGGGCCCAGGGGGCTGCTCCCGGGCCGGCCCTGGGAGCCTGGCCGGTGCTGGACTCGAACCTGGGGATTGGGCGGATGCCGAGTCCTTAACCGCAGGCTTGAGGTGACGATCAAAGAAGGCCAGTTGCAAGCGATCGAGGCCACCGCCCCAATCGAGATGGGTCCAGGGTCCGATCCGCAGCAGGGGCTGGCCCCCGGCCGCATCGGCCTGGCACCAGAGGTCGAGCACGCCCTTGAGGTAGGGGTCGTGCCAGCCGCCGATCATCAGCAGGGGCTTGCGCAACAGAGCGGGGGACGGCTGATGGCAGGTCCAACCCTCAGGGCCGGCAGGGTCGCGCCGCAGCCAGGCCAGGCCCAGGGAGCCGGGGTCGTGGCGCTCGAGCAGGGCCGGCCCCTCGCCCAGGAAGCGGCCGGACTCAAGGCTGG
>CAMAVE010000093.1 GCA_945861595.1 Synechococcus sp. UW140
GGGCAATTCGCCGCCGGCACGATCGATAACGAGCAGCTCACCGCCGTGGAAAAGAACGCCTGCCCGGGGGCAGGCAGCTGCGGCGGCATGTTTACCGCCAACACGATGAGTTCCTCCATCGAGGCCATGGGTCTGAGCCTGCCGGGCAGCTCCACCATGGCCGCCGAGGACCCGGAGAAGGCCGATAGTGCCGCCCGCTCGGCCGAGGTGTTGGTGGAGGCGATCGCCGCCAACATTCGCCCTCTGGATCTGCTCACCCGCGAGGCGTTTGAAAACGCTATCAGCGTCATCATGGCCGTGGGCGGCTCCACCAATGCGGTGCTGCACCTGCTGGCGATCGCCCGCACCGCCGGCGTGCCGCTCACGATCGACGACTTTGAAACGATCCGCCAGCGGGTGCCGGTGATCTGCGATCTCAAGCCCAGCGGCCGCTACGTGACCACCGACCTGCACGCCGCCGGTGGCATTCCCCAGGTGATGAAGCTGTTGCTCGATGCGGGCCTGCTCCATGGCGACTGCCGCACGATCGAGGGCAAGACCCTGCGCGAGACCCTGGCCGCCATTCCGTCCGTGCCCCGCCCAGACCAGGACGTGATTCGTCCCTTGAGCAACCCCCTTTACGCCAAGGGGCACCTCGCCGTGCTCAAGGGCAACCTGGCCAGTGAAGGCAGCGTCGCCAAGATCAGCGGCGTTAAAAATCCCCAGGTCACGGGCCCGGCCCGGGTTTTTGAAAGCGAGGAAACCTGCTTGGCCGCCATCCTCGAGGGCCAGATCCAGGCGGGCGATGTGGTGGTGATCCGCTACGAAGGGCCGGTGGGCGGCCCCGGCATGCGGGAGATGCTCTCGCCCACCTCGGCGATCATTGGCCAGGGCCTGGGTGACAAGGTGGCCCTGATCACCGATGGCCGCTTCTCCGGTGGCACCTACGGCATGGTGGTGGGCCACGTGGCCCCCGAAGCCGCCGTTGGCGGCACGATTGCCCTGGTGCAGGAAGGGGACAGCATCACGGTGGATGCCCACCAGCTGCTGATCCAGCTCAACGTCGATGACGCCGAGCTGGCGCGCCGCCGCGCCGTTTGGAGCGCCCCAGCCCCTCGCTACACCACCGGTGTGCTCGGCAAATACGCCCGGCTGGTCAGCACCAGCAGCCTCGGGGCGGTCACGGACCAGCCCTAATCCCCAACGACCAGGGCGCGGATGCGCCGGGCCAGGGCTTCGAGGGGCATGCCGCCCTCGGGCCGCTCGCAGCGTTCGCCACTCACGCCGTCCATCCAGACCGGGTGGGATCCCTGCCAGAGCAGGGGGGCGTTGTCATCGGCCAGGGCCACCAAGGTGAGATGGATGTCGTTGCCGCTGCGGTAGAGCTCCAGTTCCAGATCGGCCTGCTCAATCCGGGCGCCCTCAAGGCTGCGGGGCTCAATCCGCACACAGAGATCGCCATCGGCGGCCCCAGCTTCGGGCAGGTCCCCCACCAACCGCACGCCGTGCCTGTGGGGCTTGAGGCAGAGGTCGGCGGCGGCGGCTAAGCGATGGGCGAAGTCCTGCCAAGTCTCTTGATCGCTCCAGTCCATGGCATCCAAGTCCGGCGTCAGGGCAGGGCCCGAATCGCCTGAATCCTCAGCTGCAGGGGGCCGGCGCGAAAGCCGCTGTTCTCCCCCCCGTCATCGCCAAAGCGGGAATGGAGGATCTGCAGCCGGGTGATGCGGGCTGGATCAAAGCGCAGGGGTAGCCCCACGGGCTTGGCGCGCACGCTGGGCCGCAGTTGGCTGAAGGGAATCCACACCCGGGTGGGCCCCTGGGCTTCGGTGCCGAATTCAGCCACCCAGCGCAGCCCCCCTGGAATCAGTTCGGTGAGGCCGGCCAGGCCATCGCTACAGGCGATGGCGAGCTTGTAGCGGCGCCCATCCCCTTCGAGTTCCAATTGCAGACCCGCCTGGGCCGAGAGGTCCAAGGGCGGTGAGAACAACGGCGAGCGGCAACTGACAAAGCCGCCCCCCTCGGCCACCACCTCGGCGGTCATCACCAGGCCCGTGGAGCCGCTTTGGCACTGGCCCTGGCTGCGGCCACCCATGATCGTGTCATTGAGGCTGTGCCAGCCGGCAAAGCCATCGCCCGCCACGACCAGCCGGGAGGCGTCACCAGGGGCACCGCTGGGATCACGGCCTTGATCTGGACTACTGCTGATCGGGCTGGGGGACACGGGGCTGCTGCTGCCGCCTGCTGCGGCAGTGGAGGGTGGGGCCACCAGTGTGGCGAGGGGGACCAGGGGAGTGGGCCTGGAGGGATCCTGGGCTGGGGCCGCCAGGCATGCCTCTGTCCAGGCCACCAGCATCAGGCTTGGGCCAAAGCCCCATAGGCATCTGGCCAGGCCCCAACGGGCGGCCCTAGGCGCCAGCGACCAGGCCAGCCGCATCGGCATCGGCCAGCACGACGACCGGCTTCAGGGTTTGAACCAGCTTGGCGGGGGTGCGCAGGGGCGATTCGCTGGGATCCAGCAGGCGCCTGAGGGCCTCCTGTTTGCCGGTGCCACTCACCAGGAAGACCACCTGGCGGGCGGCACTGAGCACGGGCGCCGTCAGCGTGATGCGCTCGAGACCCTTGCCTTCTCCCACGGCAACGGCCCGATCGGTCACTCCAGCAGCCGCGCTGCCCGGAAACAGGGAGGCGGTGTGGCCGTCATCGCCCAGGCCCAGCAAAATCAGATCCAGCACGGGCGGATCCCCAGCGCAGAGCTGGTGCAGGGTTTCCCCAAAGGCTTCGGCGGAGGCCAGGGGGGTGTCCCGCTCGGTGGGCACCGGATGGAACACGGCCTCCCGGGCCGGACCCTGGGCCAGCAGGGTTTCGTGGAGCATGCGGGCATTGCTGGACGGATCTTGCGGTCCTACCCAGCGTTCATCGCCCAGCAGCACATCGACCCGATTCCAGGCCAGCTGGGCTTGGCCCAGCTGGCGGTAGGCCGCCGCCGGGGTGGTGCCGCCGGCGAGGGCCAACAGCACCCGATCGCGCTCGGCCAGGGCCAGCTTGAGCTGGCTGGCCAGCAGGTCGGCAGCCCGCTGGGCGAGCTGCTCCTGGCTCGAGCTGATCTCGAGTTGGTAGACGACGCCCGCGGAACCCATGGCCATTCCGCTCAATCCAGCCACTCGGTGTGGAAGCTGCCGGCCTGGTCGACCCGTTCATAGGTGTGGGCGCCGAAGCAGTCGCGCATGGCCTGCACCAGGTTCTGGGGCAGGCGGCCGGAGCGGTAGCTGTCGATGTAATCGAGGCTGCTGCTCAGGCAGGGCACGGGAATGCCAGCCAGGGCGGCTCCGGCAACCACCTGGCGCAGGCCGGGAAGACGGCGGTTGATCTGCTCGGCAAACCAGGGGTCCACCATCAGGTTGGGCAGGGCTGGGTTGGCGGTGTAGGCGTCCTGGATGCGCTGCAGCAGGCGGGCGCGAATGATGCAGCCCCCCTTCCAGATCTGGGCGATGGCCGAGAGGTCCAGGTTGTAGTCGTGCAGCTTCGAAGCTTCCACCATCAGGGCCATGCCCTGGGCGTAGCTGGCGATGCAAGCGAGAATCGAGGCGTCCTGGAGCGGTGCCATGGCGTCGGCCGGGCTGCCCAGGTCGATCGCCACCGGGGCGGGGGCCGCCAGCACGGATTCGGCCTGGAGCCGCTCACTGCGCAGGGAGCTCATCACCCGGGCATTGAGGGCCGCATAGATGGTTGGCACCGAAATGCCCATCTCCAGGGCGCTGACGACGGTCCAGAGACCCGTGCCCTTTTGGCCGGCGGCATCCACGATCTTCTCCACCAGGTCGGAGCCGTCCTGGGGATCGCGGGTGCGCAGGCACACCTCGGTGATCTCCACCAGGAAGGAGGAGAGCTCCTCGGTGGCGTTCCAGGCGGCCAGCACATCGGCCATGGCGATGCCGCCCAGGCCGGCGGAGCGCTTCATCAAGTCGTAGGCCTCGGCCAGGATCTGCTCGATCCCGTATTCGATCCCGTTATGCACGGTTTTGACGAAGTGGCCGGCGCCCCCGGGGCCGATGTAGGTGACGCAGGGGCCATCGTTGACCTGGGCGGCCATCTTGCGCACCAGGCTTTCGATTGCGTCGTAGGCACTGCGGGTGCCGCCGGGCATCATGCTCGGGCCCTCCAGGGCCCCCTTGGCGCCGCCGGAGACGCCCATGCCGATGAAGCCAAAGCTCTTGCTTTCTAGGTCGGCAACCCGGCGCTCGGTGTCGGTGTAGAGGGAGTTCCCACCATCAATCAGAAGATCCCCCTCTTCGAGGTAGGGCGAAATGGTGGCGATGGTGTCGTCAATGGCCTTGCCGGCCTTGATCATCATCAAGATGCGGCGCGGTTTCTCCAGCTTGTCGACAAAGTCTTGGAGGGAGGTGGAGCCGATGATCGCCTTACCCGCACCGCGACCGGCCAGAAACTCCTCGGTCTTGGCGTAGGTGCGGTTGTAGACGACACAGGAAAACCCGTTGCGCTCGGCGTTGAGCACCAGGTTTTCCCCCATCACCCCTAGGCCAATCAGACCGAAGTGGGCTTTCTGCATTGTGATCCCGTCCTGGTGCGGATTCCGTCAGTGTGGCGACGGGCACCGTTGGGCGGAACCAGGCCCGCTGCCTCTGTGAGGGAGAGCGCACCGAAAGGGGCCGGGCCCCCTGGGGTTAGGCCATAACAAAGCCGCTGCAGCCTCCAGATGGGAGGCAGCGGCGGCTCGATCGGGGCCCGGGGCTTGGCTGGCTCCCGGGGTTGGGGCGAGTTCAGGACACCATGGGCTGGAGATCCCCTGAACTGCAGATGCCCGAGGCAGGTCCTGAGATCAGCGCTGGCCCTCAGATCACCGTGCCATCGGTGATCGTCACGTTCTTGGCCACCACCACGATGCCATTGCGGATGTAGAAGCCCAGCTCGGGCCGATCCGCCTCTTCAACGTGGTCCTTGTTGACGATGGTGACGTTGCGGCCAATGCGCACGTTCTTGTCGATGATGGCGCGCTTCACCGTGCTGCCCTGGCCGACGCCGATCGGGGTGCCGCCCCGCTCGCGCAGCACGGCCCGCTCCTCGCCGGACTCGAAATAGTCGGCCCCCATCACCAGGGTGTCCTGCAGCACCACTTCGTCCTCGACCCGGGTTCGCACCCCGAGCACGCAGTGGTGGATGCTGCAGGCCCGCAGCATCGAGCCCTCGCCGATGATCGACTGGGTGACCTGGGCGTCGAGCAGCTTGCTCGGGGGCAGGTAGCGGGGCCGGGTGTAGATCGGAAACTTCTCGTCGTAGAAGGAGAAGGCGGGGTTGGGTTGGTCGGTGAGGGCCATGTTGGCCTCATAGAAGGCCCCGATCGTGCCGATGTCCTCCCAGTAGTCGTCAAAGAGGTAGGTCTGCAGACGATCGCCCCGCTCCAGGGCGGCAGGAATGATCTCTTTGCCGAAATCGGTGAAGTTGGGGTTCTTGCTCAGCAGGTCGAAGAGGGTGTCGCGGCTGAACACATAGATGCCCATGGAAGCCAGGTAGGGCCGCCGCGCAGCCTCCTCAGGCGAGAGGCCCATGAGGGAGGTATCCACCTGCATGGCCTCGAGGGCTTTCCCCTTGGGCTTTTCGCGGAATTCGCGGATGCGGCCGTCGTCGTCGGTGTGCATCAGGCCGAAGGACTCGGCCTGGGCCGCATCCACGGGCAGGGCCCCGACGGTGAGGTCGGCGCCGGTTTTGATGTGGTGTTCGATGAACAGGCTGTAATCCATCCGGTAGAGCTGGTCGCCCGACAGGATCAGGTACTGGTCCACGTCCCATTCCTGGAACAGCCACTGGTATTTGCGCACCGCATCGGCCGTGCCCTCAAACCAGCTGGGGCTCGAGGGGGTCTGCTGGGCCGCCAGCACTTCCACAAAACCTTGGCCGAAACCGGCGGAGAGGTTGTAACTCTGGCTGAGGTGACGGTTCAGCGACGCACTATTGAATTGCGTCAACACGTACATCTTGTTGATGCCCGAGTTGATGCAGTTGCTGATCGGAATATCAATCAAGCGATACTTGCCCGCCAGGGGCACGGCCGGCTTGGCCCGCGTTTGGGTGAGGGGGAAAAGACGGGTCCCGGCTCCGCCGCCAAGGATGATGGCCAGGACTCGTTTCATCAGCGTTCTCCCCCTTGCACTGTCAGGGTTTGGCAACGGTAGTTGATCGACTGGCCTGGCGAAGGCATGGCATCGCACATTGATGGAACTGGCCTCTGGGCGGCCGATTCCGGGCCGATCAGCTGCCTGGATTCTCCTCGCTGAGCTCAAAGAGGCGCTCGAGCACGCCCATGGCCACATGGCGTTGCTGGCGGGGCTGGGGCGCCCGCAGATTGGTCACGGGGGTATGGAGAATCTTATTGATGATGCCCTTACTGAGGGCCTCCATCACCTTGCGATCGCGCGAGGACAGGTCGGGCCCCATGCGGCTCAGGGCTTTCTGTAATTCCTGCTCGCGAATGTCTTCCAGTTGGCGGCGCATGCGGTTCACGACGGGCACCGCTTCGAGGCCATCCCACCACTCCAAAAACAGGCGAGCTTCCTCCTCGAGCAGCCCCTCGGCCTCGGCGGCGATCTCGCGGCGGGCCTCCTGGTTGCGGGCCACCACCTCCTGGAGGTCGTCCACATCGAAAGACCCCACGCCCTCGATGCCTTGGACATCGGAGCTGATGTTGCGGGGAACGCCGATATCGATCAGCAGCAGCGACGAGCGCCGATTGAGGCGGCAGAGCCGCGCCGCATCAATGATCGGGTCCTCGGCGGCCGTGCTGGTGAACACCAGGGAACAGGTGCTCAGGCAGTGGTCGAGGTCGCTGAGCGGCCGGCACTGGACCGGCAAGTCGGGGAAATCGGCCGCCAGCAGTTCGGCCCGCTCCACCGTGCGGTTGAGAAGCACCACGCCACGGCAACCCTTGGAGCCCAGGTGTTGGAGCAGCAGCCGAGACATGCGTCCGGCCCCCACCACCGCCACCTGCTCCTGATCGAGGGACACCAACTCATCAAGACCGCGGCCCTGGCCCACTTTCAATTGGGCCAGTTCCACGGCCGCCGAGCTGATCGACACCGCCCCGGTACCCAGGTTGGTTTCGGTGCGCACCCGTTTGCCGGTGCTGACCGCCTGGTTGAGCAGGCGGTTAAGAATCGGCCCAATCGAGCGATGCTCCTGGCCGAGCCGGACCATCTTTTTCACCTGGGAGAGGATCTGGCCCTCGCCCAGCACCAGGCTGTCCAGGCCTGCGGCTACCCGCAGCAGGTGGGCCACCGCCTCCTCGTGGTGGTATGTGAACAGGTGGGGCGTGAGCTCCACCAGGTCCAGGCCCGA
>CAMAVE010000094.1 GCA_945861595.1 Synechococcus sp. UW140
GGGGCATTTAGGCAAAAACACCTAGCCGGCCCGGGGAACTGGCCGACCTCTGCAGCAGGGCGCTCCAAGGAGCTGAACAAGGCCGGCCGGTCCTTGGCAGGACAGCCCTGATCGGCCGCCCCAGGGACCGGCCGATCAGGGGGGCCTCCCATTCGCCAGAGTGGGGTTTGGCCGTGAACCTGATTCGTGTACGTCATCGAGCTCTCGCTCAAGCTCAGTCCCATGCCCGTTGCCGTGCAACGCAAGGAGCAGGACGCCGCCCTGGCCCTGTTTGCCCAGGTGAAGCAGGCGATGGAAAGCGGGGAACCGCGCCTGCTCGAGCTCAGCTGCGAAAAGGAGGAGGAAAAGCGGATCGCCCTGCTCAGCAGTGAGATCGTGGCCGTGCAGACCTACGAGAAAACCGCCGGCAGCTCCAGCGGCAAGCGCCCCGGCTTCTCCTTCGACGGCTGAGCCTTGGCGGCTGACTCGCTGATCACCAGCCCCGGGGCCGGAGCCTGGAGCCAGGCCGATCTGCCCCTGCAGGTTGATCGGCTGCGCTTTGTCTGGCCTTCGGGCCAGATAGCCCTTGATGACTGCAGTTTTGCCATTCCCCGGCCGGGGCTCTGGATGCTGGTGGGCGGCAATGGCAGTGGCAAAAGCACCCTGCTGCGCCTGATTGCCGGCCTACTCGAGCCCAGCTCCGGCCAGCTCCTCTGCAACCGCAAACCGGCCCTGGTGTTTCAAAATCCCGACCACCAGCTGTTGCTGCCCAGCTGCGGCAGCGATGTTCAGCTCTCCCTGCCCCCCGGACTGGGCGCGCCCCAGCGGCACGAGCAAATCGCCCTGGCCCTCGAGCAGGTGGGCCTTGGCGGACTGCAGCAGCGGCCGATCCACAGCCTCAGCGGCGGCCAGAAGCAACGGCTGGCCGTGGCCGGAGCCCTGGCCAGCCGGGCCCAGCTGCTGCTGCTCGATGAGCCCACGGCCCTGCTGGACCAAGCCAGCCAGCGGGACGTGCTCGCCCTGGTGCGCCAGCTCTGCAACCCGGCGGCGAGGCCTGCCCCTGGCACGCCCGAGGGGGCCGGGCCAGGGCCGATCACGGCCCTATGGATCACCCACCGCCTCGACGAACTCGACCAATGCGACGGTGCTGCCCTTGTCCGCCACGGGCGCGTCGGCCGCTGGCAGGACGGCTCGGCCCTCCGCCAGCGCCTCAATCGCTTGCCCCTTGGGAGGGGCGAGAGGTAAGTTCATCAAGTCCCATTCCTCGGTAGCTCAGCGGTAGAGCGATCGACTGTTAATCGATTGGTCGCAGGTTCGAATCCCGCCCGGGGAGTTTTTGCCAAACCCCAGCTTCGGCTGGGGTTTTTTTATGGCTGCCGCCACCGCCAAGTTGCTGCAGCCGCAAGACTGATCCGCAACAACTGTCTGCGGCTGTAAACAATTCCGTCAAATTGGCAACTGCCTCAGCGAAAGAAATTCTGAAGGTTTGCCCCCTGCCCGCAGGGGTGTGGCGGTGAGAGCCCTTGGCCCCATTGCTTTTTCCCCGAACCGACCCAAGGGGCTAGCTCGGCAGACCCTCCACATCCCAGCCCGATTAGGGAGAATGCCAAAAATCATTCGTTGCGGAAGCGTTTGTCTGGCCGCCTCAAGCCCCTTTAGGTAGACCCCATGAAGCCCTGCATCCTGCTGATCGAAGACGACAGCGACATGTTGGACCTGGTGGCAGGCCACCTAGAGCACAGCGGTTTTGAGGTGCAGCGCGCCGCCGACGGCATCAAGGGCCAGGCCCTGGCCCTGCAACACGGGCCCGACCTGATCCTTTTGGATCTGATGCTGCCCAATGTCGATGGCCTCACCCTCTGTCAGCGGCTGCGCCGCGATGAGCGCACCGCCCAGATCCCGATCCTGATGCTCACGGCCCTGGGGGGCATCAAGGACAAGGTGAGCGGCTTCAATTCCGGCGCCGACGACTACCTCACCAAACCCTTCGACCTCGAAGAACTGCTGGTGCGGGTGAGGGCCCTGCTGCGCCGCAGCGTGCGGACCCCCGTGTCGAGCCAGCACAACGAAATCCTCAACTACGGCTGCCTCACCCTGGTGCCCGAACGCTTTGAGGCGATCTGGTTCGAGGAGCCGGTGCGGCTCACCCACCTGGAATTTGAACTGCTGCACTGCCTGTTGCAGCGCCATGGCCAGACCGTGGCCCCCTCCCTGATCCTCAAGGAGGTGTGGGGCTACGAGCCCGATGACGACATCGAAACGATCCGCGTCCACATCCGCCACCTGCGCACCAAGCTCGAACCCGATCCGCGCAAACCCCGGTTCATCAAGACGGTGTATGGCGCCGGCTACTGCCTGGAATTGCCCACGGGTTCCCAGCTCGAGACCCTCACCGAAGTGATCCACCAGGCCCGCGAAACGCGCAAACTCCTCAGCACCCCCGTCTGAAACCCCCACGGCTAGCAGGCCATTCCTTGGGGACCCAAATCCGCCTCGCTGCAGGGATGTCAGCCAGGGCGGCTGCCACCAAGGCCCGAGAGTTCCAGAAGGGCCACTTCCCAGGCGAGCCGCGGCTGCACGTAGGAGCGCAGGTGGCTGCGCAGGCTTTCCAGGCGGCGCTGCACGTCAGGCTCGGGCCGTTGGCGCCAGAGGCGCCATTGCCACCAATTCAGCAGCCAGAGCTGTTGTTCGCCATCGAGGGCCTCACAGAGGTCCCGGGCCAGGGCCAGGGCCTCGATCGGACTGCCCCCCTTCCCGGCCCCCGCCCCGTTCTGGGCCCTCGATCGGGAGCCCTGGCCCGGGCCCTGACTGCCCAGGCTCCAAAGCCGCTCTGCCAAGCCTTCTGGCAAAGCGGCCCATTGCTCGCGGCAGTGCAGCAGGGCTCCTGGGGAGCCGGCCGCCAGCTCCAGCAGTTCCGGTGGATCGGCCTTAGGTGCGGGCTCGCTCCGGCCTTCGGAATCGCCTAGGTCCGCGGGATCGGCGCACGGCATGGGCGCCTGGCGCAGCAGCACGTCGCCAATCTCGGCGGGGCTGAGGCGGCGAAAGGGGATCTGCTGGCAGCGCGAGCGAATCGTGCTGAGCAGGCGCTCCGGCGCCGCCGTTAACAGGATCAGCAGGCCGCCACCCGGTTCCTCCAGGGTTTTGAGCAGGGCATTGGCGGCCCCTTCGGCCATGGCCTCCACCCTCTCGATCACCACCAGGCAGCGGGGCGATTCCAGGGGCCGCCGGCCGAGGAACTGGGACACGCTGCGCACCTGCTCCAGGCGCAACTGGGGCGGCGCCTTGCGGCTGATGCCCGTGGCCAGGGCTTCCGAAACGGGGATCAATTGGCCCTGGTGCTGGTAGGTGGGCTCGAGCCAAAGCAGGTCGGGATGGTTGCCCTCCTCCAGGCGGCGGCGCACCGATGGCGCGCCCTTGGGGCCGGCGATCACCCCCTCCAGGAAACGCCGGGCCGCCAGGGAGCGTCCCACCCCGTCGGCTCCGCAGAACAGATAGGCCGGCGCTAGGCGCTGTTGGTCCAAGGCGGCAGCCAGCAGGGCCGTGGCCGGGGCCTGACCCACCAAACCGGCAAACAGGTCGCTTGGATTAGCCATGCGGTTGCGCCAAGGGTCCAAAGCGCTGCGCCAACAAGACCCCGATGGCGTCAGACACCTGCTCGGGCGCCAGGCTGGCATCCAACCGGCACCAGCCCCGTTGGACCGCCAGGGCGGTAAAGCCCGCGCATACCCGCTCCAAAAAGGCGTCCCCGGCCGCCTCGATGCGGTCGGCCGCCCGCTCGCCGCGGCGGCGGCGGGATTCGGCCAGGGGCAGATCCAGCCAGAGGGTGAGGTCGGGCTGGAGATCGGCCGTAGCGATCCGTTCGAGCTGCTCGATCAGGGCCAGGGACAGGCCCCGCCCATGGCCCTGGTAAGCGGCGGTGGAGCCGCTGAAGCGATCGCTGAGCACCCAGTGGCCGGCCGCCAGGGCCGGAGCAATCCGTTGCTGCACGTGCTGGGCCCGGTCGGCGGCATAGAGCAGCAGTTCGGCCGTGGGCTCGGGGGCCGCCTCGCCGGGGGGATGGAGCAGCAGTTGGCGCAGGGCCTGGCCCAGGGCCGTGCCCCCGGGCTCGCGTGTGACCAGCAGTTCGGCGCCGGGGGGCAGCAGGCCACTCCGGGGCAACCACTCCGCCAGGGCGGCGATTTGGGTGGTCTTGCCGCATCCATCGATCCCCTCCAGCACCAGAAAGCGGCCCCGGGGCAAGGGGTCTGCGCTGGGATCGGCAAGGGGCGACGGGACCTCGGGTGCGGGGGTCACGGCAGAGGCCTCAGGGGGGATGACATCACGGGGGAACGCAGTCCTGCAGATGGCTTCACTGACCGGAGCGGAGTGGACCTGGCCCCTGCAGCAGGAGGGCATTGAGCACCACTGTGATCGAGCTGGTGGCCATCAGCAGGGCCGCCAGGGGCGGCGAGAGCAGCAGGCCAAACCGGGGCAGCAGCGCCCCCGCGGCGATCGGCAACACCACCAGGTTGTAACCGAAGGCCCAGATGAGGTTTTGGCGCACCTTGGCCATGGTGCGGCGGGCAATCAGCAGGGCATCCACCACCCCCTCCAGCCGGTCCCCCAACACCACCAGGCCGGCGCTGTCCTGGGCGATCTGGGTGCCAGTACCAACGGCGATGCCCAGGTCGGCCGCGGCCAGGGCCGGCGCATCGTTGATGCCATCGCCCACCATCGCCACCGGCCCCCGCTGGCGCCACTGCAACAGCCGCTCCAGCTTCTGCTGGGGCAGCAGTTCCCAGGCCACCTGATCCAGGGGCACGGCCAGTTGGCGGGCCAACTGTTCCACCGCTAAGCGGCGATCCCCGCTCAGCACCCCCAGATCCAGGCCCAACCCGGCCAGCTCCGCCAGGCTGTCGGCGGCATCGGGCCGGGGCTGGTCCTGAACGGCCACCAGGGCGACCCATTGCGATCCAGGGCCAGGGTCCCCTACCGACGCCCCGGGGGCCCTAGCGCTAACGGCTAACACCGTGGCCCCAGCCGCTTCCAGCCGGTTCAGGGGCGCCTCGATCGCCTCCTGGGCCACGAGGCCCAGCTCCACCAGCCAACCGGGCCGGCCGACGTGGCAGGCCCCGCCAGCCCCCAACCCTGCGGCCAGGGGGTCCTGCAGCCGTCCCTCCACCCCCTGGCCGGCGATGGTGCGGCTGTCTGCCACCTCGAGCAGGGCCAGGTCGCGCCGCTGGGCCTCCTGCAACAGGGCAAAGGCGAGCGGATGGCGGGTGTGTTGCTCCAGGCTGGCAGCGATCTGCACCAGGCGATCGGCCTCGGATCGGGATGGGGAGCCCCCCCCTGGCGCGGAGGTCAGCACCTCCACGGCCGTGACCAGGGGCCGGCCCAGGGTGAGGGTGCCGGTTTTGTCGAACAGCACCGAGCGCAGGCTCGCCGCCATTTCAATCGCATCGCCACCACGGAACAACAAGCCGGAGCGGGCCGCCAGGCCCGAGCCCACCGTGATCGCCGCCGGGGTTGCCAAGCCAAGGGCACAGGGGCAGGCCACCACCAGCACCGAAATCGCCAGCTGCAGGGCCAGGGGCAGGGGCGCCATCGCCGCGCCATGCAGGGCCCCTGCCGCCATGTCGGCTGACCCCATGGCCGCCATGCCCGTTGCGGCCATGCCTACCGCCTGGTGCCCCCCATGGGCCTGGGCGGACGGGGCCGCCTGCAGCACCTGGGGCCAGAGCTTCGTGCCCCACTGCCACCAAAACAGAAACGTGGCCCCCGCCATCAGCAACACAAGCCCGCTGAAGCGGCCAGCGATGCGGTCGGCCAGGCCCTGGATCGGTGCCTTGCGGGCCTGGGCCTCCTCCACGAGGGCAATGATGCGGGCCACGGCACTGTCCGAGCCGCTGCGCAGCACCTGCAGGGTGAGGGGTGCCTCCAGGTTGAGGCTGCCGGCCGCCAGTTCGCTGCCGGGCCCGGCCTGCAGGGGCAAGGGTTCCCCCGTGAGGCTGGACGCATCAACGGCTGAGCGGCCCTCCAGCACCAGGCCATCGACGGGCACCCGGTCGCCGGGCAGCAACAGCACCCGATCCTCGGGGCGCAATCCGCCCACCCGCACGGGCCTAGGCGGCCCGTCTCCGAGCACCAACAGGGCCGTATCGGGCTGCAGGGCGGCCAGCTGTTCCAGGGCGCGGCCGGTGCGAAAGCGGGCCCGCTCCTCGATGAAGCGGCCCAGCAACACAAAGCCGAGCAGCATCACGGGCTCGTTGAAAAAACACTGCCAGCCCAGGGAAGGCACCAACAGGGCCACCAGGCTGGCCAGGTAGGCGCTGCCCATGCCCAGGCCCACCAGGGTGTCCATGCTCGGCACCCCGTTCAGGGCCCCCACCAGGCCGCGCACCAGGATCGGCCGACCCGGCAGGGCCAGGGCCAGGGTCGCCACCACGGCGTGGAGGCGGATATCGGCCAGCAACGGCAAGGGCAGGTCGCCCGCCTCGCTCAGGTGGCCCAGCACCGACACCAGTAGCAAGGCCAGGGCCACCACCAACCGGCGCCACTGCTGCCACCAGCTCTCCTGGCGCTGGCGCTGGGCCCGGCTCAGGGGCGTGGAAGCCTGGTCACGGCGTTGGGCCTGGAAACCCAGGCCCGCCAGGGCCTCCACCAGGGGGCCCGAGGGATCCCCCTCGAGGGCGGGATCCAGGCCCACCCAGGCGGTGCGGGTCATCAGGTTGGCGCTGGCCTGGCGCACGCCCGGTTGCTCCAGGAGCCGCTGCTCCACCGCCCGCACACAACCGCCACACTTCATCCCCTCCACCTGCAGCAGCAGCGGCGCGACGGCTTCGGCGGCGGCGGACACGGTGCAATGACCAGGTGCTCCAGGCTAGGCAGCTCCCCTTCCAGTGCCCCAGCGGGGCAGGCGCCAGAACAGGGGGCCAAGACCGTTCAGGCCGCCGCCGCTGACGGCAAGATCCCTGGGGCCGATGTCCGCCGATGGGCATTTGCCCCGGACTCCGCTGATGCAGGGGAGGATGGGAGCACGCCGATCCGAACCCCAGCCGTGCCCCGCTCCCAGCGCAACGACAACTTCATCGACAAGAGCTTCACGGTGATGGCCGACCTGATCGTGAAGCTGTTGCCGATCGATCCCAAGGCCAAGGAGGCCTATGTGTATTACCGCGACGGCCTCTCCGCCCAAAACGACGGCGACTACGCCGAGGCCCT
>CAMAVE010000095.1 GCA_945861595.1 Synechococcus sp. UW140
TGGTGGCGCCCGTACAGCGCACCACCCAGGCGCTGCCGTTGTTGCTCGGATTGGTGGCCACGCTGCCGGGCAGAGTTTGAAGCGCACTGATCATGCGGATCTCGGTGTCCCGTTGCACCGGCAAACCCCGTTGGGCCAGGAAGGTGCTCTCGGCGACGTCGATGGCGTCCTTGGCATTGCCGTTCAACGGTTTGGCGCCATAACGGAGGTAACCGCTCGCCTGCCATTGGAAGAGATTGTCGTAAGCCAAACTTCCGCCTACGGATAATTGATGACCAACCCGCAGCTCGGCGCGGCCCCGCACACCGGAGCTGGCGCTGACATAGTTGCCATCGAGGTAGTAGTAGGCGCCATACAGCCAGAGGCTTTCCTTGCCCCAGCGGGCTAGGGGAATGCCCACTTCCAAATTTATTCCCCCCAGGGAAACGATGTAACGGTTCCAGCCATCAAGAATCAGCTGGTTGTTGATCAGGGAAGCGTTGGTCCAACCGGTGGCGTAAAGTTCCGATTTGTTTGAGAATGGGATAAAAGCGTTGGCCCGCAATTCAACGTCACGATGCAGTGCCTCTGCTCCAGCACCGACTTGAAAGGCATACTGACTATAGGCCTGACGGGTATCAATACCGGCGTTCAATCCATAGATCCAGCGATGGTCGTTGCTGAGAAAGCGATAGCCCAATCGGGTGCTCACAGCTGCAGAGGGATTCGTTTGCTGAACCAAGGCCCCACCAAGATTGAGACCTGCAATGAAATCAAGAAACAACACCTCGCCGTGCCGGCCCTGAGCCAGGGGGGCAAACAGATATCCACTGAAAACGTTGGGGGTGCCGCCGCCCTGGCTCTGAACCTGCAATCCCCCGGACGCTTGAATCGCCGGCGGAGCAGGCACGGCCAAGCCAGGCTTGACTTCGATGCTTGTTGCGACGGCAACCGCAGCTACCAGGCGAAGCAGGGCGTGGCCGATAGGGGCGATTCGATTGGTATCGGAAACTACAGGCGCCAGTTCCATGGGCTGATCGAATTTCTAAATAATTGATTTTTAATTCTTCTAGTGTAACAGAAAAAAGGCACGCCTGCAGCTTGCCCAGGGATTTCAACTCCCGATTAGGCTTGGGGAAGCTTCATTTTTGGAACCGGCGTAGCCCAGCAAAGACAGGCGTTAGTGCTTTGCTTGTGGCAGCCAGTGCACCCATTGACAGACCAACAACGATGAACCGGCATAAACACCTTTGGCAAACCCCATAAGACGGGGTCTATCCTGAGATTTTCAATTAAACTTTGTCGTAGTAATTTTTGAAGTAGCAAGAGCCTGCTAGCCTGTCAACTGCCAGGCAGTTTAGCCAGGGCGTCACTAGCACCCATCACCACCAGCAATTCACCGGCAGCCAGCACGTGGGAGGCGGGTGGGTTCACGGTGAGTTGGTTATCGGGACCAGCGGCGAGCACGCTCACTTTGTAGTTCTTGCGGAGATTGATCTCGCGCAACGATTGGCCGATGAAAGCCTGGGGAACGTGGATCTCTTCGATGCTATTGAGATCGTCAAGACGCAGCCGCTCCAACAGGTTGGGCCGCACCAATTCCATCCCCAGGCGTTCGCCCTGCATCTTGGACGGAAACACCACCCGATCGGCCCCCACCCGCTGCAGCATCCTCACGTGAAGATCACTGCTGGCCCGGGCAATCACCTGCTTCACCTTGCTTCCGGGGCTGTCCTTGACAATCAAGGTGGCCGTAATACTGACCTCGATCGGCTCACTCATGGCAATCACCACGGTGTCCATGTCGAGCACGCCGGCGGCCCGCAGGGCGTCTTCGTCCGTGCAGTCGAGCACCCGCGCCTCGATGCCAGGGTCGATCTGGCGCAGCCCATCGATGGCGCGCTGGCTGGCATCGATCGCCAGCACATCGGCGCCGGCCTTCACCAACTCTGAACACACGGCCAGGCCAAAACGACCGACGCCGATCACGGCAAAGCCGCCCTTGCTAGCGCCATCAGCCGGATTCCATTGCCACCAACTGGTCATGGGAGGGAAGTTCAGGTGTACAGGTCTTCGCGGGGATAGCCCACGCGCGATGGGGCGCGGCTGCCGTAGAAAGCCGAAAGCAAAAGCAAGATACCCAATCGGCCCACGAACATCCCCACCATCAGCACCAGCTGGCCCCAACGGTTCAACTGGGCCGTGACGCCCAGATCGAGCCCCACGGTGCCGAAGGCCGACATGCAGGTGAAGAGCTTCTCCAGGAAGTTGAAGCTCGTGCGGGTAGGCTCTCCTGTGGTGGTGGGCCCGATGCCGAGTAACAGGGCCATCAAAATCACGAAGAGTGCCGAAGCCAAGGTCACCCCCACGGCCCGCAGCACAACGGTGTCCGGGATCTGACGCCGCTGGATGACCACCTCATCGCGGCCCTCCAGGGTGGAGCGGGTGGCCCCCATCAAAATGGCGAAGGTGGTGGTCTTAATCCCGCCGCCGGTGCCCCCCGGACTAGCGCCGATAAACATCAGCACAATCAACAGCAGCAGGCCGGCATCGGAAAAGGTCTGGATCGAGAGCGGCACGGTGTTAAAGCCTGCCGTGCGCGCCGAAATCGATTGAAACAGGGTCACTTGCAGCCGCTGCCACCACTGCAGGTCCTCGATCACGCCACCGGAGGCGAACTGTTCGGTGAACAGCAGGCCCAGGGCCCCCACCCCAATCAAGAGAACCGTGCTGCGCAACACCAAGCGGCTGTGCAGGCTCAATCGACGCAGCTTGAGGCTCTGGAGGCTGACTCGAGGCAGGTTTAAGCGGCGCAGCGGTTGCAGGCTGGAGCGATTGCTCCAAAGGTCATTGATCACCCGCCAGCCAATGCCGCCCACCACAATCATGGTGGCGATCACACCATTCACCACCGGGTTATCCCGGTAGCGCACAAGATTGTCTCCCCAAAGACCAAAGCCGGCATTGTTGTAGGCGCTGATGCAATGGAAAAGAGACGCCCAGAACCGTTCCAGGGGATTGGCGATGTCGGTAAAGCCGAAGCCGTAGAGCACCAGCGTGCCTAGGCCCATCACACAAAGCCCCGTAACCAAAATGCGCTTGAACGTGGGGCCAATGCCGCCCACACCGAACTCGTCGAGGGCCCGCCCCCTGTCGAGCCGGTGGCGCAACCCGGAGCGGCCCTGCACAAACCCCTGCAGAAAGGTGGTGATGGCCATCAGGCCCAGACCACCGGTGATGATCAGGCCGGCCAGGGTCACCTGGCCAAAGGCGGTGAGGTCGCGGCCGATGTCGATGATCGACAGGCCCGTCACCGTGATCGCGGAGGTCACCGTAAACAGGGCTTCCCACAGCCCAACCTCGTCGCTGGAACAGAGGGGGCTCGCGAGAACGACCGTGCCCACGGCAATCACTAGGGCGCCGGTGACCACCGTGAATTGGGGGACCGTGAGGCTATGGCGCCAGGTCTGAAGCGAGGTCCAAAGGGTGCTGGCCAGGCCGGTGATGCGCCAAGGCCCACCACCTTAGATCAAAGTTTTTTGGCGAAGGGGTCCCATCTGGCTCGCCCCTGGCCCAGCTCCCAGCTTTGGGGTTCGGGGACCCCTCCCTGACGGCGCTTGAGTTGGCGCCAGCCCTTGCCTAAGGTCCCGCCAGTCGTCCACAAACCGTGACTGTGAAGGAACAGGGCCAAATCCAGATCCACACGGAAAACATTTTTCCAATCATTAAAAAGGCCGTCTATTCCGGCCATGAGGTGTTCCTGCGCGAGCTGGTGAGTAATGGCGTCGATGCCATCAGCAAGCGCCGCATGGCAGCCATGGGCGGCGATTGCAGCGAAGGCGAAGAAGGCAAAATCCAGATCAACATCGATCGTGAGGCCAAAACGATCACGATCAGCGACAACGGCATCGGCATGACCGCCGATGAGGTGAAGCGCTACATCAACCAGGTGGCCTTCTCCAGCGCCGAAGAATTCCTGCAGAAATACAAAAGCGAAGACGATGCCATCATTGGCCACTTCGGCCTGGGCTTCTATTCCAGCTTCATGGTGGCCGATCAGGTGGAGCTGGTCACGCTCTCGGCCCGGCCCGGTTCCGAGGCGGCGCGCTGGAGCTGCGATGGCTCCCCCAACTTCACCCTGGAAGGGGGTGAGCGCAGCGAGCCTGGCACCGATGTAATCCTGCACCTGCAGGAGGAGGAACTCGAATACATCGAGCCCAGCCGCCTGCGCACCCTGATCACCACCTACTGCGACTTCCTGCCGGTTGAGGTGCAGCTGGAAGGCGAAACGGTGAACAAACGCCAGGCCCCCTGGCGCAGCAGCCCCCGGGATCTCACCGATCAGGACTACATCGACTTCTACCGCTACCTCTACCCCTTCCAGGGGGATCCCCTGCTCTGGGTGCACCTCAATACCGATTACCCCTACAACCTCCAGGGCATTCTCTTTTTCCCCCGGCTCACGGGCCGCACCGATTGGGAGCGGGGCGAGATTCGCCTCTATTGCAACCAGGTGTTTGTGAGCGATTCGATCAAAGAAGTGGTGCCCCGCTACCTGCTGCCCCTGCGCGGCGTGATCGACTCCCCCGACATCCCTCTCAATGTGAGCCGCAGCGCCCTGCAAACGGATCGGCGCGTGCGCTCGATCGGTGGCTTTGTGGCCAAGAAGGTGGGCGATCGCCTCAAGGAGCTCCACCGCGATGAGCCCCAGCGCTACGCCGAAATCTGGGAGGCCCTGGCCCCCTTCATCAAGATCGGCGCCATGGAAGACGACAAGTTCGCCGACCAGGTGGCCGACCTGGTGCTCTATGGCACCACCGCCCCTGCGGGCGAGCAGGAGGAGACCCCCGACCCGATCGCCAGTGGCAACCTGGCTTACACCACCCTGGCCGGCTATCGCAGCCGCCTGGCCGAGGCCAACGCCAAACGCATCCTCTATTGCACCGATGAGGCGGGCCAAGCCGGCCCCCTAGCCCTGTGGAAAGGCCAAGGAGCCGAGGTGCTGCTGGCCGACACCCTGATCGATGCCCAGTTCATTCCCTGGCTGGAATCGCGCCACCAGGAGCTCACCTTCCAGCGGGTCGATAGCGAACTCGATGACAGCCTCCAGGAGAAAGAAGCGGAGATCAGTGACGCCGAGGGCAAGGACGCCAGCGAGCAGCTGCGCAGCCTGTTTAAGGAGGTGCTTAACAGCGACAAGGTGACGGTGCAGGTGCAGTCCCTCAAGGGGGACAACGCCCCAGCTGCATTGATCCTGTTGCCTGAGCAGATGCGCCGCATCAACGACATGGGCGCCCTGATGGAGCAGCGACTGCCGGGCCTGCCCGAATACCACGTGCTGCTGATCAACCGCCGCCATCCCCTAGTCGAAGGACTGCTCAAGCTCTCGGCCGGGGCCGTGATCACCGGCGCCGGCGCCAGCTCCCCCAGCCAGCAGCTGGCGAACCAGCTCGGTCAGCACCTCTATGAAATGGCCCGCCTCGCCGTGGGCGGCCTGGAGCCCAACCAGTTGGCCGGCTTCCAGCAGCGCAGCACCGACCTGCTCTCCCAGCTGCTCGCCCGGGGGCTCTGAATCCCAGGGGCCAGCGGCCAGGGGAAGCCCCATCCGGGGGCCCTGGCCGCTGATGCCTCCTTCCTGGTGCCAGGCCCCAAGCCCCAAAAATCGCGCTGGCGCTTGCCCTTTGGTACGATCTTCGTTCGGGTTGATCCCCGTTTGTTATCCACAGGTTGATTGTCATGTCCCGGGTTTGTCAGCTCACCGGCAAGCGCGCCAACAACGGCATGGCCGTCTCCCACTCCCATGTGCGCACCAAGAAGCTGCAGCAGGTCAACCTGCAGGAGCGTCGCCTCTGGTGGGCTGAGGGCAACCGCTTTGTGAAGCTGCGCCTCTCCACCCGCGCCCTCAAGACCGTCCAGAAGAAAGGCCTGGGTGCCTACGCCAAGCAACTCGGCGTCAACCTGGCCAAGATCTGAGCTGGCGCCGTTTAGGCCCTGACCAACCCCAAACCCTGAAGCCCCTGCAATGAAGCGCCGTCTTGTGTTGCAGGGGCTTTTGGCTGCCATGCCTGCGGCAGGTGCCTTGTCTGCCCTGCTGGCTGCGCCAAAGCAAGCGAGGGCCCTAGGCGGCACCCTGCCGGAACTCGACCAGCCGGCTCCCGATTTCGCCCTCGAGGGTTTTGTGCCCCCGGGCACGGAAGGGGAACTCCGCCTTTCAGACTTCCAGGGCCGCTGGCTGGCGCTTTATTTTTATCCCAAGGATTTCACCGGCGGCTGCACCCTGGAGGCCCGCGGTTTCCAGCAGGACCTGGCCCAGTTCCACCAGCTCGGCGCTGAGGTGGTGGGCATCAGCGCCGATTCGGCCGAATCCCATGCGTCATTTTGCGGGAGTGAGGGCCTGGCCTTTCCCCTGCTCTCCGATCCCGGCGGGCTCGTGAGCCGCCGCTATGGCTCCTGGATCTCCCCCTACTCCCAGCGCCACAGCTTCCTGATCGATCCAGATGGCGTGCTGCGCGAGCGCTGGGTGGCCGTGCGTCCTTCCGGCCACAGCCAGGAGATCCTGGCCTCGCTGCAGAGCCTGGTCGCCGCCGCTCCTTCCCTTCCTTCTCCCTCCCCCAGCATCAGCCGCTGACGCCATGATCGATCCGCTTTGGTACGTGGATGTGCCCCGGCGGCAGCTGGAGCCCGTGCTCACGGCAGCCCTGGAGCTGCTCGGCCCCGGGGCAAGCCGCCAGGGCAACCACCTGCGCCTCTGCCGTGGCGGGCTGGACCTGCGCCTGAGTGGCTGGGGTCTGCAGCAATCGGTGTATCTCAAGGCCTGGCTCTGGCAGGGATCCCCCGCCGAAGCCCAGGCCCTGCTGGCCCGCCTCCAAGCCGAACTGGAGCAACGCTTTCCCTACGCCCTCGCCCCGTTAGCGCCCCTGGAGCCTGGCGCCGATGTGTTCGAGGCCCTCTCTGGCGCCTATCCCCACACGGTGGCCGCCTTTCGCCAGTTGCCCCAGGGCCAGGCCGACCTGGAGCGGCTCTGGTGGTGGGAGGCCCGCTGGCGCGGCCAGGC
>CAMAVE010000096.1 GCA_945861595.1 Synechococcus sp. UW140
CCTGGGCCACCGATCCCTGCCACCACCAGGTGGGCTGGGTCACCGTGTTCTTGAACTCCGGCACCGACACGGTGGGCTTGGTCCAGGGGCGCACCGGCCGGGGCGGCTGGTCAGGCTGGCGATAGGGAGCCTGTTGATAGGGCTGCTGGGGCAGGGGTTGCTGCTGGGCGCCCACGGGCAGGCTGGCGGTCCCCACCAGCAGGCAGGCGAACAGGCAGGCACTGCGGGGGTTTGGGGTCATGGCGGCGCGCTGAACGGAACGATCCATCAACCCATGCTGGCCTGGAGCTGGCGGCCTGGTTTGGGGCGCCAGTCGGGTATCCGTCCCCGATCCGGGCCCTATCAGGGGTTTGGTAGCCGATCGAACGACAGGCCCAGCGGGCGCTTGGGTTGATTGGGCCAACGTCTTCGTCCACCTCCGGTGGCAATCGCCATGGTCACCACCCTGCTGGAGGCCAACCAAGCGGACCAATCGCTATCGGCACCGCGGCCGGCGCCCATGTTTGAGCTGATTCCCTACGAGAAGTTCCGCGATACCCCCGCGGTGCGCTTTTACGACATCACCGTGCCCACCTCCAATGCCCGCGATCTGGTGGTGCATAGCGGTCCGGCGATCAGCCCCCCCGATGACAGCGCAACCGGCGCCTGGCAGTTCTATCTCCACCCCCACCAGGAGGACAACCTGCTGGCCCTCCATGGCGGTCGCACCTTCTTCCTGGTGAACCTGGGCTGGAACTATCCCTTCCACATCGTGCGCCTGGACAACGGCGGTGACATCCTGCGCATTCCGCCGGGCACCTTCCACCGTTCCGTGTCCGATCCCGATGGCTCGGTGGTGCTCAACCAGGCCGTGCGCGACCAGGGCGCCAGCGAGATGCGCGAATTCCGCGTCTACAACAGCGCCCGCATCCCGCGCCTGTTTGCCACCACCTCCCGCACCGCTCCCCTGCCCAAGCTGCACGGCGTTAGCTGGTAACGACCAAGCTGATCGGGGCCTGCGACTAAGCCCCAGCCCTGGTCAGGACATCACCGGCTGCCCCTTGGCGATAGGGGCGCACGCGTCAGCCGATTAGCGGAGTATCAGGGCAGCCGCAGGTCCACGGTCACGGCATCGGAGCTGGCTCCGCGCCAGGGGGCAGCCGCTGGATCCAGCGGAGCTTCACCAGCGGTGGGCTCCTGGGCCAGGAAGCCTCCGTCTTCGCTGAGCAGGGTCCAGCGCTGCAGGGTCGGACCGCCCGCTGGGCTGGCACCGGACTCACCGCCCTGGCCGAAACCGGCATCGGGCCGGGCCACCAGGGCCAGCTCCAGGGGCAGGTGGGGCGCAAGTGTGGGGTGCAGACAGGGGTAGAGCCGCTCCAAGCGGTACCGCACGGCCACGGGCTGGGACACCTCGGCGGCGGGCAGGGCCAGGCGGCGGCCCTGCAGCACTAGGCCGAAGCGCTGGCGGAACGCCGCCGAGGTGATCACCTCGAAGCGGCGCAGGGAGCTGTCAACGAAGCGGCTGGTGCTGCCGCCTTCCACCGGGGTGTCGCACAGCAGGGGCCAGGGTTCGAGGCTGCGGCGGATCTCCAGCTCCGCCTCGCCCTGGCGCCAGTGCAGCAGCTGGGGGAAGCGCCACTGCCAGATCTGGCGGAACAGGCCGGAATCGAGGACCAGACCATCGGCCGCCAGCAAGGCCAGCACCTGCTCCAGATCGGCCCAGAGCTCGCTGGGCAGCAGGCAGCGATCGTGCAGGGCCTCGCCCCAGGAGCGCATCTGCGCGGGGCGATGGGCGGGCTCCAGCAGGTGGGCGGCTAGGGCGCTCCAGAGCAGGGCGATCGCCGCGCTCCACTGGTGCTGGGGCAGGGTTTCCATGGCCCGGAACTCGAGCAGCCCCTGGCAGCCGGCGGCCCAGGCCGGGTTCCAGAACTTGTCGAGGCTGATTTCGCTGCGGTGGGTGTTGCCGCTCTTGTCGGCATGGAGGTGGCGCAGGGTTTCGCTGATCGCCACCCGCTGGTCGCCCTCCGGCAGACCGGCCAGCACCTGGTGGGCGAGCTGCAGGTCGAGCCAGGCGGCGCTGCCCTCATCGGGCCGGGGCGCCTGGGAGGCGGGCCCCACCGAATTGCCGCTGAACAGATAGGCCAGGCTGGGGTGCTGCTGCCAAAAGCGCAGCAGGCCCACCAGCCAGGCGGGCCTGCTGAAGAAGGGGTTCAACTCCAGGCTGGGGCCACCCCAAAGCAGGTGGTTGCCGCCGCCACTGCCCTCCTGGCTCAGGCCGGCCCGATTGGGACCAGCCAGGTTCAGGGCCCCCTGGCCTCGGCGCTCCGGGCTCAGGTCGTCAGGCTGGGGGAGCTCCGGCGCGGGCTGCCGCTGCTTCCAGGAGCGCAGGCCCACGGCCGCACCGCCCTCTTCCAAAACGCGCATCCAACCGGCGTAGGCATCCCAATTCGGGCAAACGGGCAGATTCACCTCGAGCACGCCCGGATCGGCGGTCAGGCCAAGCACCTGCCAGACGCCATCGATGTCCAGGGGCAAGACGCCGCTGAGGTCGGGCTGGCTCCAGGCGCCACTGGCGCTGGCGATCACGCCCAGCAACTGCTCCAGGGGCTGGCGGGCCAGGGGGGGCAGGAACAAGCTCCACTCCTGGGGTCCAACCTCCAGGGTGAGCACCTGGCGCAACACCCCCTCGGGGAAGTGCTGCAGGGGCAGGCGCAGGCCCGCCGGACCGGGGGCGCCCAGCAGCTCGCGCAGCTCAGTATCCAGGGGCCAGGCCGCCGGCTGCCAGCCCAGCGGGCCAAACCCGGTCTCATCGAGACCATTGTTGAAGCTCAGGGGGGCCGCCCAGACGCTGCGCTCGCCATCGAGGGGATCGCGCAGTTCCAGGGGCTCCAGCTGGCAGCCCAGGCCGCGGCCGATCGCCGCCAGGAAGCCTGCGGCCGCCCCAGCCGGCAGCACGGGCCTGGCGGCCCCATCGCTCTGGGGCCAGGCCACCAGCGGCTCGCCGGTCGGCCCGGTGAAGAGGCGCAGGGCCCAACGGGGATTGACCTCGCCGTCGTAGCGCTTGCCGGGGCAGTACATCAGGGTGCTGCCAGGCCAGGCCCGCTGCTGCAGCTGGGCCGCCAGGGCCCGGGCATAGCCCAGCTTGGTGGGGCCATCGGCCGCAAACGTCCATTCCGCCCCCTCCGGTTCGTTCGGCACGTAGGTGGGTTCACCGCCCAGGGTGAGCTGCACCCCGGCCGCGGCCAAACGCGCCTCGATGGCCGCGCTCACGGCAGCCGGGTCGGTGGCCGGATCGATCGAAGCAGTGTCCATGGCATTAGCCCCACTGGCAGCGGCCAGGGGGCTGGTGGGACGCTGGGCTGGGGCGTCCGCGGCTGGACGGGTCACTAGGGAACTCCCGAGGGGGATTGGGGCAGAAGCTGAACCGAAGGGGGCTCCTTGACTTCGGCCTCGCTCTCGCGGGGCGGCACCAGCACCTCGGCTTGGATGTCCCACTTGAGGATGCTCTTCACCCCAGGGGGGCCGGAGAAGGTGCCCGTAATCGCCGCGGTGAGATCGGACTGGGAGGAGGTGGCCAGGGGGATGTAGCGCTCATCTACGGCCCCCTTGCCGCTGGGATCAAACCCCCGCCAGCCAGCCCCCTGCAGGTACACCTCGGCCCAGGCGTGCAGGTCGTAGCGCTTCGGTTTGGGCTCCACCAGGTGGTAACCACTCACAAAACGAGCCGGCAAACCGACGCAGCGACAGCACTCGATCATCAACATGGCCAGATCCCTGCAAGAGCCCACCCGTTCCTTGAGGGTGCGGCCGGCGGGCCAGGCGGGGCCGACATGGCGCTGGGTGTATTTGACCCGGTCCTGGATGATTTCAATTAATTGTTGGAGGAAGGTGAGGCTGCGCTGGTCGCTGCCAATTAGGGCTTCCTGGGCCAGATCCACCGCCGCTGGGTCGTGTTGGCCGTTGGGCAGCCAGCCCTGCAGGCAGGAGAGCAGGTCGGGGTTGAGCCGGCCGATCGGCACCGGCAGGCGCGCCATGTCCTCATCGAGGCAGGCCTCGATCAGGGGCGGCTGCCAGGTTTCCACCTCTGAGCAGGCCTCGACCCGAAAGATCCGCGTTTCCTTGAGGAAACGGGCCCGGGTGATCGTGTCGCCGCCGGCGGCGAGCAGGTCGTAGAGCTGGCTGGGATCGGGACTGATCGTGAGGCTGTAGTCCAGCAGGCGCTGGAAGCCGTGGGGCCGCGGCCGCAGGCAAAAGCGATGGGGGCCGAGCAGCACCGGATCGCTGTAGCGGTAAGAGAAGCTGTGGGTTAGGCGGGCACGCATGCCAGATCAGAGCTCGACTCGGAGGGGGACTGGGTGGGCATCACAAAGTAACGGTCATGGATCAGCCCATGGAGCCGGTTCAGATCGCTCTGGAAATGGTCGATGGCCTCATGCAAGCCCTGGCCAATCAGGTCGTCAATTCGCACAAAACTCCAGCTAGCGAGCATCAAACCGCTGAGGCATTCCAGGTCATCGGGCGGACCGGGCACCGCACTGCTGCGGATCACGCCGAGGGCCTTGCTGATGCCTTCGAGGCAGTAGCGCACCGAACGCGGAAAGATCGGATCGAGCAACAGAAACGCGGCCACCGCCCGGGGGGTGATCCCCTGCTGCTGGGCCTGGCGGAACATCTGGTAGGCGCCGGCCGTGCGGAGCAGGGAGATCCACTGCAGCTCATCGAGCACGCCACCCACCTCCTCGGGGCTGGGCAACAGCAGAAAATACTTCACATCGAGGATGCGCGTTGTCTTGTCGGCCCGCTCGATCAGGCGACCCAGGCGGCTGAATTGCCAGGAGAGATCGCGGCTGAGCGTCGCATCGGTGACGCCATAAAAAAGCTGGCAGGCCCGGCGGATTTCACGCAGTTGCTCTTGGGGCTGGAGCTGCCAAAACGCATCGCTTTCCTGCAGGGTCCAATGCAGATCATTGATCTGCTCCCACATTTCCGTGGTGATCACCTCGCGGATCTGGCGGGCGTTCTCCCTAGCGATGGCGATGCAATTGACGATGCAGCTGGGGTTCTTCGGCTCCTTCACTAAAAATCGCACCACATCCTCTGGGGTGCCCTGGGGATAGAGGGTGTCAAAGAGTTCCCGATCACCGCAGGCATCGATCAGGGGCAGCCAGGGTTCGGCGCTGCCGGGCGGGCAATCGAGGGCCATGGCCTCGCTCACCTCGACAAAGCGGGAGATGTTCTCGGCCCGTTCAACGTTGCGGTTGATCCAGTAGAGCGAATCGGCGACGCGGCTCAACATGGGGAGTCCTCCACGATCCAGGTGTCCTTGCAGCCGCCGCCCTGGGAGGAGTTCACCACCAGGGAGCCCCGGCGTAGGGCCACCCGGGTGAGGCCCCCGGGGCTCACCCAGGCCCCCTTGCCGCGCAGCACGTAGGGCCGCAGGTCCACATGGCAGGGGTAGAGCTCCCCCTGGCTCAAGGAGGGCACGGTGGAGAGATCCAGGGTGGGCTGGGCGATGAAATTACGGGGATCGGCTTCGATCTTGGCGGCAAATTCCAAAATCTCGGCCTGGTCGGCATGGGGTCCAATCAGCATGCCGTAGCCGCCCGCCTCCGCCACCGACTTCACCACGAGGTCCTTGAGGTGGGCGAGCACGTAGGCGCGATCGTCGGCCCTGGAGCACAAATAGGTGGGCACATTTTCGATGATCGGCTCCTCAGCCAGGTAGTAGCGGATCATCTCGGGCACATAGGCGTAGATGAGCTTGTCATCGGCCACGCCGCTGCCCGGCGCATTGGCGATCGCCACCCGCCCGGCCGCATAGGCCGCCATCAGGCCGCGGACCCCCAGCATCGAATCGCTGCGGAACACGGCCGGATCGAGGAAGTCGTCGTCGATGCGCCGGTAGATCACATCCACCGCTTCAAGGCCGGCGGTGCTGCGCATCCAAACCCGGTCGCCCTCGCAGACCAGATCGCGGCCTTCGACAAGCTGGATGCCCATCTGTTGGGCCAGGTAGCTGTGCTCGAAGTAGGCGCTGTTGAACACCCCAGGCGTCAACAACACCACCTTGGGCTGGTTGGTCCAGGGGGCCAGCTCCCGCAGGGTCTGGAGTAAGTGGGAGGGGTAATCGTCGATCGGCTGGACGGTGCGCCCGGAGAACAGGCTCGGGAACATGCGCTTCATCACGCGCCGGTTTTCGAGGAAGTAGGCCACCCCCGAGGGGCAGCGCAGGTTGTCCTCCAGCACCCGCCAGGTGCCGGCCCCATCACGGATCAAATCCAGGCCGGAGATGTGGCACCACTTGCCCAGGGGCGGCTTGAAGCCCTGGAGCTGGGGCCGCCAGCCCTGGGAACTCTCCACATCCTCCCGGGGAATCACCCCGTCATGGAGGATGCGCTGGTCGCCGTAGACATCGGCCAGGAACAGGTCGATCGCCTCAAGACGCTGGATCAGACCCCGTTCCAGGGTTTGCCATTCGCCGGTGCGGATGAGCCGGGGCAAGGGATCAAAGGGCAGGATCCGCTCGGTGCCCTTATCGCCCGAATCATTCAGCCGGAAGGTCGCCCCCAGGCGCTTGAGCAACATGCCGGCAGCCGCATGGTTGCGGTTCAGCTCCTCGATGCCCAGGGTGCCCAGGGAGGAGATCAGGGGCTGGAGGGCCTCGCGGGGTTCGGCGCTGCCACTGAAGTATTCGTCGTAGCCCTTGCTGGGCTTATAGGCGGTGAACATGGCTGCCCCGGCGAGGCTGAGATCATGCTGAGCGATCGGGCCGATCCCGGTCTTCGTTGCTACGGAACCCTGCTACGGAACCCTTGGCCCTTAGCTCAGAAGCGCCCTAACCAGGCCCAGACCAGGGTCACCCAGCCGCAAGCTGCACCGACTAGGGAGCGCCTGTTAGAGCAGGAAATAGCGCTGGGCCATCGGCAGCACCTCCGCCGGCTCACAGGTGAGCAGTTCGCCGTCGGCGAACACTTCATAGGTCTGGGGATCGACCTCCACCTTGGGCAGGGCGCTGTTGTTGCGCATGGAGGCCTTGCCGATGGCG
>CAMAVE010000097.1 GCA_945861595.1 Synechococcus sp. UW140
CACTCTCCTTCGACAAAGCAAATCCAGGCCCCGCACAGGCCATCTGTTCCTGCCCATGCCCCTGCCCGGACGAACTACTTTCAGCACCAGCTCAGCGACGGCGTTGCTTCATGGCCCAGGCCCATCTGGGTGCCATAGCGCCCAAACACGCTTCCATGCGCCTCCTCTGCCCCATGGCCTCGTCCTAGGGCCTGGGCGGCAGCCAGCAGTTTTGCTTTGCAGAGGCAGCCATCCAGCCGCTTGTTACATGTCTTGCGTGCAAAAGCCAGCAGTGTCGCCTTGATAACCCATCCAGTTCGGGCGTCGCGTCAGTGGTCAGGGCATCGGCTGGTTTGAGCAGCTCCACTGAGAAGCCAGACTGGCTAGGGCCCCAACCGCAGTCCCCAGCCGTTAGGTGACAGGCGAGTTGGTGCAGGAGGTCACAAGTGGAAAGCCCCTTTCTTTTGGATTGGCGGTGAGGAGTTCGCAAGGGGAAAGCATGTGGCCGGTGAGTTTGTGTGTTTGAAGGGCATATCCGCGATCAAGCCGCTGCTCTGCAGCAGGCCCGAGCGTCCTCGTCGATGAGGACGCTCGGGCTCGCTTCCGAATACTGGAATCTTTGCGCTGGCCCTATCTGGCGCCAAGCGTCATTAGAGACAGGCTTGCGGACTAGACGACGCCACCCGCAAAGAGCAAATCTTTAGCTTCACCGGCGCCCAGCCTCCTCACCAAAGCCAATCTTGGCGCCGATTCGGGAGCCTGTACTCCCCCCCCCTGCCACATCCGACGGAATCGCCGAGACCCCAAGGAGGGTCTTGTGCAACCCAACACCGGAGGGGTTTTCAGGGCTTCCCTGATTCGTTGTACGGGGAGGGCCGATTATTATTCACAGAATTGATTTTCGACATGGCTGATCTTGGGGCCGCAAGCCAGGGCCTGGGGGCCCTGTTTGCTGAGTTGGCCGCCTTTGGCCTGGCAATCGGCTTGTCGCCCCTGCACCTTGGCCTGCTACTTCTGCTCTTGCTCGGCCCCAGGCCCCTGCAACGCGGCGGCTGGTTTGTGGCCGGCTGGCTGATCACCGCCGCCCTTGCGGTGGCGCTGTTGCTCACCGTCGGCCATGGGCTGTTCCTCACCATGGACAAGGGCAGCAACCACCGCACCGGTCTGGATCTGTTGGCCGCCGGCGCCCTTCTGGGGCTGGGGATCAAGGAGCTGTTGAACAAGGAGGATGCTGCTTCAGAGCCACCGGGCTGGACTCGCAAGCTGGATCAGTTCGGCGCCATGCCGCTACCGCTCTTGCTGGCCATCAGTGCCGCCTTGGAAGTGGCCAGACCGGACGCTTTGTTTCTATTCACCAAGACGGCCGGCAGCCTGATCGCCGCAGACCTTGGTACTGGCACGGAACTGCTCGCCACAGGACTGTTCAGCCTGGCCAGCGCCAGCTTGCTGCTGGCACCGCTAGTAACTCTGGTCTTGGCCGGACCCGAGCGGGTGCTGAGCCTCCTCGAGCGGGGCAAACAATGGTTATTCGCCAACGGCAACCTGCTGGTTGGTTTGGTGAGCATTGCCCTAGCGGTTTATCTGGGCTGGCAGGGCATCGAGGGCTTGCGTCTTGGCTGAGCGATTGGCGTGAGCGGCGGGACCGAGATCCCAGGGTTGATTGAGTGGAAAGGTGTACGGAAAGCCTTGTGCAAGCGGCGAGGTAGGCCGCCAAACGCCCCCTTGGAGGTGGCCAGCCTCGTCCTCCTCTAGGGGTTCAGCAAGGCGGCCGTCAATTGGTCGCCAGCTAGTTTTCAGTCTGACTGGAGGGTTGGCTTAGGGCTAGCAACGTCTCCAGCAGCTCCTTTACCCGAGGGCAGTAGCCGCCGATCGCCATGGTTACATCCAGCGCGCTTGCCAGTCCCAGCGCTTGGCCAGCCTGAACAGGGTCGACTGGCGAACTCGCAACAGCACGAGGTTTTAGCGCTTCACATGAACCTTTTCATCATCACCACAATCCAAACCTGGGTTCAAGGCAATTTCTGATTCACTCGGTTGGAATCAGGTCACTTGACCAAGGACCCCCTCTCCACAGCGCCTTTGCGATAGGTGCTGTTACCAGTAGGTCGTCTGGTTAACCCCTGGATCAACCGTAGGGGAGCCGGATTATGAATCGCCGGGTCTAGGCGGTTGTTTTCTGTCCAACCAAGTTCTAAAATCACGAAATCCCTGGCACTTGAGGGTCCATCATGGTTAAACATCTTTTTTGGGTCAGCTCACAACGGCGACCATGGGCCCTCCTGGCAGCCGCCAGCTGCATCCTGGGCGGAACCATCCCAGGTGCCCGGGCCCAAACTATGGTTGATAACCTCATCAACCACTACTGCGCCCAGGCGATGAACGCCGATTTCGCCAAGGCGGGCAAAACACCCCCTACCGGGATGGTTGCCTACACCTGCAACTGTGTGATTCAACAGGTGAACGCTCAGGCCACCATTGCCCAGGCAAAGGCCACCTGCCAGGCCCAGGCTACCGCTAAATACCCCAGCCCCTAAAACCTCTTCACGTCCGCTCCGCTACGCCAACACTTCAAGCAGCAAACTATTCTGCAATAGGAGTTGCAACTGTTTAGGCAGGTGCTCGCATCCTGGCTGCCACCCAATGACTGACCCAATGGGGGAATCCCGCCCTGGTCAAACGCCGCTCTCTGCCCCTATCGGCCTGGGATCTCGACTGCATCGACCGATCCGTGAAGCCTTGCCTTTTCTATTGGTACTGGTCTTCACCCTGGCAGCCATGGGGGGGATCAACCTGGCCCTGCATGAACGGGCTCCCGCACCCCTGCAGCAGTTCAACCAAAGTTTGGTTTGGTTGATTTATCTGGCCACATGGATTCTTCTACTGTTTTGCACGGCAGCAGCTATCGCGCAGCGTGAAATCGCCATGCGGCGAGAATGCAACGCCTTAGCGATGATGCTCTCGCTGAACTTCGTTTCAGACCTGATCAATGTCAATGCTCGGTTTCTTCAGGGCCGCATAGCTGGCACAATTTTATTTATGCAGGTCGGACTTCTGTTGGCCGCCATGCTGGCACTCTTTACATTTTTGTATTGGGTCCTTGATCCCCCCAGGTCTACGATGGAGCGGCAGGCCTTGTGGTGGGTACCGCCGCCAGGAAACAAGGTTCTAGATTCCCCTTGGCGACCAGCTTTTATTGACTATCTCTATTTGTCCACGGTGGTGACATTCTCTTTCTTTCCCAACGTTGAACCCATAAAGCAACGATCCAAAGTATTGGTCATGATCCACTTTCTAGTTGCTTTTGATGTGGATCTGATTTTGTTGGCCCGTGCCGTGGGTCTGCTACCCAACTAGGCACCACAGCTGAGCCGCCGGCGCTGCTCGCTCTGCCGTCTCTAGTGCTCCCTCGCCATACCTGGCCAGCGTTGAGGATCCTCGGTGCTTGCCCACAGCACTTGGCCATGGTCTCAGAAGCCCCGGCCCCTCGAAATCGGCCGCATTCAACACCAGCACCGGCTGGTAGCTGATCCGGCGCCATCTAGCCCCCTCTGGAGCCTCCGAGAGCACCCTCTGAGCAGGCTTCCTGCTGATCAGCCTGTTGATCCAGCAGGGTGGGGGCAGGACTATCGCTGCCTAAATGCGCTTCTTGTGACTTAGATCGATTGTTTTTAGACATATTTTTTAAAATTAAAAAAACTTTTAAAACCAGTAATCAAAACTAGATACATTAATCAAAGTTCATGATTTGCAAACTCGGATGCAGGGCTTGCCACCGCATTGCTCAGGGTATGGGTGATGCGGCCGCTCAGCAACCAACCCTAGGGCGGTTCAACCCATCTGGGACTTCACTTGCCCTGGTCCGCTACCCAGCCGCACCGGCCGCTGGGCTGTGTCGATCAGTAAGTTCTGCAGCAACCCGCAAACCCCTCCACCATTCACTCCCTGTGGGTTGGGCTCCTAGCAGGAGCCTGCATGGTGCAATGGGCCAAGGGCTGTGAATGGTCGCCTTGGTTGGGTGGTTCCGCTGCGCCTTGCTGGATCGGGCCGGGCAGCCACCTGAATGCAGTGGCCTGGGTCCTGCCCAAAGTCACCCAGACCCCATTCTTTCCGATTGGAACCCGCGCGCCGCTGAGCCTGCAGATTTGGACGGTTATTTCGGCATCGGTTTAAACGCGGCCCGGATCATCCATTTGATTTGGCCCGGCTTCGTCTAGTTGGCGATCGGGGTGGATGCGCTGCCTTGGGCGAGCGATGCAGGAACCACAGGGACCACCGAAAGTATGTCTGGATGTGACTCAACCTTGGCGCCTTCAGCCCGAATCGCCCTTCAGCACAGGGTTTTGCCACTTTTGTCTCTAGCCATGCTGGAGGCCAAGGCTGACAGGACCTAGGGGGCTAACCATCTCGGCCCGCTAGTATTGGCTCCTCCACCCAAGGGTGGACAACCACTGGCTCCTGCCCTACTTAAATAGTTAGACATCATGTCAAAAGCTAAAAGTATCTCCTTCATTGATCCCTCCCTGTTCGAGTTGTGGAGCCTCGAGTCTGGCTGGAGCCAGCAGGATGGGATTGGTTCAAACCTTAGCCTTGAGGCCCTTCAGGCGGAGCCGGCATCAGGCGTCGCTGGCACTCGCACCTATGTGGTGAGCCTTGAGCAAGCGCCCTTGCCAAACAATCTGCCGGCAACGGTTCGAGCGCTCCTAGGCGATGTCTCCCCAGATCTGCGACCACGCCATTTGTTTGATCAACTGGGTGCCTTCAGCGTCGATCTGAGCGATCCCCAGGCCGATTTACTTCGCCAGATACCAGGAATCCGCAGTATTGAACAAGATCGAGCGGTGCCGATGATGCCGCCGGTGACCGTTGAACCAGGCCTCTCCAACGAGGACGAGGGCACCGTATCGATGGCGTTCAAAAAGCTTCTCTGGCAGAAACCTGAGAAGGCCGGGCAAGCTTTTAACGCAAGTTACAGCCTTGAAGACATCGGGCTTAATGCCACTACCTACGGTGACACAACCAGCGCCAGTGGTGAAACCCTGCCTTGGGGAGTTAAGGCTGTTTGGAATGGTCTTGATGTCAGTAGCAAGGGCAATATCGGCACCGGCAGCACGGTGTTTGTGATCGATTCGGGTGTTCTCGATACTACGGGCGATTTAAATCTCAATAGCGCTTGGTCGAAGAGCTTTATTGCTGGAGAAAGCGCTTTTAGTGATGGCGTTGGCCACGGCACCCACGTGGCCGGCACCATTGCAGCCCTTGTTAATGGCAAAGGGGTCGTGGGCGTTGCCCCCGGCGCCCAAGTGGTTTCCCTCAAGGTCTTTGGCAATAGTGGCGGTGGTGCCACGATCACCTCGATCATCAATGCGATTAACTATGCCGTGGGTGTGATCAATACCAACGGCCTGGACCGCTCAAAGGTGGTGATCAATATGAGCCTGGGCGGTGGTCTTAGTAGTTCCCTGTCCAATGCAATCCTCAATGCCGCCAACCAGGGGATTCGTTTTGCAATCGCGGCTGGCAACAGCGGTCAGGACGTTGATGGGTTTTCACCCGCCGATGCCGGTGACCATCCCAATGTCTATACCGTTTCAGCTGTTGATTCCACCTACACAATGGCCAGCTGGTCCAACTGGGATCGGCTTGATGCCAGCGACGCGGTTGACGACGTCGATGTGGCGGCACCAGGTGTGGGTGTGCTGTCCTATTTCCAAGGCGGTCAACTCGCCTACCTCAGTGGCACCTCGATGGCGGCCCCCCATGTGGCCGGTCTGCTGCTGACCGATGGCGTTAAGGCTGGTTCCCTGGTGAACCCTGTTGTGGCCGGCACGGCCGACCCGTTTGCCCTAGCAGGCACCGGTGTTGCCCCAACCCCGCCAAGCTTCACCCTGCAGGCCCCAACCAGCGTCAATGAAGGCGGCAGCCTGGCCATCGCGGTCACCACCACCAATGTTGCTGCTGGAACAATCCTCAGCCTCAAGTTTTCGGGCGTCGGCATCAGTGCTGGTGACCTGGCATCAGGGAGTCTCACGGCTTCGATCAGCATCGATGCCAGTGGCCGTGGCAGCTTCAGCACCACTGTCCTTGCTGACTCCCTCCTGGAAGGGAACGAAACCTTGCTGGTCTCGCTCTTTCAAGCCAATGCTCCTAGTAGCCCAGTTGCCCAGGCCAGCATCAACGTGATCGATAGCCCGCCCCCCCCGGTTGCCAACAAGGTGCTCTGGGGAACGACAGGCTCCGACATCATCACCGGCAGCACTGGAAATGACCGCATCAGTGGGGTCCTGGCCAGCGGCACCACTGCGAAGGCCATGGGGTCCAATCAGATCGATGTACTCACGGGCGGCTCCGGCGCCGATGTTTTCGTGCTTGGGGACAAACGGGGAGTCTTCTATGACAATCGCATCAATGGCAACGCTGGCTTCGGGGACTATGCCCGCATTCAAGACTTTAAAGTTGGTACAGATAAGCTTCAACTCTTTAGCGCCAGCTACCTAACGTCAGCAAGCCAGGGCAACACTTCACTTTACTGGGACCGCAATGGTAACGGTAAGTTGAACCTTACCGGATCAAATCGGGATGAGTTAATTGCGATCTTTAGTAATAGCAGCCCCACTGCAGCCGACGTCATCTGGGCTTGAATACAGATTACCGTTCACCCTAAACGACTTGTTCAGGCTTCAAGCTTTGTCAGTTTGGCCACTCCCTTTATCGAGGGGGTGGCCTCATTTTTTATCTTCGCTGGCCCACGGTTTGTTCGCCTAGGCCGTGTCTCTGCCCAGTCCTAAAGGGCTGGAAAGGTTCTCAATTGTGGTCGGGCTGAGATCACAGCAACTGGATCGGCACCGGACTATGGGTTTCGGTGGCTGGAATTTTGGTTCGCTGATTGCTAGATGGGGGGAACCATTGCTTGCAACGCCTCTGGGTCGTTGGCCAAGCCGAGCCCAG
>CAMAVE010000098.1 GCA_945861595.1 Synechococcus sp. UW140
CGACTCCATGGCCAGGGGCAGGCCACAGCCACCTTGGGCCAGGCCCGAGCAGTAACCGTTGAACACATCGGCGGTTCGCAGGGGCATCGGATTCGACTGGGCATCCAGCAAGACCCGATTCGTCGCCTCGATCGCCGTGGCATCCCAGACCAGGGTCTGGTCGGGGAACCCGAAACCCATCACCGTGTTGCCGTTACGCCCGGCCACCGCAATCCCCAAGACATCGGTGACTTGGTGAACCAGGTCCACCCCCTGGGCGAAGGGCGCCGTCCAGGTGTAAGCGCGGCGCTCCACCAGCTGGGGCGTGGTGACGACAGGACCGCAACGGGTCACCAGCACCGGCGACAGGGAGGACTGCGCCATAGCGGCTGCCCCCTGCACTGGCAGGGGGGCTTCCAGGGAACTGACACAAACCACCGGGCCGGCCTGGGCCGGGGCTGGGGCTGGGGGGGCCAGGGCCAGGGCCAGGGCTGACCCGAGCACGGGAGCGAGGACTGTCAGGGTGAGGGACCGATTCCGGCCATGACGGGCGGAGTGCCCTTGACTTGGGCCCAGGCCACGGGCCCTGGACAGGGGGTCGGCCGGTTGGGAACGAACCACCGCGCTAGGGCCTAGGGAGCGGGCCATCGGACCGACGCAGGATTAAGCAGCAAACTAATCAAACACCCCTGAAAAGGCCAGCCACCAAAGGCAACCATCCATGGCGCCCCTTCTTCCCAGCCCAGACCCTGACCAACGCCAGCGCCTGCTCGATCTGCTGGCCGAACGGGCCTACCGCCATGGCCAATTCACCCTGGCCTCGGGCCGCAGCAGCAACCACTACGTAAACTGCAAACCGGTGAGCCTCAGCGGCGCCGGGCTGGCCCTGCTGGCGGTCCGGATGCTGGAGCTGGTGGAGCCCGAGGCGGTGGCCGTGGCCGGACTCACCCTGGGGGCCGATCCCCTGGTGAGCGGCGTGGCCCAGGCCGCGGCCCTGGCCGGCCGCCCGCTGGATGCCCTGATTGTGCGCAAGGAGGCCAAGGGCCACGGCACCGGCGCCTGGTTGGAGGGGCCCCTGCCCGAACCCGGCGCCACCATCACCGTGTTGGAAGACGTGGTGACCACCGGCGGCTCCTCGCTCAAGGCCGTAACCCAGCTGCGCCAGGCCGGCTACACGGTGAACCGGGTGGTGACAATCGTGGATCGCCAGGAAGGGGGCCAGGCGGCCATGGCCGCCGCCGGCCTGGAGTTGGTGAGCCTGTTCCTGCTGGAGGAGGTGGCCGCCACCAGTGCGGCCCGCCAGCAGCCATGAGCAGCCCCCAAGCCAGCGCCCAGCCGGATCCCTGGAGCGGCCCCAGCAGCCCGGCCTGTTGGCGAAGCCCCGTGAGCCTGATCCGGCTGGAGGGGCCCGATAGCAAGCGCTTCCTGCATGGCCAGAGCAGCCAGGCGATTGAATCGGCGGCGCCAGGGGCCTGCCTGGCCACCTGCTTGATCACACCGACGGCCCGCCTGCGGGGCCTGGCCCTGGCCCTAGTGGATGGCACGGGCCTGGATCTGGTGGTGCTGGAGGGCGAGGGCGCCGCCATCCACCAGGCCCTCGATCGGGTGCTGTTTCCGGCCGATCGGGTGCGCCTGGACGCCCCCCAACCCGCCAGCCTGGTGCGCCTAGCGGGGCCCCTGTCCGCCCAGGTTCCGATTGGCGCATCGGGCCAGTGGCAGCCGTTGCCAGGAGGGGCTGGCCTGCTACTCCAGCCCAAGGTGAGCCTGGGCGGAACGGCCGGCAGCCCGTCCCTGGTGCTGCGCTCCGGCGACGAACGGCCCGCCTGGCTCGATGACCTGACCCCCCTGGAGCCCGCAGCCTGGGAGCACTGGCGCCTGGGCCAGGGCTTCCCCGCCGCCCCGGGCGAACTCAACGACGGCTGCAATCCCTTCGAACTGGGCCTGGCCGGCTGGGTGAGCCTCAGCAAGGGCTGCTACGTGGGCCAGGAAACCCTGGCCAAGCTCGCCACCTACGACGGCGTCAAACAGCAACTCCGCCGCTGGATCTGGCGGGCCGATGGGACAGGAACTCCCCCTGGAGGCCCCGCAGACAGCGATCCCCCCAGCCCGGGCACGGGACTGGTGACCGCCGCCGGCGAACGGGCCGGGGTGATCAGCTCGGTGCTGCACCTGGGAGCCCCGGATTCTGCGGAAACAGTGGTGGTGGGCCTGGCCATGGTGCGCCGATCGGCCCTGGCCGAAACCCACCTGCTCGCCGGCGGGCGGGCCCTGGAGATCAGCACCCCGACGGCCTTCGAGGCGCCGCCGGTGGGGGCGGGCAAGGGGGCCTAGGGAGCCCGCTTAGGCCCCTGGAGCCCGGTGCTCAGATTTAAACCTGGTCCTCATCGAGGAGCCAGCGGGCCACGGCCCAGGTGGCCAGGCAGTCGTCGCGGTTGTAGGTGAAGATGCGGCGCAGGCTGTGGCGGCTGCCGCGGCCATGGGCGCCGCCGAAGCCCAGCCGCCACTGGCGCCACCAGAGCAGGGCCCGGGCCCCATCCACCCCCTTTTGGCTCCAGCGGAAGCCCCGCCAGCTGGCCACCGCCTTGAGGCCGTAGCTGGACACGGGCAGCCACCAGCAGCGGCGGATCCGTTGGTGCAGGTCGATCAGGCGGCGGCGCAGGGCCGCCAGCTCCGCCTCCGACACCCCCTGGCGCTGGGCCAGCCGCAGCAGGGCCAGGGATTCGGTTTCGCCGTAGTGGAGCACCGGCCAATCGGGCCACTTGTCGAGCAGCTGGCGCAGCCGCTGCCACAGCCGCTCCTCCCCCTGTTCCTGCAGGGCCAATAGCGGGTGATAGGGAGCCTGATCGGGCTCGAGCCAACCGCCGGCGCCATCGCGGCCGAGGCGCAGGAAGCCATGCAGGAAGTCGTCGCGGGCGTCGGGATCGGATTCGATGTCGTAGATCAGCACCCCTGGGGCCTGGGCCAGGTCCGCCAGGGCGGGGCTGGGGTCGCGGCGCAGGGGCTGGCCGCCCTGCTGCACCTGGGCCTGGGTGATCAGCTCAGAGGCCACCTCGCGCAGCTGTTCACCATGCACGGCCAGGGCGTCGGCCAGCTGCAGGGGATCGGCCGCAGCCAGGTCGCCGAGGCGCTGCAGGCCCAGCTGCTGCAGCAACTCACGCCGCTTGCCGCCGATGCCACTCACCTCACTGAGGTGCCCTTCGGCGGCGGCTTCGCGGTCGCAGAGGCTGCGCCAGCTGCAGAGCACGCATTTCTTGCGGTCGTTGACCAGGGGCGGCGGGCTGGAGCGCTCCAGGTCGCCGGCCAGGCGCTGCAAGCTTTCATCGAGCTGGTGCTGGAGGCTGCTGCTTAGGGCCAGGGTCTCCCGCTGCTGGCCGGCCCCCACCCCCGCCAGCACCAGGCCATGGCTAACCGGCGCCTGTTGGGCGTCCCCGAGCAGGCGGCCCCAGAGGGTGAGGCTGAGGCGGGGTTCGCGGCTGAGGCGGTAGCCCTGGCGGGCCAGCACGGGTTGGTAGGCATAGGCACCCCAACGGCTCTGGCCGGCGCCCCGCACCAACAGGGGGGGATGGGCCTCCACGGCCAGGCCGGCGGGCCCGACACCGGCCAGCCTCACCCCCACCACCGCGGCGGCACCCGCCTCGCAGGCGGCCAGGCCATGGCGGGGCCGCTCGGGGCTCAGGCTGGAAAAACTGCGGCGTTGGCCATCGAGCTGGAGGCTGCGGTGGGCACTCCAGATCCGCTCGGCGGGATCGCCATGGCGATCGAGCCAGGCCCGCCGTTTGCACCGCAGCCAGCTGCCCAGCAGCCGGTCGGTGAGCGGGGAAGGGGCCAAGGGGGAAACGGCCAAGGGAAGGGGAAAGGGACGGGGCCAAGGGCCTGGTTGGACGCTAGGGCGGCGTGCTGCGGCGACGCCTGGCTGGGGGGCCTGGGGCCGGAACCGGCGGTGGCCTGCCGCCGGGCCGGCACCTGGAAGCCCCACGGGCCCCCATCGGGCTGCTAGCACCGGCCCATCTGCTGCAGCTCCGATGGCGTCAGCGCCGCTTCCCCTAGAAGCCAGTCCGATCCAGTTCGGCACCGATGGCTGGCGCGGCATCCTCGGCGTCGACATCACCGTGGAGCGCCTGCTCAGCGTGGCCGCCGCCGCGGCGAGGGAGCTGGCCTTTTCGGCCCCGGCGGGCCTGACCAGCCGCGAGGTGGTGATCGGCTACGACCGCCGCTTTCTGGCGCCGGAGCTGGCCGAGGCGATTGCCGCCGCCGTGCGCGGCGCCGACCTGGAGCCCCTGCTCAGCGACACGCCCGTGCCCACCCCGGCCTGCAGCTGGGCGGTGGTGGAGCGGGGCGCCCTCGGGGCCCTGGTGATCACCGCCAGCCACAACCCGCCCGAATGGCTGGGCCTGAAGATCAAGGGTCCCTTCGGCGGCTCGGTGGAGGGCGACTTCACCAGCCGGGTGGAGACCCGCCTGGCGGCCGGCGGCATCAGCGTGCCGATCGACGGCGCCACGCCCCGTTTCGATGCCATGGGCACCTACCTGGCCGGCCTGGCCAGCCGGATCGACACCGCCGCCCTCTCGCAAGGGCTGGAAAGCTTGGGTTTACGGGTCATCGTTGACCCCATGCATGGCTCCGCCGCCGGCGGCCTCAGCGCCCTGCTGGAGCCAGCCAGCGCCAAGGGGGTGGTGCGCGAAATCCGCTCCAACCGCGATCCCCTCTTTGGCGGCAACCCGCCGGAGCCCCTGGCGCCCTACCTGGAGCAACTGATCAACGAGGTGAAGGCCTCCACGGCCGCCGGCCTACCGGCGGTGGGGATTGTTTTTGATGGCGATGGCGACCGCATCGCGGCGGTGGATGAGCGCGGCCGCTTCTGCAGCACCCAGCTGCTGATGCCCCTGTTCATCGACCACCTGGCCCGGGCCCGCCAGCTGCCCGGCGCCGTGATCAAAACCGTGAGCGGCTCGGACCTGATGCAGCTGGTGGCCGAAGACCTGGGCCGCAGCGTGATCGAGATGCCGGTGGGCTTCAAGTACATCGCCGCCGAGATGCTTACAGGCGAGGTGCTGGTGGGGGGCGAGGAGTCGGGGGGGGTGGGCTTCGGCATGCACCTGCCCGAGCGCGATGCCCTGTTTGCCGCCCTGCTGCTGCTCGAAGCCCTGGTGGAGGGCGGCCTGCCCCTAGGAGAGCGCATCGATGCCCTGCAGAAGCGCTGTGGCGGCGCCAGCCACTACGACCGCCTCGACCTGCGCCTCAAGGACATGGCCAGCCGCCAGCGGCTCGAGCAGCTGCTGGCGGACCAGCCGCCCGACCAGGTGGCCGGGGTGGCGGTGCGGGCGGTGATTCGCACCGATGGCGTCAAGTTGCGCCTCGGCCCCAACCACTGGTTGATGCTGCGCTTCTCGGGCACCGAGCCCCTACTGCGCCTCTACTGCGAAGCCCCCGATCCGGAGCGGGTGGCCGACGTGCTGGCCTGGGCGCGCCAGCTAGCCGAGGCGATCTGAGCATGGAATCGAGTTCGAGCGAGTCCGCAAAAGCCAGCGCCCCCCAGCCCAGCCCCGCCGAGGCGGGTTTGAAAACCCTGGTGATCGCCAGCGGCAACGCCGGCAAGATCCGCGAATTCGCCAGCCTGCTCGCGGGCCTCAACCTGGAGATCCAGCCCCAACCCGAGGGCCTGGAGGTGGAGGAAACCGGCGACACCTTTGCCGCCAACGCCCGGCTCAAGGCGATCGCCGTGGCCCTGGCAACCGGCCAGTGGGCCCTCGCCGACGATTCGGGCCTGGCCGTCACGGCCCTGGGCGGCGCCCCGGGGGTGCAATCGGCCCGCTATGCCGACAGCGATCCGGCCCGCATCGCCCGGCTGCTGGCGGCCCTGGATAGGGCCAACCAGGACCGCCTGCAGGCCGGCCTGGCCCCCGACCGCAGCGCCCAATTCAGCGCAGCCCTGGCCCTGGCCAACCCGGCTGGCGAGGTGGTGCTGGAGGTGGAAGGCCACTGCCCCGGCACGATCCTGGAGGCCCCCCGCGGCAGTGGCGGCTTCGGCTACGACCCGGTGTTTTGGGTGCCGGAAACGGGGCAAACCTTCGCCGAGATGGACAAGGCGCTCAAGGGCCGCATCGGCCACCGGGGCCGGGCCTTCGCCCTCCTGGCGCCGAGGCTGGCTCCCCTGCTGGGCGCTTGAGCCGGCTTGAAAGCGGCCGCCGCCAGCGGGTTCCCGCCCAACCGGGCGCGGCCAGGGACGAACAAAGCCACTAGCACTAAGGGCGTCCCCACCCTTGGTTCCGCATGTCCAAAGCCCAACTCACCGCCTTTTTCCTCAAGGTGGACGCGGATCCCGCCCTCAAGGCCCGGGTCGATTCAGCCGCCGGCCCCGATGCC
>CAMAVE010000099.1 GCA_945861595.1 Synechococcus sp. UW140
GTTGGATTCAGCAGCCGTCAGGCGGATCGCCGGGATGCCGAGGCGGCCGAGGTGGGCAATGAAGCTGGCCACATCCATCTCAGCCACACGGGCTGCACGCGCCAGCGAGAGCTCGCCATCGCGGAACAAGGCTGTCGCCAGTGCCGCCCGCACCCCTGGTGCCTGCAGCACGCCCCCCTGCTCCAGGCCAATCAGCACTGCATCGGGATGGTCGCGATTAAGCACCACCACTGGGCTGCTGCGGGCCTGGCGAAGGGCATCGGCCGGATTGTGCTTGAGCCCACTCACGCTCACCGCATGCATGGCCCATACCTCCAGGGATGACCGAGTGGGATAAGCCTAAGGGAACGTTGTTTGGGATGATCGATTCGCTGCCTGAACCGCGATACAGCTGGGCCACCTCTGGGCTGTTGAGCAGACTCAACAGTCGCTGGAGCCTGCGGTACCTGCGATTCCCTGCATGAGGCCGGCAGCTACATCCGCACCCTGGAGCACCGCCAGGGCCTGAAGGTGGGCTGCCCGGAGGAGGTGGCCTGGCGGCAGGGCTGGATCAGCGCTGAGCAGCTCGCGGGATTAGCGGCCCCGCTGCGCAAGAGTGGCTACGGCGACTATTTGCTGCAATTGCTTGAGGTCTCCAATGCAGGTTGAGCAACTCACCGCAGCAAGCGGCCGGGTCATTGAGGGTCCGCTGCTGATCACACCGAAGGTGTTCGGTGATGACCGTGGCTTTTTCTATGAGAGTTGGAACCAGCGCCGCTTTGATGAAGCAGTGGGCTGCCCCACCACTTTTGTGCAGGACAACCATTCGCGCTCTTGCCGTGGGGTATTGCGCGGCCTGCACTACCAGCTGGAGCCCGAACCCCAGGGAAAACTGGTGCGCTGCCCGGTGGGTGTGATTTTTGATGTGGCGGTAGACCTACGCCGCAGCTCGGCCACCTTTGGGGAGTGGGGATGGCCATCAACACTGAGGCTGACGTTCCTTAGCGATGTGTGCACTGGCTCAGCCTGGATGAGCTCGGCCAGCGGCATGGGCTTGATCCGCTGAGCAGCCTGCTGACGCTGCCGGTATTACCCAAGCTGGAGATCCCCAATGCCACTGAGCGGATCCTGCAGCCCCGCCCCGACCTGCTCGAGATCGTTGTCACTGTCCTGGGGGAGCGGTTTCCCCATCTCACTCGCGAGGAAATCATGGCCTTGATCAACATCCCCACCGATCACCTGCGCCACACCCGTTTCGCCCAGGAGTGGATGGCGGAAGGCGAAGCCCGCGGCCGCCAGCTCAGCCGTCGCTGCGGCCCCCTCAGTGAGGCCTCCACCGCCCGCATCCAAGCGCTGCCGCTGTCGCAACATGCCGGCTGGACACAGACGCTCAGCAACTGACAAGGGGCTGAATCTGATCAATCTCTTCGGCCAGCTCAGCACGCGCCACTTCGGTGTCATGGGCAGCCTGGGCACGCAGCCAGTAGCCAGGGCTCAAACCCAAGTAACGGCAAAGGCGCAGATCTGTGTCTGCACTGATCGCACGCTGTCCCGCAACGATCTCGGAGATCCGCGACGCAGGCACGTCAATGGCCTTGGCCAGCCGGTACTGGCTGACGCCAAGAGGCTGCAAAAACTCCTGGTCGAGGAGTTCACCGGGGGTGATGGGTGTGAGGCGGTTCATGGATTCCATCAGTGGTAGTCGACGATTTCAACGGCTTCAGGGCCCGCATCCGAACAAATAAAACAGAGACGGAACTGGTCGTTGATGCGGATGCTGTGTTGCCCGGGGGTATGCGGAGGTCATCGAGGCACCCAGCGATGTCCAGTTGCCGGAGCTTGCGGCGTGCCACGCGCTCAAACGCCTGGAACTGAGGCACTGACCATCCATTCGTTCGGTATTGGGGCATCGAAACGAGCGAATCATTTCGCCAGAATAGTTCCGCGAGGCAGAACGGCGGCTGTTCGATACCGGCGCCTCAGGCTCGGGCCCGCCGCACTGCCGTTTCAGTTGGAGGCGTTCCTGGCCGATGTGCACTGGCTCAGCTTGGAAGAGCTCGGCCAGCAGCCTGGGCTTGATCCTCTGCTCAGCCTGCTCACCCTGCCGGTGCGGCCTGAGGCTGAGATTCAAACCGCCACCCAGCAGATCCTGGGTCCCCGCACGGACCTACTGGAAACCGTTGTCTCTATCCTGATGGAACGGTTTCCCCTTCTCACTCGCAAGGACATCATGGAGATCGCCACCATCCCGGCCAAAGACCTGCGCCACACCCGAGCCGCCCAGGAGTGGATCGCCGAGGGGCGGCTTGAAGGCGAAGCCCGCGGCCGGGCCGCAGAGGCAGCCACCGTCACCCTGCGTCAGCTCAACCGCCGCTGCGGCAGCCTCAGCAATTCCACCACCGCTCGCATCCAAGCGCTGCCACTGGAGCAGCTGGAGTCCCTGGCTGAGGCGTTGCTGGATTTCAGCGGCCCAGCCGACTTGACGGCCTGGCTGGAAGAGCACAGCGGCTGAGGCCCGAGTGCTGGCAGGGCTGCAGTTCGTGAGGCGCACGCTGGTTCAGCAGGATCGTGGCTTCTGCGGCCCCAACCCTCTCGGCAGGTGCCACCCACTTGCGGCTGCGAGCGGAGTCCCGCCCAATCCCGCTGCCGACATGGTGTTCCTCTCGGTGAAAACACCCACCAAAACCAAGGGAGTTGGGGCCCGCCAGGCCAGTGACTTGCGCTGGATTCAAGTGGCTCTTCACTGATTGATCCAGCTGGGGGTGGCGGTGCCCACCGGGAGGGGGGCGGGGCGCAAGTGAGCACCCACCGCAGGCGTTTGGCGGGAAAACCCGTGAAGACACGGAGTACCTGCGCGGCAGTACAGGTGTACTGTGGCGTGATCGCGATGGGGAGGGCTGGCCGGTGTCAGTGGGTGGGGCTTGAAAACCGATCACTGGTTTTACGGGCTGTTCCAGAGCGCGCCGGACTTGATCGCGCTGCTGTTGCCGGCGGCGGGTGCGCCAGCTCCCTCGCTCGGACCCGATTCCCCTGGGGATGCGCTCTACCGTTTTGACGCGCCGGAGCTCAAAGCGACAAACCATCGTCTTGATGGTGCGTTTTGGCCGCGCTCGGGAGACAAGGGCACACCAGAGCAGCCGGTGGAGCTGCTGGAGGTGCAGATGCACGCCAAGCCAGGGTTCAAGCACCGTCTGTTTGCTCAAACCGCTCGCTTTCTGCAGCTCCACCCCCAGGTGCTGCATCTGGCGGTGGTGGTGGTGGTGCCGCACCGGCGCCTCAAGCTTGGTCCAGCCCTGTTGCCGCAGCAGCTGCAGGCGTTTGTTGATGGGGTGATCTGGCTCAGCCTCGAGGAGCTGGGCCAGCAGGCCGATCTCGATCCCTGGCTCACCCTGTTGTCGCTGCCGGTGCGGCCTGAGGCCGAACTGCCGGCCAGCACGCAACAGATCCTCGAGCGCCGGCCGGATCTGCTTTCCACCGTTCTCACTATGCTGTTTGAACGGTTTCCCACACTTAGCCCCGAGGAAATCATGGTGATCGCAGGCATTCCCACTGACCAACTACTCCACACCCGCGCCGCTCAGGACCTTCTGGATCGGGGCCGGCAGGAAGGTGAAGCTCGTGGCTGTGCCGCTGAGGCGGCTGCCTTTACCTTGCGCCTGCTCAACCGCCGCTGCGGACCACTTACTGGCGCCACCACCACCTGCATTCAGGCCCTGCCGCTGGAGCAGCTAGAAGCCCTAGCTGAGGCGCTGCTCGATTTCAGTGCCCCAGCAGACCTGGCAACTTGGCTGGAAGAGCACAAGGGCTGAGGCCCGAGCGCTGGCAGGGCTGCAGTTCGTGAGGCGCCCGCTGGCTCAGCAAGGTCGTGGCTTCTGCGGCCCCAACCCTCTCGGCAGGCACCAGCACCTTCCGGCTCAGAGCGGAGTCCCGCCCAATGCCGCTGGCGACTTGCGCTGGATTGAAGGCTCTTCATTGATTGATCCAGCTGGGGGTGGCGGTGCCCGACGGGAGGGGGCTTGATCCGGGGAGCTGATACCCGCCGCAGGCGCTTGGCTGGGAACCCGTGAAACAACGGAAGCACCACAAGTCAGTACAGATGGACCGTGGCGTGGGCGGGATGGGCAGGGCTGGCCGGTGTCAGCGGCTGGGGTTTGAAAACCGATCACTGGTTCTACGGGCTGTTTCAGAGCGCGCCGGATCTGATCGCCTTGCTGTTGCCGCCGGGCGCCTTTGCGGCGCCTGAGCTCGGGCCTGGTGCGCCTGGCGATGTGCTCTATCGGTTTGAGGCGCCCGAGCTCAAGGCGGCGAACCATCGCCTTGACGGGGCTTTTTGGCCCAAAAACGGCGAGGCCGGCACGCCAGAGCAACCGGTAGTGCTGCTTGAGGTGCAGATGTTCAGGGATCCCTGTTTCCAGCACCGCCTTGCCGCGCAATCCTTTCGTTTCCTGCAGCAACACCCCCACATTGAGCATGTGGCACTGGTGGTGATCACGCCCCATAGCCGTCTGCGCTTGGGCCCCGCGCGGCCGCCCCTGCCCTTGGCCCTGTTCTGGTAACAGGTGCGTGCGCTCAGCCTGGAAGAGCTCAGTGGCCAAAAGGATATCGACCCCATGCTCGCCCTACTGACGCTGCCGGTGCGGCCTAATTCAGAGCTGCTGGCCAGCACCCAACAGATCCTGGAGCGCCGGCCAGATCTGCTTTCAGCGGTTCTGCCTGTCGTTGTCCAAAGGTCCAAAGACCAAACAGAAGCTCAGATCATGAAACTGCTCGGCATCCCCGCCAAAGACCTGCTCCACACCCGCGCTGTGCGCGACTGGTTCGAGCAGGGCCGGCAGGAAGGTGAAGTCCAAGGCGAGGCCCGTGGCCGTGCGCTCGGAGAAGCCACAGTCACCCTGCGCCTGCTCAACCGCCGCTGCGGCCCCCTCAGCGAGGCCACCACCGCCGAAATCCAAGCCCTGCCGCCGGAGCAGCTGGAGGCCCTGGCTGAAAGAGCACAAGGGCTGAGGCTCAAGCTCCGCTGGGGCTGCAGCTCGTGCGGCGCCGGTAGGTTCAGCGCGATCCTGGCTGCTCTGGCCCCAGCCCGCTCGGCAGGCGGGCTCTCTTGCTTGCCGCAGAGAGGAGCACCTCTCTGGTCGAGTCACCAAAGGCACGGCCTAGTACAGGCGTTCGACGCGAGCAACGCGGATCCAGATCCCATCCTCTCTAGGAGGGCGAAAAGACTTAAGGTAATGTCAATGACATCTCCGTGATCTCACGCAGTCAACCATGGTTCAGGTCACAGCGCGGCTGCCTGATGCCCTTGGCGCAGAACTCGATGCGGCAGCGCAGCAGCTCAAGCGTTGCCGGGCGGACATTATTCGCCAGGCGATTGAGTATTACCTCGATGACATCGAGGATCTGCGTTGCGGGGTGGCGGCCCTGAAAGACCCTGCCGACCCTGTGCTCGACTGGGCTGAGGTGCGCAATGCGCTACTCGCTGCGGATTAAGCGCTCAGCGGCCAAGGCGCTGAGCGCCCTACCCAAGGCAGATCGGCTGCGGGTGGTTGAGGCGATCGACATGCTCTGCGATACCCCTGCCGCCGGCTCTGCGCTGAAGGGTGAATTCGAAGGCCTGCGAAGGTTGCGTGTGGGGCACTTCCGCGTGGTCTATGAATGGCAGCGCAGCGAGTTGGTGATTCTGGTGGTGCGCATTGGCCATCGCCGTGATGTCTATCGCTGAGCGATCAGCACCACCTCCCCGATCCAGCCACCGGGTCTGTCCCGCGAACCCGTGGAATCACGGATGCGTTGGCAAGTAGTACGTGCGTACTATGAACTGAATCGCGCTGGGGGTCTAGTCGTGCCGGGTGGCTGTTTTGTCCAGGCTGGTGATCCTTGAAAACCGATCATTGGTTCTACGGGCTGTTCCAGAGCGCGCCGGATTTGATCGCCTTGATGGGGCGTTTTGGCCCAGAAGCGGCGAGGCCGGCACACCGGAGCAACCAGTGGTGTTGCTGGAGGTGCAGATGCACAGCAAACCAGGTTTTATGCACCGACTGGGGGCCCAGAGCTTTCGCTGTCTCCAGCTACACCCTCAGGTGCTCCATCTGGCCGTGGTCGTGGTGGTGCCGCACCGGCGCCTCAGGCTCGGGCCTGATCAACTGCCGCAGCAGCTGCAGGGGTTTGTGGATGGCGTGATCTGGCTGAGCTTGGAGGAGCTGGGCCAGCAGGCTGATCTCGATCCCTGGCTCACCCTGCTCACGCTGCCGGTGCGGCCCGATGCTGTGCTGGTGGCCAGCTCTCAACAGCTCCTGGTCCGCCGACCAGATCTCTTTCCCGCCGTTCAAACTATCCTT
>CAMAVE010000100.1 GCA_945861595.1 Synechococcus sp. UW140
ATTTCTATCCTGGTGTCCATGGCGCTGTGGAACCACACCGATCCATCTCGAACTCGGTTGTGAAACGCAGCAGCGGCGACGATAGTTGGGGGGTAGCCCCCTGCAAAAATAGCTCGATGCCAGGTAAAACATTTGCTCCCTAGCCGGTTTGATCGTAGCGATCAGCCGGCAACGAAAAGCCACCCGAGAGGGTGGCTTTTTTGTTGGGGATTTTTGGGCTGGCGCGTTCAGCTCCGCTGGCCGGTGCTGGCCAGATAGGCTCGGGCGGATCGCCGTCGGTGGGACGCTGGGATGCTGGTCAAGCCGGCTTGGCCATGGGACCTGTCGTTTAAGGCAATTCGATTTCGGCTAGCGACTGGATGGCGTTAAAGGGACCTGGATCGCGCCCAGGATTGCCCTGTCGATCACTAAAACGCACGGCCATGCCGATCCCATGGGCGGCCCTAATCTCGGCAATGGCATCACTCACAAAGAGGATTTCAGCGGGGTCTAGCTGCAGGACTGCGGCGATAGCGCTGTAACTATCTGTCGCTTGTTTCGAGCCGATCCGCGAATCAAACCAGTGGCTAAATAGGCCTTCTAGATTCCCGTCTTGGCTGTGGCGATAGAGCAGTTGTTGGGCCGCCACGGAGCCGGACGAATAGACCGCAAGCTGGTAGCGCTCCCGGTGCCAGCGGTGCAGGGTGGGCGCCACATCGTCGAAGAGGGGGGCGATGAGATCGCCGTTTGCGTAGCCCGATGCCCAGATGCGCCCCTGCAACTCTTTGAGGGCTGGGAATTTGATGTCGTGATCAATCAACCACTGGAGGTAGGCCACCAGGGGGGAGTTGGTTTGTGCTGCCTGGAGATACTCTTGGCCGCCTGGCTGGTGGCCTGGGATGGGGGAGCCTTGGCGCAGGGCTTGCACCTCCGGGTTGGGATCGACGGCAAGGGCGGCTTGGGTGGCTGCAAGGAGAGCCTGCACCTCGGGATCTGCGTGGTTGGTCTCCAGATAGCTGGCGAGGCGTTCCCTGGCGTAGGGAAATAACACCGACGCCACGAAACTCACTGGGCAGGTGGTGCCCTCAATGTCCAGCAGGATGCAACGAATCACGGGCTCAGCCATAGGAGGCCCTTTCCCCAGGCTCAGGACGGGCGATCAGGGCGTCGAGTAACAGCTGGCGCCAGGATTGTTCCAGCAGGAATTCCAGGATTTCCAGGTGCCGGATGGCCTGGCTAAGGGATGGACCCCAGGCGTAGAGACCATGGCCGGCGATCAGCAGTCCCTGGGGTGCATCGCCGAGAAGGGGGCCTGCCCGTTGGCTCAGGCGGGGCAGGTTCTGGTCGTTGGCCAGCACGGGAATCTCGATGCTGGTGAGATGGGTGGTGATGCCTTCAAGGCCCTTGAGCATCTCCAGCCCTTCCACCAGGACAACCCCATCGGGCTTGGGGTTTGAGTCCTGCCCACGACGAGGCTCCGCCAGGGCCCGGCGGGAGAGCAGGGTGGCGGCCTGGGAATGGGTATGCAGCACGGCGCCGGCATCGCAGCGGCCCACGATCTCCAGGTGCAGGGCCGTTTCGGCGCTGGCCTTGCCCATGCCCCCAATCACCTGGCCGGCGGCATCGACCACGATCAGGTCGGCCGGTTGCACCTGGCCCTTGTCGACGCCGCTGGGCGCCATCAACAGTTGCAAGGGATCCCGTTGCTGCACGCAGCTGAAATTGCCGCCGGTGCCGTCACACCAGCCCCGGGCATGGATGGCCGCCATGGCAGCGGTGAGCTCTTCGGCCAGGGCCATCGCGCCTGGGGCTAGCGGGGATCAACACCATCGAACCACGCAAGCGTGCTGATGGAGCCATTCAATGCTGGCAGCTGGGGCACCAGTGGCTGCTGCGGCCCCCCAGCCGTTCCCGTTCGATCGGTGTGCCGCAGTGGCGGCAGGGCTGGCCGGCGCGCCGGTAAACCCAGGCGGCCTGGCCGTAGTTGCCATTGGTGCCGGTGAGGTCGCGGAAATCGCTGAAGGTGGTGCCGCCGGCGCCGATGCTTTGCTCCAGAACCGTGACCAGGGCCGTGCGCAGGCCTTCGAGGCGCTGCAGGCTGACGCTGCCGCTGCGGGTTTGGGGGCGGATCCCGGCCACGTAGAGGGATTCATCGGCATAGATGTTGCCGCAGCCCGCCACTAAAGCCTGGTCCAGCAGGGCGTTTTTGATCGGCCGGCTGGAGCCCGCCAGCTTTGTTTTGAGATAGGCCCCGCTGAAGCTGTCGCTGAAGGGTTCGGGCCCCAGCTTCTGCAGGCCCGTGATCACCGTTTCCACCGGCGTGCCCGGCGGCACAAACCACATCTGGCCGAAGCTGCGGGTGTCGACGAAGCGCAGTTCGGCGCCATCAGAGTTCCAGAGGCGCACCCGCGTGTGGCGACAGGGTTCGCGGGGATTGTCGAGCCAGAGGAACTGGCCCGTCATGCGGAGGTGCACGCCCCAGTAGCCCGCGTCTGCAGCTCCGCCCAGGCCGGGGCGAGTGAGGCTGGCCATCAAATACTTGCCGCGCCGTTGCCAGCCCAACAGGCGGGACCCTTCCAAGGCCGCGCAAAAGGCGGCTGGTTCGGCAGGGGCAGCAATGGCCCGGGCCCGCAACACCTCAACCCGGGCGATCTCAAAGCCCAGCGTTTGGCGCTCCAGGCCCCGGCGCACCGTTTCCACCTCCGGCAGTTCAGGCAAGGTTGGGGGGCCGGCAGGACCTCAGGTTGCCATGGCAAAGCCCTGGTCCACCGGGGACCAGGGCTTGGGAGGGACTGGGGTGAACCTCAGGCCGTTGCCAGGGAGTGGCTTGGCCGGATCAGGCCTTGACCAGCTCGCTTTCGGCGAAGTTGTTGGTGTTGATGCCGCCTTCAGAGCCGCTGTAGCCGTTGTAGTTGACCTTCTCGAAGCGCACCACCACGGGGTAGCGGATGCCGGAGGTGTCGACCGTGGCGACGGTGCCGACTTCGTTGAACCAGTAGGACTCAGGACGCTTGATGCGCACCTTGTCGCCGCGGGAGATGGCCATCGCTGCGCTGAGTGAATGGAGCTGCCTGGTGAACTTACCTGGGCTGGGCGGGCTTGCCCTGGGGCCGTCACACAATGTCGCTGGCCTGGGCTGGGGACGGGCTCCAGGCGGTCCGGTGCGGGGGCTCTACGGCTGGAAGAGAGGCTGCGGGGGCGGCTGGCTTGGTCTGGCCGCACCGCCCAAGCCGGGCCGGTGGTGGCTGAGCTCCATGGCACGATCGACTTGCCTCCTTGAGCTGATCCGTGTCTGAGGTCCCAGCCATGAACGAGGCCCCTGAGCTCAACCTGGAGTTGCCCGATCCCGAGCGGGACGACATCAGCTCGATGGAATTCCTGGCCCGCATCGAGGAGGCCTGGGCCATCTGCGACCGTTTCGACCTCCAGACCGAGATCTGGCGGGGCCGCATCCTCAAGGCCGTGCGCGATCGCGAGCGCCGCGGCGGCGAGGGGCGGGGCACCGGTTTTCTGCAGTGGTTGCGCGAGCAGGAGATCAGCAAGACCCGGGCCTATGGCCTGATCCAGTTGGCCGAGTCGGCGGAGAGCCTGGTGGAGCAGGGGCCGCTGGATGCAGGCAGTGTGAATCAATTCTCGAAGCGGGCCTTTATGGAAACGGCCCAGGCCGATCCGGAGGTGCAACTGCTGATTAGTGAGGCCGCCAATGGCGGTGAGCAGATCACCCGTAAATCGGTGCGGCGCCTCACCGATGACTTCACCTCCGCCACCAGCCCCCTGCTGCCCGAGGAGATCCGCCAGCGCACGGCCGACAACCTGTTGCCCTCGAAGGCGGTGGCGCCCCTGGTGAAGGAGCTCTCCAAGTTGCCGGAACAGCAGCAGGAGGACCTGCGGCGGGTGTTGCGGGAAGAACCGGAGCTGGAGCGGGTCAAGGACGTGACCAGCACGGCCCGCTGGCTGAGCAAGGCGGCCGAGGCGGGCCTGGCGGTGCGGGCCTTTCAACAGGGCGAACTCAACCTGGAGAAGGCCATGCAGGAGGCCCAGCGGCTGGATTCCCTCGGCCTGCTGGCCGATGCGGTGGGCCAGGCCCAACAGCTGGAAAGCGCCGTGCTCAAGCTGCACACCAGCTGGCGGCGGCTCGGCGGCCTGCAGGAGCGGCTCTGGGTGGAGAGCGGCAGCAGCACCCCCCACCTGCGCGAGTTGCTCAATGCCCTGCAAAACCTGAGCGGCAGCACCATGCGGGTGTCCCTCGGGGAGCTGGCCGGGGGCAAGCGCCTGCGGCTGCAGATTGTGGAGGAGGCGCCCGACCAACTGGAAGCGCCCCCCCTCCCCACCACATTTAGTGCCGGTTAGGGTCGGATCTCTCTAGGGGTGGGGGGATCGTGGAGTTGCTGCCGTCGGCTCCGCGCCAGGCGGGCCTCAACCAGCCCGCCCAGCCCAACCAGAGCGATCCCCTGCTCCAGGCCCTGGAGCGCCATTTCGGCTGGACGGAGTTCCGGCCGGGGCAACGGGCCGTGGTGGAAGCCCTGCTGCAGGGGCGCGATTGCCTGGCGGTGTTGCCCACCGGGGCCGGCAAATCGCTCTGTTATCAGCTTCCGGCCCTGGTGCGCCAGGGGTTGATGTTGGTGGTGTCGCCCCTGGTGGCCCTGATGGAGGACCAGGTGTTGCACCTGCAGCGCCGCGGCATCCAGGCCGCCTGTCTCCACGGCGGGCTCGATCCGTCCAGCCGCCGCCAGCTCATGGGCCGCCTGCGTGATAACCGCCTGCGCCTGCTCTATCTAGCCCCCGAGCGCCTGCAGGGGGAAGCCACCCGCCGCTTGCTGGAGGACATCCAGGACCAGGGCCACCTGGTGGGGTTGGCCGTGGATGAGGCCCACTGCATCAGCGCCTGGGGCCACGATTTCCGGCCCCACTACCGGCGCCTGGGCGAGCTGCGGCGCCTCTGCCCCGGGGTGCCCCTGGTGGCCCTCAGCGCCACGGCGGCGCCGCGGGTGCGGGCCGACCTGATCCGGATGCTGCAGTTGCGCCGGCCATTGTTTCAGGTGCATTCGGCCCGGCGCGACAACCTTTCCTACGCCATGCGGCGCCGACCGGCCGATCCCCTGCCTGACGTGCTCGCGGCCCTGGCCGAGGCCCGGGGGGCCGTGCTGATCTACGCCCGCACCCGCCGCTCGGTGGAGAGTTGGGCGGCCCGGCTGGCCAGTGCCGGCATCGAGGCGATCGCCTATCACGCCGGCATGGATCCGGAGAGCCGCAGCCTGGCCTTGGCCCATTTCCAGGACCATCCGGCGCCGGTGCTGGTGGCCACGGTGGCCTTTGGCATGGGCGTGGACCGGCCCGATGTGGGCCTGGTGTTGCACCTGGACCTGCCCGCCAGCGCCGAGGGCTACCTGCAGGAATCGGGCCGGGCCGGTCGCGATGGCCTGCCGGCCCGCTGCCTGGTGCTGTTTGACCCGGAAGACCGCACCTCCCTGGGCTGGGCGATCCGCTCCGGCGGCCCCCAGTGGGGGGCGCAGACGCCGGCGGAGCGGGTGGGGCCCGAGGCCCTGCGGCTGGAGCTGGCCCAGCAAAAGCTGCGGCGCATGGAGGCCGTGGCCGAGGGGGAGGGCTGCCGTGAGCAGGCCCTACTGCTGGTGGTGGGAGAACTGGTGCCCCCCTGCGGCCGTTGTGATCGCTGCCTCAGTTCGCCGCCCCTAGAGGACTGGTCGGCCCTGGTGTCGCGGCTGCTGGCCAGCCTGGAGCAGCGCGGCGGAGTGGTGCTGCGCAGCCTGGGGGAGGAGCTGGCCGGTGCCGAAGGCGAGGGGGAGGAGCGCTGGCGCTGGCTGGTGCGGCGCCTGGTGCAGGAAGACCTGCTCAGCGAAAGCGATGACGGCAGCCAGCGGCTCTGGCTTAAGCCCGCCGGCCGCCGCTACTTGCTCCAACCCTGGCCCCTGCGCTGGGTGGCCTGAGGGCGAATCTGGAGCCTGCCGGGGCGGCGCGCCACCCCCCTCCGAGCACCCCATCAACCAGAGATCAGGATCAACCAGAGATCAACCAGAGATCAGGCGCCCTTGTCCCGGCACAGGTCCTTCACCAGCTGCTGCTCGTAGTCGGTGCTGGGCAGGTCCCAGGTTTTCCAGGCGCCCGAGGGGCCGGTGGCATTGATGCGCTTGGCGCTGCAGTTCACAGCTAGATAAAACGATTGGCCGGTGGCATTGAGGCCCGGGGCGACGAAGCTGCCGCCCATGGGTTGCCAGTTGGCCCAGTCCACCTGCAGGGGACCGAAGTTGCGCCAGTCGGGCTTGGCCGGTTTGCCGCTGGCCACGTCGGTTTTCGCCGGTTTG
>CAMAVE010000101.1 GCA_945861595.1 Synechococcus sp. UW140
AGCCGTCGGCCGGGCCGAACTCACGGGTCGCCACGACCTGGGCACGGGCCCCTTGGGCTTTGCCGGCAACCTGGTTTGGTTTGTGCTGGCCGGCTGGTGGCTGGCAATCGGCCATCTCTCCTCAGCAGTGGCCTGCTTTGTGTCCATCATTGGCATTCCCTTCGGTATCCAACATCTCAAGCTGGCCATGATTGCGTTGGCTCCGATTGGCTTGGAGGTGGTGCCTCGCCGCCGCCTCTTGACTTGGCGTTGAGCACTTAGATCATGGCCCACTCTTACTAAGCGTTAATTCTGCGCCTTTGGAGCCACCCTAGGGCTCCTCCCACGATCCGTATCTTCTAGGGGCTTTTTCTAGTCAAATGACCGAAGGGTTGACCCTTGGCCTGGCCGCAAGGAGCCCTTCTGCTGTCAATTTGCGCCCAATGCGACGACATCGTTGCAAAGTGCTTGTCTCGATGGACGCTGTTTTTCAGTGGATCACCATGGGTCTCCAGCTCGCTTGCCTGGTCGCTGTGATTGCGATCATGGACTGGCGCCAGGTTGGCCATCCTGGCGTGGCAATCCTGGCGTGGCCATTGTGGTTGGCTTGACAGCCTTTGGTGTTGTATTTGCGATGAACTCATCGATTCACAGCTATTTGATTTTGATCTACACCGACGCCGAGTCGGTGAGACTCAATGTGGGCTTTGACTACATGGCCAATGCCGATGGCCGCCTGCCGGGCACCCTGCTATCCGGTTGGGGCTATCTTCGCGGCGACATGCAGGCCTGCCTCTGGGTTGTGGCCCTGTTCGTGGGGCTCTCCTGGCTGGGTCGTTTGCGTTTGCCACCCCTGGCTGCTGCCCGGGCCATCGGCTTGCCAGAATTTCAGGCCTGATCCAAGCTAGGTCCTACGGCCCGTCGGCTTTGGTCTGCAGCGATGATCAGCTCTCAGTTCGATTCCTCCGCCCAAGATCTGTTGAATTCAGCCCTGGTTTTCCGCCCAGGCCCTGAGCGTTTTCACAGCCAGACGGGCTGGCTCGATAGCTGGCATAGTTTCAGTTTTGCCGGTCACTATGATCCACGTTGGAGTGGTTATGGGCCGCTTCTGGTGATTAACGATGACCGTATTGCGGCGGGCCAGGGTTTTGGCATGCATCCTCACCGGGATATGGAGATCATCACGGTGATGGTGGACGGTGCCTTGAACCACCGCGATTCCATGGGCCACAGCGCCACGTTGCAGGCCGGTGAAGTGCAACGCATGACTGCAGGCACGGGCATTGTCCATAGTGAAATCAATCAAAGTGAGGCTGCCTGCAGGCTCCTGCAGATTTGGATTGAACCCAGTCGCCCGGGCATCGCCCCCAGTTACGACCAGCGGGCCTTCCCCCTGGCCGAGGGTTGGACGGCCCTGGTCGATCCCGAGGGCCTGGGCGGGGCGATGGTGATCCAGCGGCCGGTACGCCTTTGGCGCGCTTGCCCCGGGGCCTGGGCCCGGCTCGATCTAAAGTTGTTGCCTCAAACCCAGGGCTGGATCCAGGTGATTGCCGGCAGCCTGGCCGTAGGTGCCCAGGCGGATCTGCCTAGCTCCATCGCGGTGCCGGGATCGATGGCCCAGGGCGATGGCCTGGGCTTCCGTGCCGGCCAGCTCGTGTCCCTCACCGCCGGTAGCCAGGGGGCCGATCTGTTGCTCTTTGAACTGAGCTAAGCCTGGGCCCCGTCCATGCCCCTGGGAGCAGATCGTTTGTTGATGCTCTTTTGCTTACTCCCGTTCAAAGACCAGGGTGCGGTTCTGGGCTGGCATCGCTTGATCGGCTTTGGCCCTGAGGCCATGGGACTGGGCCCAGCGCTTGATCTCCTGGGCGTCGCGCAGCCCCATGGCCGGATCCAGGCTGCGCAGGTGGGCATCGAAGGCGGCGTTGCTAGCGGCGGTGTGGATGCCGCTGTCCTGGAAGGGGCCATAGAGCAGCAACAACCCCCCAGGTCCCAAGCGCTTGGCGGCACCCGCCACCAGGTTGGCCACCGAACCCGCCGCCATGATGTGGCAACTGTTGGCGCTGAAGACCGCATCAAAACGGTGGTCGGGCCAGTGATTGGCTTGGTCGACATCCAGTTCCTGCGGATCGGCCACCCGGGCACCCAGGGCCAAGCCCTGGCGCCCTTCGAGGGCAACCCGTTCAGCCAGATCCTGGAGGGTCTCGCGCCGGTCACTCGGTTGCCATTGCAAACCCACCAAGGCCCGGGCAAAGAAAATGGCGTGTTGACCACTGCCAGAACCAATCTCCAGCACCCGGGCGGCTGGTGGTAACCACTGGCGCAACATCTCAAGGATCGGCCCTTGATTGCGCTCACAGGCTGGCGAATGGAGCAAGACGATGGCCTGGACGCTTAACCCAGCTTGCGCGACCGACGCGCCAGGCCACGCCTGACGCAAGACGGAATGGTTTTAAAAACTGCGTTCAACCAGCCCAGGCCATGCTGGTTGGTACACGGGAGCCCTCTGATGCAACCCTTCCGTCGCTTCAGGCGCGCAGGGGGCAGAGCAGCAGATCGGGCTTGCGAATCGTGCGCCAGTCGCCGCTGGGGGTGCTGACCTCCAGGCCGATGGAGCAGCTGCCCCCATCGGAACCCAGTCCCTCAAGCCAGGCCACCGCATCTTGGAGGGCCTCCTCCAGGCTCGTGTAGCAGCCATCGAGTTGGGGATGGGGGCGGAAGAGGGTATCGATCAGGCGATAGACGCGGGTGTGATCGGGAGTTTGCCGCAGCACTGAGACCAGATGGGTTGGCATCCTTTGCGCCTCATGGGAAGGTGAGCCTGGAGCTTGTGCCGCCTGGCCCGTTGTCACATTGGCTACGGCTTGTGCCGTTGCGACGGCCCTGGGGCGGATTGGCGGCATCGTTGCTGCCGGCGACAACCAGCAGGAGGTCCCATGGCTCGGTCCAGGGGAGCTTCGTGGAGGGTTTGGTGGTTTCGCTCGTTAGGCGATGTCGTGCTGATCGGGATCGTCGTTGGTTTTCGCGTAGTCAATAGATGCCAGGATCTTGGCGATCTGATCACCCCAGTCCTCGAGCTGCTGGTCGATCAATTCTCGACCGTTATCGTTCATCGCAATGATTCTTTTGATCACGGGAACGCTGATATAATCTTCAATAGTGCTGGATCTGGCGTGCAGGGCCTGGAGAATGGCGGTGCGCTGGGCAATGCAATGGTAGGGCTCAAATTCTGGGTAATTAATTCTCATTTTGAACAGGATATAGCTCCTCAGTCCAAGCAAGGCGACTTCGGCTTCGCGCTTGCTCAAGTGCTCGGGCAGGGCATCTTTGGCCGGGGTCCCGTTGGCGACCAGGCCTGAGCCTGTGCTGAGAAGCGGCCCGCTAGCAAGGGTGCCCTGGCTGGTGGCTTGGGAGATAAAGCAGTTTTCGATGCGGGCTCCTTGGCCCTCAATTCGTTCGAGCGACTGGTTGACGGTGAAGAAGTGTCGTTTGCTTTCATTCAGGCCCCGCAGTAATTCCAGTAGTACGGGCGCAATCTCGGAAGAGTTCCCTTGCTGGCCTGTCATCAGGGAATTCAATGTTGCTATCGACGTATCTTGATTGCCAACTGACTTGGTCGCGCCGGTGTCACCAGTGCCAGCTCCAGGGCTGAGCAACTGGTTCATGATTTCATTGAGGGTTTGGGAGCAGTCATCATTGGGAACGGCAAGCATGGCGTTGAAGCTGGGCGCATAGCCTTGGAGCGACCATGCGACCGTCTGCATGCAGTCCGAAACTCTCACGGCACAACCGGTGGCGGCAATGGCCGTGGCTAAGGAAAAATCTTGGATATCGAGATGTTCATCATCATTTCTGGCCGTACGCAGGAAGAACGCGCAGGCCCGGATTTCCCACATGCAGCGGGCAATACTCAGTAGCTTCTGCTTGGAAATGCCAATGCGATCAAGTATGAATTGTTCGTCCTTTTTTTCCGCAAAGAAATTGATACTGGAAATCAGGGAATTGGAGCGGCCAAAATTTGGGCTGGGTCGTTTCTGATCGCCAGGAATACGCTCAACAATGGTGACTGATTTAAGCGATTCTTCCAGCTTCTCAATTTCGATCGGTTCATCGATAAAAATACCCTCAAATAATTGGGCAGATCGCCCCAGGTCGCCGCGTCTGCCCGTGGCGATCTGGATGGCCCTGCCGTAGTCCTCCGTATTGCTACCCCACACCTTGTAGAGAATATCGATTAGTATTTGATAGGAGAAAATGATCTGCTGAGAAAGAAAGCTTCGATGCCGACGCGTTAGGAGTTCGTCGAGGATTGTTTGCGACTGAAACATAATTGAAGTCGTTGGCTGCCCGCAAGCTTGATCTTAAGATATTAACATGTCTGCTGGATGCTTCCCTTATCCCCGCCGGGGGATTGTTTTACTCTGCGCCTGCTGATCCCTGTCTGGGCTGCCCCTGCGGCTTCTTTGGGGGTTGTGGAATGGTCGCAGGTTGGCTGACTTTGGTGGGATTAAGGACTTGACGCGTCAATTGAATTTATTTTGCTAAATATGCAATAGTTAGTGGGGATCGGTTCGGTGATGCCGGGGCTTGGCGGTGAAGGGTCCGCCCAGGGGTGGGATTGGCAAGGGGGTCTTTCTTGTGCGGGCAACGGATCGACTGGGCCTTGGCTGAGTAACACCGGCTAGCCGTTGGATCGGTTCCCCCAGCCGTTGGTATCGGCCCCAGGGCGGGTTTGGTCCCGGGTCAGGGGCGCAGCACCCCTTCCGCCTGTCCCGGGGACAGCCCTTTCCCTTTGATTTGGATTGCCGCTCGGGTGCCCACGGTGATGCCGAGGGCACCCGCCTGGCCAGCGGCTAGCTCCACCACCCCATCGGCAGGGGCTTCGGGGCCGTAGCTCGGACAGGGCAGCCGCATGCAGGGGGCGGCGTTGGCTTCGATCGCGATCACCTGGCCTTGGTGCAGAAACACCATGTCCAGGGGCGCGGGCGTGCGGTGCATCCAGAACTTCACCGGCCTGGCCGGCTTAAACGGAAACCACATGCCTCGCAGGGGCGCCAGGGGGGGGCGTCCCATCAGCCCCCATTGCTGCTGTTGGGGCGTGGCGGCTAGCTCCAGCTGGATGCAGGCCGGATTGGGTTTCTGGACTCCTGGTGCTGGGCTCACCAGGCACCATTCGGCGCCGATGGGCAGGACCTGGGGCGGGCCCGAGGGTGGGGGTGGGGTCGAACTCATGGGGGCTCAGGACTGACGGCTAGGGGGCAGGCTGGCGCTTAGGGCCCGGTCGTGCCGCTTGCGGGAGCGTGGCGCTGTTCGGGATCCTTGGGCGCGGCCTTGGGCAGGGTCTTCGGCAGGCTCTCGGCCAGGCAATAGCCCTGGCCGCGCACGGTGTGGATCAGGCGCCGTTCGCCCCCGAGCTCCAATTTCTGGCGTAGGTAGCGCACGTACACCTCAATGATGTTGCTGGCAGCACTGGTTTGATCGGGCCAGACCACCTGCAGGATCGTGTCCCGGCTGACCACCTCGCCGGCCTGGTGCAGCAGCAGTTGCAGCAGGGAAAATTCCCTAGCGGTGAGGGCCAGGGACCGTTGGCCGCGCCAGGCCTCCTGACTCCCGGGCACCAGGGACAAATCGGCCAACCGCAGCCGGTCATGGCGGGCGGCGGTTCGTTTAGCCAGGTTGGTATGCAGCCGCAGCCGCATCAACAGCTCGCTTGGGCCGGCTGAGGACAGCCAGAAATCGTGGGCGCCACTGCTGAGGCTTTCGGAGCGGCCCATGACGCTGTCGGTTTCGATATCCAGCAGCAGGGGGATCGACGGAAACTGTCGCCGCAACTGGGGGATGGCTCCGGCTGCCTCCACCGCCAGCACCACCAAATCTGGTGACCCCCAGCTGCCGGGGTCCTGGGGGTCGCCGATCAAGCAGCCATAGCCCGAGGCCCCAAGCCGGGGCGCCAGGGCCTGGCTTGAAGCCCCTAGGAGCAACAGGGTTGGCCCAGGCGGGGCACCGGCGGGTGTGGTCGGGGGAGGGGAGGGCGTCAAGGGGGAGCCAGGGGCAGCCGAAGCCTTAAGGAGCGGGGCCTGCTGCCTCGGGGGGTGTTAATCGAGGCCATTGCCGGGTTTGGCCACGTGGGGCAGGCCCCAACCCAGTTTGTTGCGCAACACCTGGAAAAACTCATGGTTGGCG
>CAMAVE010000102.1 GCA_945861595.1 Synechococcus sp. UW140
TCGCCGCTGCGCAGGTTGGTGAAGCACCAGGGCCGGCCACCCCGCATCCGTTCGGTGTCCTGCTCCATCACCGCCAGGCTGGCGCCCACCAGGGGGGCCAGGTCCACCTTGTTGATCACCAGCAGGTCGGAGCGGGTGATGCCGGGCCCGCCCTTGCGGGGGATCTTGTCGCCGGCGGCCACATCGATCACGTAGATGCAGAGGTCCACCAGTTCGGGGCTGAAGCTCGCGGCCAGGTTGTCGCCGCCGCTTTCGACCAACACCAGGTCCAGGCCCGGGAAGGCCCGCTCCAGCTCCTCCACCGCTGCCCGGTTAATCGAGCAGTCTTCGCGGATCGCCGTGTGGGGGCAGCCGCCCGTTTCCACCCCGCGGATCCGCTCCGGCTCCAGGGCCCCGGCCCGGGTGAGGAACTGGGCATCCTCCTGGGTATAGATGTCGTTGGTCACCACCGCCAGCTGCAGCCTGTCGCGCAGGCGCCGGCAGAGGGCTTCCACCAGGGCCGTTTTGCCAGAACCAACCGGTCCGGCCACCCCCACCCGCAGGCGACTGCTCATGGCTGCACCAGGCTGTCGGCCTGCTGGAGCAGGGCCTGGGGCAGGCTCACGCCGATCGCCTGGGCGGTGGCGCCATGGAGCCACAGGGTGGTTGTGGTGAGGGGTTCGAAGGGCATGGTGGCGGCGGATTCGCCCTTGAGGATGCGCAGCGTTAACAGGGTGACCAAGGCCAGGCCGGCGTTGGCCAGGCCCTGGTCGTAGGCCCCGAACCACAGGGAACGCATCGGCAAATTATGGCCCGCTTTTCAGGCCTATTAGGGAGCATCCAAGCTGGGAGGCTCTTGACAGAACCAAATCCCTGGCCGGGTCATCCCTGTCGGTTAGCAGAGTGGCGCTTTAGCTGCGGAACAGGCGTGAGTAGAGCTCCCGATGGCCGAGCTGGGCTAGGCCGGCGCCCACGCCCCCAGTCCAGAGACGCCTGGGATCGCTGGCCCCAAGGGCGCTGGCCCGCTCCGTGATCAGGGGCGCCAGGGCCAGTTGCAGCCGTTGGCCCTGGGTGGGCCCCAAGGGCACCAGGCGGACGGCGGCGCTGATCTGGTTGGCGACCCAGCCGTAGAGGTAGGCCTCCACCAGATCGGCCGGGGGCAGGTCCAGGCACACCCCGGCCCAGGCCCAGGCTGCCGGCCAGGCGAGCCCGCCTGGCCCGATCGGGGGGGGTGATTCCGCCGGGGTTGTTGTCGGCTCCCCAGCTGGCAGGGGCCAGCCCAGGTCGGCGAGTAGGCGCAGCAGCGACTGGCCCATCTGGCGCTGCTGCGCCCGTAGCTCCGCCGATTCGCGGGCGGCCAACAGCCAGCCATCCAGCTCCCGCAGCTCGGCTAGGGCCGCGGCCAATTGCGCCTCCTGGCTTGCCGCCACCGCCGAGCGGGCCCGGCCCAGGGCTGCCGCCAGGGGAACGAGGGCCGCCGCTTCCACCCCAAGGGCGCCCCGCTCCAGCTCGGCCCGTAGCCAGACCTCCAGGGCTTCAGGCGTGGTGATCCGGCCGGCCTGCACCAGCACTTCCAGGCCCTCCGAATAGCTGAAGGCCCCCACCGGCAGGGCCGGGCTGACCAGCTGGAACAGGCGCAACTGGGCCGCGCTCATGGCTGGTGGGGGCCCTGGTGGGGATCGGCTTTGGGGCCAGGGCTGGGTTCAGGGCCAGGGCTTTGTTCAGGACCAAGGCTGTTTCCAGGACCAAGGCTGTTTCCAAGACCAAGGCTTTGTCCAGGACCAAGGCTTTGTCCATCGCCGTGGCCATGCCCATGGCGATGGCTGTCGCCATGGCCGGAGCTGTGACTGTGACCGGAACTATGGCTGTGGCCGGAACTGTGGCTATGGCCGGAACTGTGGCTATGGCCGCCCGCGTAGGCCCCCGCCTCCGGCTCAAAGGGCGCCTCGACCCGTTCCACCGTCAAGCCCCGCTGGCGCAACAGATCGGCCAGCACCGAATCCTCCAGGATGCGCAGCTCGCCGGGATGCAATTCCATCGCCACATGGCGGTTGCCGAGGTGATAGGCCGCCTGCAGCAGGGCCAGGGGGTCGGGGCTGCGCACCAGCAGCAGCGCTTCCGGCGCCGCTTCCACCCGCACCAGCCGATCTCCTGACGCCGTGGAGAGCGATTCGCCGGGTTGCAGCGCCGCGCCCCGGGGCAGCTGCAGCACCAGATCCCGGCCACAGGCGCTGACACGGTGGCCGCGCAGGCTGGTGCGTTGGTTGGCCGTCAGCAGCAGCCGCAGGGGCTCCATCCCATCGCCCTGCTCGCCGCCCCGCTCGCCAGGAGCCAGCCGGTGGACCAGGACCAGGGACGCCAGGGAGTTCTCCATGGCCTAAGCCTGCAGGGGAGCGGCAGCCTCGCGGGCCAAGGGGTCGGCAAAATGTGTGGATTGCAACGGGACGCCGCCGCGGCCGCCGTCAAAGTCCGCCGTCACCCTCCGCCGATGACCGACTCCTGGCAGGCCCAAGCCCGGCTGCAGTTCCGCCTGCAGGGGGGTGGTCCCGATGCCCCGCCCCGCACGACCTATCAAGGCGGTGCCACCGCGCCCCTGAAAATCCAACGGGCCTTCCAGCAGCCGGATGGTCGCTGTGAATTGCCCCTGCTCCACACCGCCGGTGGCCTGGTCGGCGGCGATCGGATTGGTGTGCGGGCCAGCCTGGAGCCCGGTAGCCGGGTGCTGCTCACCAGCGTGGCGGCCCAGAAGGTGTATGGCTCGGTGGGCCGCAGCCGTCAGGCACCCCAGGGGCGCTGGGCCCAGCAGGAGCTGGAGTTTCAGCTGGCCGCAGGCTCCGATCTCGAGTGGCTGCCCCAGGAGCTGGTGCTGTTTGCCGATGGCCTGTTTGAGCAGACCTGCCGGGTGGAGCTGGAGCCTGGGGCCAGCTGGCTCGGCGCCGAGGTGGTGCGGCTGGGCCGCAGCGCCGCCGGCGAAGGCCTGGGCCAGGGCCGCTGGCGCTCCCAGCTGGAGATCCGGCGCCTGCAGGGGCCGGCCAGTCGCTGGGAGCTGGTCGACCGGCTGGAGTTGGGCGGCACCAGCCTCGAGGGCGACCACGGCCTGGCCGGCCAAGCGGTGTTCGGCAGCCTGGTTTGGGTGGCGCCCGAACCCCTGGCCGCGGCCGAGCTCGAGGCCCTAGCCAGCCTCTGCCGCGACGACCGCGCCGGTTTGGAGGGAGAGATGGCCTGCGGCCCCCTCGACCAGGGCCTGGTGGCCCGCTACCGGGGCCCCTCCAGCCAGGCGGCCCGCTACTGGTTCACCCGCCTCTGGGCGCGGATCCGCCAGCAGCGGGGGCTGGCATCGCCCCAGCTGCCGCGGGTCTGGCCGTTTCAGGAAACGCCCTGGCTGGCGGCCAATTCCTGAGGTTCGAGCCCCCTGGGCCTACCACCGCCAGGGCCGACAACCGTTCTTCATGAACGCTGTTGCAGCCTGGGCCACTGCCACAGTGGTTCTGGCCATCCCCCTTCCATGCATCTCACACCCCAGGAGAAGGACAAACTCCTGATCGTCACGGCGGCCCTGCTGGCGGAACGGCGCCTCAACCGGGGCCTGAAGCTCAATTACCCCGAGGCGGTGGCCTGGTTGAGCTTTCTGGTGATCGAGGGCGCCCGCGATGGCAAGAGCGTGGCCGAGCTGATGGCCGAGGGCACCACCTGGCTGGGCCGCGACCAGGTGATGGAGGGCATCGCCGAGCTGGTGCACGAGGTGCAGATCGAGGCGGTGTTCCCCGATGGCACCAAGCTCGTCACCCTGCACGACCCGATCCGCTGAGCCGGACCCCCTTCCGGACCCCCCTTCTGCCATTCCCCTCTCCAGCCCTTTCCCGCCATGGCTCCCCTGATTCCCGGCGAACTGTTCAGCGAACCCGGCACGCTCGAACTCAATGCCGGCCGCCCGGTCACCACCCTCAGCGTGGCCAACAGCGGCGATCGGCCCGTGCAGGTGGGCTCCCATTTCCATTTCTTTGAGGCCAACACCGCCCTGCTGTTCGATCGCGAGGCCGCCCGCGGCCTGCGGCTCGATATCCCCGCCGGCACGGCGATCCGCTTTGAACCGGGCGACAGCCGCGAGGTGCACCTGGTGCCCTACGCCGGAGCGCGCCGGGTCTTCGGCTTCAACGGCCGCATCAACGGACCCCTGGATTAGGTCCGCCAGCTCCCAGCTGGAGCCGTCCTGATGACGCCCAGCCCCGGCAATCCCCTTCCCTGTCTCCGCCTCTCGGCCCCTTTCCCCTTTCTGCAGACCAGGCCATGCCCTACCGGATCGACCGCCGCACCTACGCCGAGACCTACGGCCCCACCACCGGCGACCGGCTGCGCCTGGCGGACACCGAGCTGATCCTGGAGGTGGAGAAGGACTTCACCAGCTATGGCGATGAGGTGAAGTTCGGCGGCGGCAAGGTGATCCGCGATGGCATGGGCCAGGCCCAGACCAGCCGCGCCGATGGCGCCGTGGACACGGTGATCACCAACGCCCTGATCCTCGATTGGTGGGGGATCGTTAAGGCCGACATCGGCCTGCGCGACGGCCGCATCTGTGCGATCGGTAAGGCGGGCAACCCCGACATCACCGATGGGGTCGACATCATCGTTGGCCCGGGCACCGAGGCGATTGCCGGCGAGGGCCACATCGTCACCGCCGGCGCCATCGACACCCACATCCATTTCATCTGCCCCCAGCAGATCGAAACGGCCCTGGCCAGTGGCGTCACCACCCTGCTGGGCGGCGGCACCGGCCCGGCCACCGGCACCAACGCCACCACCTGCACCCCAGGCGCCTTCCACCTGGCCCGCATGCTCCAAGCCGCCGAAGGCCTGCCGATCAACATTGGCTTCTTCGGCAAGGGCAACGCCAGCACCCCGGTCGCCCTGGAGGAACAGATCCGCGCCGGTGCCTGCGGCCTCAAGCTGCACGAGGACTGGGGCACCACCCCGGCGGCGATCGATTGCTGCCTCACGGTGGCCGACCAGTTCGATGTGCAGGTGTGCATCCACTCCGACACCCTCAATGAGGCGGGCTTCGTGGAGGACACGATCCGCGCCATCGCCGGCCGCACCATCCACACCTTCCACACCGAGGGGGCCGGCGGCGGCCACGCCCCCGACATCATTCGCATCTGCGGGGAAGCCAATGTGCTGCCCAGCAGCACCAACCCAACGCGCCCCTACACGCGCAACACCTTGGAGGAGCACCTCGACATGTTGATGGTGTGCCACCATCTCGATCCGCGCATTCCCGAGGACGTGGCCTTCGCCGAATCGCGCATCCGCCGCGAAACGATCGCCGCCGAAGACATCCTCCACGACATCGGCGCCTTCAGCATCATCGCCAGCGATTCCCAGGCCATGGGCCGGGTGGGTGAGGTGATCATCCGCACCTTCCAGACCGCCCACAAGATGAAGGTGCAACGGGGCGTCCTGCCCGAGGATGCCGCCGGGCCGGGGGGCGGCCGCAACGACAACACCCGCCTCAAGCGCTATATCGCCAAGGTGACGATCAACCCGGCGATCGCCCATGGGTTGGATAGCCAGGTGGGCTCGGTGGAAGTGGGCAAGCTGGCCGATCTGGTGCTATGGAAACCGGGCTTCTTTGGCGTCAAGCCGGAGCTGGTGATCAAGGGCGGTTCGATTGTCTGGGCCCAGATGGGCGATGCCAATGCTTCGATCCCCACCCCGGGACCGGTCCATGGCCGGCCGATGTTCGCCAGCTTTGGCAAGGCCCTGGCCCCGAGCTGCCTCACCTTTGTGAGCCAGGCCTCCCTCGAGGCCGACCTGCCCCGCAAGCTGGGCCTGAGCCGCCTGTGTGTGCCGGTGCAGAACACCCGCGCCATCGGCAAGGCCTCCATGCGCAACAACAGCGCCCTGCCCAAGGTGGAGGTCGATCCCCAGACCTATGAAGTGTTCGCCGACGGCGAACTGCTCACCTGTGAGCCGGCGGAGGTGCTGCCGATGGCCCAGCGCTATTTCCTGCTCT
>CAMAVE010000103.1 GCA_945861595.1 Synechococcus sp. UW140
GCGTGCCCTTGCGGCTGACGCTGGCCCATCCCCCGGCCTGGGTGGAGGTGCGCGGCGAGGCCCTGATCCCCGATGCCACCTTTGCCGCCATCAACCAGGACCGCCTGGTCAAGGGCGAAGCCCCCTTTGCCAACCCCCGCAACGCCTGCGCCGGCACCCTGCGCCAGCTCGATCCGCGGGTCGTGGCAGCCCGGCGACTCGATTTCTTCGCCTACACCCTGCATCTGCCGCCCGACTGGCAGCCCAGTAACCCCGTAGGGATTGGACAACCAGTGGATCCAGGGCGGCCCCAGAGCCAGGGAGAGGCTTTGCAATGGCTGCAAACTGCTGGGTTCCGCGTCAACCCCAACGCCGAGCGCCTGGCCGACCTGGCAGCGGTGGAGACCTTCTTCCGCCACTGGGACAGTGGCCGCAAGGCCCTGGCCTACGCCACCGATGGGGTGGTGGTGAAGCTCAATGACCTGCGCCTGCAGGACAGCGCCGGCTTCACCCAGAAGGCGCCCCGCTGGGCGATCGCCCTCAAATACGCCGCCGAGGAGGCCCCCAGCAAACTGCTGCGGCTGAGCTGCCAAGTGGGCCGCACCGGCGTGGTGACGCCCGTGGCCGAATTCGAGCCGGTGGGCCTGGCCGGCACCAGCGTCAGCCGCGCCACCCTGCACAACGCCGACCGCCTCGATGAGCTCGATCTCTGCGCCGGCGACACGATCGTGGTGCGCAAGGCCGGCGAGATCATCCCCGAAGTGGTGCAGGTGTTGCCCGAGCTGCGGCCACCCGGCGCCCAGCGGCTGGAGCTGCCGAGCCACTGCCCGGAATGCGGCTCAGAGCTAGTGCGGGAGCAGGGTGAAGCGGCGACCCGCTGCGTCAACAGCAGCTGCCCCGCGATCCTGCGCGGCGCCCTGCGCCATTGGGTCAGCAAGGGGGCCCTCGATGTAGATGGCCTGGGCAGCAAATTGATCGAACAGCTGGTGGACCGGGGCCTGGTGGGCTCGATCGCGGACCTCTACGGCCTGGACGCGGCCCTGCTGGCCAGCCTGGAGCGCCTGGGCCAAAAATCGGCGGACAACCTGGTGGCGGCCCTAGCCGACTCCAAGGCCAAACCCTGGCATCGGCAGCTCTACGGCCTCGGCATCCACCATGTGGGCGAGGTCAATGCCAAGGCCCTGGCCAAGGGGTTCCCCAGCGCAGCGGAGCTAGCCACAGCAGCCCTCGAGTCGCCTGAAACGATCACCGCCGTTTTCGGCATCGGCGGCGAGATCGCCCAATCCCTAGCCCAGTGGTTCGCCACGGAGGCCAACCAGACCCTGCTGCGCCAGCTCGAGCTCAGGGGTGTCTCCCTAGCGGCGGGCCAGGCGGAACGGGAGGCAGGCCAGCAGGGGCAAGCGAGCCACCTCGCCGGCACCACCTTCGTGCTCACCGGCACCCTGCCCACCCTCAGCCGCAGTGCCGCCCAGGCCCTGATCGAAGCCGCCGGCGGCAAGGTGAGTGGGTCCGTGAGCAAGAAAACCAGCTATGTGGTGGCGGGGGAGGAGGCGGGCAGCAAGTTGGCCAAAGCCGAGGCCCTGGGGGTGGCCGTGCTCGATGAGGGGGGCCTGCTAGCCCTGCTCCAGCAAGAACCGGACGCCAGTCCCGTCGGCCCAGCCCCCTGACCCCTGGACCTCCAACACCCGCCATTCCTCTTGGCCAGCGGCCATCCTGGTGGGGCCACCCCATCAGGAGCACACCATGGGCGAACCGGCTGCCTACCGCTGGATCAAGTCCGAGTGTGGCCGTGCCAAATACAAGGAGTTGGCGGCGCGCTCCGGGTTGGCCGCCCAAATCCGCCTCGCCTGGTTTGTGGGGATTGCCGCCCTAAGGGACTGGCGCCTTCCGAAGCCCTGAACATGAACGGTCCCGGCTCCCGATCAGCGCAACCAGTAAGAACCGCATGATCCCGGGCTCAATCCGGCCCCACCCCCTTGAGGGCCCGCTGGGCCGCCCGCCCCACGACCCACACCGAGGCCACGGTGGCCACCAGGCCGATGATGCGCAGGCTCCAGGTGCCCAGATCGGCGTCACCGGAAAGCACCTCACTAAAACGGGCCACATCGCCGGCCAGGGCGCCGAGGCTGCAAAACAACACCGTGCCCGGCAGGATGGCGATCAGCCCGATGGCGTAATCGCGCAGGCTCACGTCGCTGAGGCCGTAGGCCAGGTTGAGCAAACTGAAGGGAAAGGCCGGCGATAAACGGGTGAGCAGCACCAATTTGAGCCCTTCACGACTCACGGCCTGCTCAATCGCCACCAATTGGGGCACGGACGCCAGGCGCCGCCGCGCCCAATCCCGCAGCCAGTGACGCCCAAGCAAAAAGGCCGCGATCGCCCCCAGACTGGCCCCCACGAACACCAGGCCACTGCCAAGCACGGTGCCGTAGAGGGCGCCAGCCAGCATCGAGGCCCACACCCCCGGCAACAGCAGGGTGACCCAAAGGGCGTAGAGGGGAATGAAAACAGCCGCCCCCACTGGCGATTGCAACGCCGGTAACACCTGGTGCAACCAGCTGCCAGTAAGGTGGGGCAACAAGGTTACAACCATGATGGACGGATTCCTAATGTAGTCTCCCCGAGCTCAAAGCGGTTGCAGATTCACCCAAACCGCAGCCGCCGATCCCAGGCTCAAACTCAAGCCGTTGCGAGCACCAAACAAAAATCGACCCAACGCATTGCAAGGGCACAAGGTCTCCCGGAATGGACCGCCAAAACCGAAAGGCCCTAGCCCCATCGGACAGGCATTGCGTATCACAAGATACCCGCCCAACCGACGATCCCCGACTAGTATTAATCCACCATTCCCAAGCAGTGGCGTCAATCAATTTTAGTAGCTCCTTAATCCCGCCGCACCATGGCCTCATTAAATAATCAAATTAACGGTCAATCATGGACTTGGGTCAAGCTAAACAAATCCACCTTAAAAGTTATCTCAATAGCCAGCTTGACCTTCCCATTGGCGCCCAAATTCTGATCCCCAAGGATGGGCCCGCCAAGGCCATACCGAGGCAGCTCAGCCTGGCCGATCTGCGCGCCCACCTCAAGCCCTTGCTGACGCAGGCCCAAGCGAGCAACTTGCAAAGCAACATCCGGGTGCTCTTACTATTGCCCGATAAAACCCGCAAACAAACCGCGGCACGACTACTTGTCGATGCGATGATTGAACTCTGCCAATCGGTGCAGGAGCTTTCTTTTGACATTATCTTTGGGCTGGGGACCCATCCATTGATGTCCGACGAGGACATCGAAGCCATGCTGGGCACCCAAAGACTAGAACACCTTGCCTCCTTAGGCACCACCCTCCAACAACAAACAACCCTTAAACCACTTGCCCAACGTTACATCACGATTCCGCCGCCACCCCAAGACCTAGACCGGACAGCCCTAGCCCCAAATCAACAAACGGTTTGCCCGGGCTCAGGTGAAGCAAAAAATTCAGACTGCACCCGAATCGGACTACCGGCGGCCCTATGGAATTACGATTATATTATTAGCGGCGGCGATACGGATCTGCACCCCTACGAGGGCCGTGCTGGCAGCGGCGGCATTAATAAGATGTTAGTGGTTGGGATTGGCTGCCTCCACTGCATTCGCGTCACCCATACCATGGAGGTTCTCTCCCACGCCCTTACTAGACCGGGCGAAGCCCATAACCATTTCGTCGCTTTACTCGATCATTTCACAACAGAGATTACAGCCCACTTACGGGGTGGCTCTGGCCGCCTAAAAGCGAATCCCCTTGGCGTTTCAGTGCTGGCCAAGATCACGGACCAGCCTGATTGCATCTGGGTTGGCGATCAGGACAAGAACAGGGCAGTTCTGACAAAACAACTGGAAATTGAACGAACAGTCACCCTCGATCAGCCGGTGAGTTTTGTGATTGTGGACACCGAACACAGAAAGGCAACAGATATTTTAGCAGGCGCAAGAAGCTTGCATTTTCTCTGCAGTTTTGACGATGCCTCCAATCAACTTCTTCTAGGCCAGCCGGCCGTTCGAAGCGCCCTGATGTTCAACGCCTGCCATGAAACAAAAAATTCCAATGGTATCGGCAATGCGGGAACCCTGCTGCATCTCAATGCCCTTCGCAGCTTTGTGCATGAATCCATCGCCGAAGCGCGTTCTAGCGGCCTAATCCAAGCCAGCCAGGGCCTCAGCGATGACAAACGCCATCAACTCAAAAAAGCCATTCTTATGCGCTGGGAAGACTACCTCCGGCTAGTCAGCAATGAGGACAACTTCTTCGCAAGAATTGAAACCTTACTAACTTGCATCATTTCAGCCGACACCAAACCCCAAGACAAGGCGCCACTCCTCAAGGAGTTGGCCGAGAGCCTAGATGAATCCCTCGCCCATAGCTTTGGCAACCATCGCCATGTGATCACGGGAACCCGCCATCACTTTGCCAACAGCGGTGCCCGCGACGCCCTTCTCTTTTTACAACAATCAACCAATGCGCTCGGCTTCAAAGGACTCGGAGAAGGGGGCCAACGGGCCCTACGTCTCTTAGTCATCCTAAGAAAATTCGAAACTCTCTATATTGCAACGGATAATCAACACGTACTGAACTTTCTGGCAGAACTCAATCATCCCCCTGGCATTTCCAATCTTGATCAGCCAACAGGCCGAACTCCAATCGAAGCCGAACCCAACATCCTTGGCCTCACTGGCATCTCCCTGAATAATCATTCTCCTCAGACAGCTTTGCAGATAGCACTTGATCGGCACGAGGCTCAAACAGCTCCGCTCAATAGCAGCGAATTAGCCTTTATCCAGGAACCGGTGATTATCAAGCGCAACCTCGCTCCAGACTTCAAAACAGCAGCGCTACCCTTGACGCCTGTTGCCGTTTAAACCGCAAGGATGTATAGTTAGATCAGTTTCACTTACGTGCTTAAAGGGCGCTTAAATCCTTTCGGCATCACCCATGCAATCAATTCTTCAGATCGCTACCGCCGTTTACCTCCCGATTATTGCCGCTGCCGTTGTAGGAGTTTTGCTCAGCCTGGGGCTTACTCGAACTGGTCGCATGGTCCGCAACGAGCCCGTTCAGGAATTAGTTCCTGATGTGCTGGCTCGGGTTCTCTATCTAGTTGGCATTCCGATTGGCGTTGCCAACTTCATCCGTAAAGCCGAATTCAACCCCTCCGTCTGGATTTCGCCAGTCATTGCCTGGTCAGCAGTGTTATTGGCAATCTTTTTGAGCTGGCACTTCTTAAAAAGCTCTGCCAAACCCCAGCCCAAAAGTACCAAAGCCAGCTTCGTCCTGCTTAGCTACTTAGGAAATACCAGTTATTTAGGATTTCCCGTCATCCTGCTGCTGCCCCAACTAGGCCCCCAATACTTTAGTTCGGCCGTTCTTTACGACATCCTTGGCACACTCGTGGCTGGCTACGGCTTGGGAGTTTTCATTGCCGGCCAAGCTGGGCGCCAGGGTGCTGAAGGCAATCCAACTTCAAGTGGTCGCTCCAGCGAAGCCGGATTATCGATGAGCGGCACCAAGCGCGGTGGCATGGGGGCCCTGCTGGACGCGCTCACCGAAGTTGCTCGAAACCCCACATTTTACGCTTTCTTCGTTGGCCTCTACCTAAAAACCCTAACGATTCCCGAGTGGCTGGTGTCGGGGCTGGGTGCCATTGCCTGGTCATCAATCATGGTGGCACTGATTGTGATGGGCATGAGAATCCAACAACTCTCTTCCAAGCTCAACCTAAAACTTGCAATCCAACCTGTCCTTATTAAAACCATTCTAGTCCCCCTGGTCCTGGCTGCTGCGTTAACCGGATTCGGTCTAGAAGGACCCCAGCGCTTAGTGCTAATTCTGCAATCGGCCATGCCCTGCGGATTTATTTCATTGGTGCTAGCAGAAAACTATGAGCTTGACGTCGATCTCACGGTCGCCTCAATCTTACTTTCTTGC
>CAMAVE010000104.1 GCA_945861595.1 Synechococcus sp. UW140
AGGGCCTGGCCCGCCGGCAGGCCCGCCGCGCCGAGCAGGGCCGTGAGCGGCCAGTGGCCCACCAGCACCGGCGCCCATTCAAACGAGAGGGTGCCGGCCACGAACCAGGGCACCAGGCCGGCGGCGGTGCCGCTGCCTAGGCGCACCACGGGCGAACGTTTGCCGTGGCGGGCGTCCTCCTCCACCTGGTGGAAGTGGGAGCAGAACAGCACCAAGGTGGTGGCCAGGGCCGGGCCGCTGCCCAGGCCAATCGCCGTGCGCCAGGGCACGGTGACGGCCTCAGCCGCAGGCGCCAGGGCCATGAGGCCGGCGGCGGTGGCCAACGGGCCAAAGGCGATCCAGCAGAGGGGCTCGCCCAGGCCCTTGTAACTGAGCCGGAAGGGCGGCCCCTGGTAGGCGTAGCCAATGCCGCAGCAGGCGAGCACCAGGGCCAGCACGGCTGGACTGCTGCGTAGCGCCACCAGGGCCATCAGCAGCAACCCCAGGGCCAGGGCAGCGTTGGCGATCCAGGCCACCCGATCGCGGCGGCCGGTGAGGTTTACGAGTGAATGGGGTTTGCCCTCCTGGTCCACGCCCGTATCGGCATCGAACACGTCATTGGCCAGGTTTTCCCAGGCGAGCAGAAGCACCGCCGCCACCAGGAAGAGGGCGAGTTGGTCGAGGCGCACCAGCTGGCCCTGGCTGGTCCGATAGCCCGCCGCCAGCAGCACGGGCATCACCGCCACCGCATACATGGGCCACTTGATCGCCGCCTGCCAAAGCCGGCGCCGGTCCGGGGCGGGCGCGCCCTCAGGAGAGCCCATTGGCGACCCCTCTGGGGCGTGAAGGCTTGCGACGACCTGGGGCTCGGACATGGGGGCCGGCTGCATCAGGCAAGAAAAGGCCCATACATTTGAGCAGCCGACCCCAAGTCCCCCTGGGTCAGGGCCCCAGCATGGGGGCGTTGCCGCGGGGCTCCCTGGGCCAAGCTTCCCCAGCCTTTCGCCGATCGAACCGCTGATCGACCTCCCGAGCGCCACCCGAATCGAGCCCCAGGGCTTCGCGGCGCTCCTGGATGCCGCAGCCGAGGGCGTCCGCCAGCTCGACGGCGAGGGGGTGCTCAGCCTGGCCCTGCCCCTGGCGGAGCTCGATCCCCTGGCGTTGCTGAACGCCTTGCCCGAGGCCAGTCGCTTCCGATGCCTGTGGGACAGCGCCCCGGGCCTGTGCCTGGCCGCCAGCGGCAGCACCAACGTCCTGGAGCTGAGCGGTCCGCGCCGCTTTGAGCTGGCCCAACGGTTCAGCTCCGTGTGCCTCAGCCGCCTGGCAGCCCCCCAGGCCTGTCCGCCCCTGGCCCGGCCCCGGGTGCTGCTGGCCTTTGCCTTCTTTGATAGCCCCCTGCAGGAGGGCAGCGGCGTGGCCGGGGTGCGGGCCGTATTGCCCCGCTGGCAGCTCAGCCGCCAGGGCCGCCATTGCTGGCTGCGGCTGCAGCGCAACCTGGGCGGCGAAGTCACGGCCCGGGCCCTGGCCGAGGAGCTGTGGGAACAGGCCCAACGCCTGCAGGCCCTGGCCGCCGAGGCGCCAGCGGGTCGGAGCGGGCAGACCGGCGCAGGCCCTGATGCTGGCGCCAAAGCGGACCTGATCTCCAGGGCCGACCCAGAGCTAGGCCGGCAGGCCCGCCAAAGCGGCGGCCCGGCCGGAGCCAGCCGCTCCGCTTGGCAGGCCGGCTATCGCGCTGCCGCCGAACGGGGCTTGGAGCTGGTGGAGTCGGGCGTGCTGCGCAAGTTGGTGCTGGCGGTGCGCCAACAGATCGACCTGGATGCGCCCCTCGATCCGCTCCAGCTCCTGGCCCAGCTGCGCCTGCGCCAGCCGGGTAGCTGCCGCTTCCTCTGGCAGCAGGCGGGCGGCTCTGCCTTAGTGGGCGCCTCACCGGAGCGGCTCCTGAGCGTGCGCCAACAGCAGCTGCGCAGCGATGCCCTGGCCGGCACCGCCCCGCTCGGCCCCGCCGCCGACCAACTGCTCCAGTCCGCCAAGGACCGCCACGAACACGAGCTGGTGGTGGAGGCAATCACATCCGAGCTGCGCAACGCGGGCCTGGAGCCGCGCCGGCCCCGCCATCCGCGCCTGGCCCGCCACGGCCAGCTGGTGCATCTGCACAGCCCCATCACCGCCTACCTGGGCGACCACCACCCCCTGGCCCTGGCCGCCTCCCTGCACCCCACCCCAGCCGTGGCCGGCCTGCCCCGCCGCGAAGCGATGGCGGCCCTGCGCAGCCTCGAACCCTTTGAGCGGGGCCATTACGCCGCCCCGATCGGTTGGATCGACAGCGCCGGTGACGCCGAGCTGCGGGTGGCGATCCGCAGCGGCACGCTGTCGGGCAACCGCCTAGAGCTCACCGCCGGGGCCGGCCTGGTGCGCGGTTCTGCTGTGGAGAAGGAACTCCAGGAAGTGGCCCTGAAGCTGGACGTGTTGCAGCAGCAATTGAATCTTCAAGTCCAGCCGGCCTAGGCCGGGAGGCCAGCCAGAGGCTGGACCAGCTGCGCCAATGGGCTGGGCTTAAGCCACCATCCAAGTTTCCCGCAGGCTGACCGGGGGGAGCCCCCGAGGGCAGGGCCCCCAGCTCAAGCCGCCAGCAGCCGCTCCATGGTGAGGTCGGCCAGGGGCAGGCGGCCCAGCCATTCGATCTCGCGCACGCCCGTGGGGCTGGTGACGTTGATCTCACTGAGGCGGCCATCGATCACATCGATGCCGACAAAGAACAGGCCCGCCTCCCGCAGGGCTGGGCCGATCTCGGTGCAGATCTGCCGTTCCGCCGCGCTGAGCTCGGTGGCCTGGGGGGCGCCGCCCACGGCCAGGTTGCTGCGGAACTCGCCCTCGCTGGGCACCCGGTTGATCGCCCCGAGGGCTTCGCCATCCACTAGCAAGATGCGCTTATCGCCGGCGCTCACCCCGGGCAAGAACGCCTGCACCATCACGGGCAGCTGCTGCTGGCTGGTGACCAATTCCAGCAGGGCCCTTAGGCCCGGGGCGCTGGCGCTGCTACGCACCACCCCCTGGCCGGCCCGGCCCCCTAGGGGCTTGAGCACCACCTCCGCGTGGTCGGCGGCAAAGGCGGCCAGTTGGTCGGTGCTGCTGCTCACCAGCGAGGGCGCCATCAGGTGGCTGAAGCGCAGGGCTCCGATCTTTTCGTTCCAGGCCCGCAGCGACGCCGGCCGGTTCAGCACCCGCACGCCGGCCCGTTCGCCCAAATCGAGCAGGTGGGTGGCATAGAGGTAAGCCTCATCCACGGGCGGGTCCTTGCGCATCCACACCCGGGGGAAGTGGTCCAGGGGCAAGTGCTGGGGTTCATCAAGCCAGAACCAGGGCTCGGGCACCTGCCAGCCGGCCTCAGTCGGCACGAAGTCGGCCAGGCGCACGGGCTGGGCCCGCACCCAGGCGCCATGGCCCGAGCGCGCGGCGGCGGCCCCTCCCGCCAGGGGAGCGGCGGCGGAGAGGTCGCCCATGGTGCAGACCCACACCTGCTGGCCAGCCCGTTGGGCGGCCTGCATCAGGGCCACGCTCGAATCCTTGGCGGGCCGCAGCCGCGCGATCGGATCAACGATGAACAGCTGGGGCTCCTTCAAGACTCAGGCTCCCAGCAGCGCATCGAGCTGGCCGGAGCGCTCGAGGGCGTGCAGGTCGTCGCAACCACCGACGTGCTGGCCGTTGATGAAGGTTTGGGGCACGCTGCGGCGCCCGCCGCTTTTGGCGGCCATGGCGGAGCGGGCCGGCTCATCGCCATCGATGGCGAACTCGGTGTAGCTGACGCCCTTGCGATCGAGCAGGGCCTTGGCCCGCACGCAGAAGGGGCAGGCGCGCCAGGTGTAGATCTCCACGGTTGCCATGGCTGTCGTCGCCCCAAAGATCAGGTCAGTGGCCGGATCCTAGGGGCGACGCTGACGCCCCCAGCCCACTCATGACCATGGCTATGACCATGGTTATGGCCATGGTCATAAGCTAACTGGATCGGCCTTCCTAACCCCTGCAGCGATGACCCAGCGGATTTCCGCCAGCCAGTTCAAGGCCCGCTGCCTGGGGCTCATGGATCAGGTGGCCCTCAGCGGCGAGCCGCTCCTGATCACCAAAAACGGCGAACCGGTGGCGGAATTGCACCCCTGCCAACCCGCCGTTGTCACCAACCCCTTCGGCCTCCACCCCCAAACACGCCTGCTCGGCGATGTGATCAGCCCGCTGGACGTCTCCTGGGATGCCTTGGCGTGATCCTGCTGGATACCCACGTGCTGCTCTGGCTGGATTGCGATGCCCCCCAGCTGGGGGCCCAAACCCGTGACCAGATCCGTGACTTCTGGGGCCGCCACCAGGTGGCGGTCAGCGCCATCAGCTTCTGGGAGGTGGCGATGCTCCAGGAGCGCGGCCGCATCTCCCTGGCGGTGCCTGCCCTGGTCTGGCGTGACGATTGGCTCAAGGCCGGGCTGACGGAACTTCCCCTCGACGGCCGTGTTGCCATCCAAGCGGCGGAACTGAAGCCGTTTCACCCCGATCCCGCCGATCGCTTCATCTGTGCCACCGCCCAGGCCAGGGGGCTGGCCCTAGCCACCGCCGACCGAGCCATTCTGGATTGGACCGCATCACTGCCGCGGCTGAATGCGCGCCATTGAGTACGGTCAACACCACTGATTGGCCCCACCGGTGCTCGACCTCACCGACTTCAAGCGCGACCTCTCCGAGCTCACTGACCGCCTGGGCCATGCCCAGGACTGTCTTTGACGTCCCTGCCCTAAACGCCCGCCAACGGGACCTCGAACAGCTGGCTTCCCAACCGGACTTCTGGGACGACCAGCTGGAGGCGCAGAAGAAAATGCGCCAACTCGATGACGTCAAGGCCCAGCTGGAGCAGCTGGACTCCTGGCGCGCCGCGATTGTGGACGGCCAGGCCACCCTCGAGCTCTACGACCTCGAACCGGACGAGGAGCTGCTGGCCGAATCGAACACGGCCCTGCAAGGCCTCAAGGCCGACCTGGACCGCTGGGAGCTGGAGCGCCTGCTCAATGGCCCCTACGACAAGGAGGGGGCGGTGATCTCGATCAACGCCGGTGCCGGCGGCACCGACGCCCAGGACTGGGCCCTGATGTTGATGCGGATGTACACCCGCTGGTCGGAAGACCACAACATGCGGGTCACGGTGGCGGAACTCTCGGAAGGGGAAGAGGCGGGGATCAAGAGCTGCACGATCGAAATTGTGGGCCGCTACGCCTACGGCTACCTGCGCAATGAAAAGGGCACCCACCGGCTGGTGCGCATCTCCCCCTTCAACGCCAACGACAAGCGCCAAACCAGCTTTGCCGGCGTCGAAGTAATGCCCAAACTCGAGCAGGAAGTGAAGCTCGATATCCCCGAAAAAGACCTGGAGATCACCACCTCCCGCTCCGGCGGCGCCGGCGGCCAGAACGTCAACAAGGTGGAAACGGCGGTGCGCATCCTGCACATCCCCACGGGCCTGGCCGTGCGCTGCACCCAGGAACGCTCCCAGCTGCAGAACAAGGAAACGGCCATGGCCCTGTTGATGGCCAAGCTGCTGGTGATCGCCCAGGAGCAGCGGGCCGCCGAAATCGCCGACATCCGCGGCGACATCGTCGAGGCGGCCTGGGGCAACCAGATCCGCAACTACGTGT
>CAMAVE010000105.1 GCA_945861595.1 Synechococcus sp. UW140
AAGTTGGCGAAGATCACCTGCTCCAGCTGGATGGCCTGGGCGGCGATGGCAGCGGCAATGGTCGGTTCGCTGTGGCCATGCAGGGTCACCCACCAGCTGCTGATGGCGTCGATCAGCTGGCGGCCGTCGTCCAGTTCCAGCAGGGCGCCTTGGCCGCCCACGGCTTGCAGGGGCGGATCGGCGCCGGCCACCTGGGTGAAGGGATGCCAGAGGTTGGGATGCCAGCTCATCGGGGATTGGGGTTGGGCTCTGGTTGGCGCTTTAAGCCCCTTGCGGCCGCTGCCAGGGCCGCGCCCAGGCCGCTGGTTTGCCAGAGGGCAGTCAAGCTCTGGCTGTTGATGGCTGCCAGGGGTGGCAGGCAGGCCAGTAAGGGCACGCCCCCTAGGGCGGCCAGGGTTCTGGGGTTGTCGGCGTGGGGGGGGCCATTGAGCACCAGCCCCAGCACGGGAATACGCCGCTGGGCCAGGGCCTCCAAGGAGAGCAGCGTGTGGTTCAAGGTGCCCAGGCCACTGCGGGCCACCAGCAGCACCGGCAGGCCCCAGGCCTGGATCTGCTCGATTTGGAGCCGGTCCCGGCGCAGGGGTACCAGCAGCCCGCCGGCGCATTCCACCACCAAAGATCCCGCCACCGCCGGCAAGGCCAGCCGGCTGGGCTCGATCGGCGGCCCCATGGCGCCAGGGCCGGCCCCTTCCAGTTCGGCGGCCCCTTCCAATTCGGCGGCCCAGTGGGGGGACACCGGAGCGGCCAGCCGGTAGGCCTCCGGCAACAGCCGGGGCTCGGGCAGCTGCAGCCACTCGCGTAGCCGATCGCGGTCGCCGCCGCCATCAAGGCCGCATTGCACCGGTTTCCAGTAGCTGGCCGAGAGGCCCTGCACCAGCAGGGCGCTGACCACGGTCTTGCCCACGTCTGTGTCGGTGCCGCAGACCACCAGGCGTAGGGGTTGGGGCTCTTGGGGGCTCAGGGGGGGGCTCAAGGGGATGGTTGGCGGCTGGCTCAGGGTTTGCGTGCCAGCAGGAGCAGCACCTCCCATTCCAGCGGGCATTCCCCCACTCTGGGGGGCCAATGGGCCTGCAGACGGCGCAGCTCGGCGGGGCTGAGCTGGCCCTTGGGGCTGGCTTGGGCGCCGATCGCCTTGAGCTCCCGCAGGAAGGCCAGGGCCTGGGGCCGGCGGCGGCTGAAGCGCAGCCGTTGGCAGCGAACCACCTGGAGCTGGCGCTCCGCCACCTCGACCAGCCCGCTGGCGGCGGGCAGGGCCAGGCCCGTGTACGGCACCCCGGCCCGTTCCGCCGCCTGGCGCCATTGCTGGAAGCTGGCCGAGCAGGGCACGGCCAGGACCAGCCAGCCCCCCCGGGCCAATTGGCTGGCCCACTGGTCCAGCTGGAGTTGGGGGTGCTCCAGCCATTGCAGGGCAAAACTCGAGGCCAGCAGGCTGGCGCCGCCCAGTTGGGCGGGCAGGCCCCAGTTGAGGTCCCAAAGCAGGTGGTTGCTGGCGCCAGCCTCCGGGGGGGCCGTCTCCAGTAGGGCCTGGCAGTTGTCCAGACGCAGCAGGTTCAGGTCAGGGCGGTGCAGGGCGATCGCGCGAGCGAGCAGACCCGTGCCGGCGCCCAGGTCGGCCCGGGGACCCACACCGATCGCCAGGGGCCGGCAGAGGTGGCCCAGGCGCCAGGCGATCGCCCGCTGGATCCGGGCGCCGCCCTCGTAATCCAGGGCAGCGCCGCTGAAGCAGGCCCGAACCCGCTCGCTGAAGGCTGCAGGGGGCGGCGATGGATCGGCTGTGCTGGTTTTGGCCCTGGGGGTCTCAACCATGGGCAGGTGGGGGGGTGCTGTCGTTCTGCAGGGGCTGGATGCCGGGTCCAGGTCCAAGCAGGCCTTGATCCAGCCAGTCAAGGACAGGCTCGACCAGGGGCGTTCCCAGCAGGCTGTGGCCGATCCCCTCCAGGGCCCAGACGTCGGCCTGGGGTAAGGCCTGGCGCAACAGGGCCCGGCTGGCGGCGGGCACGATTGCATCGGCGCCGGCCTCCACGATCAGCACCGGCACCGCGTGGGGGAAGGCCTCTGGCAGGCCGTCGCAACGGCCCAGCAGGGCCAGGTCCTCCAACAGGCGAGCGACCCCAGCTGGGTCACTGCCCTCCTGGGCGACCCCCGCCGGCAGCTGGTCCAGGCGGGCCGGGGCGGCGGCCCGGGCCAGGAACTCGTCCAGCAGGGGGGCGAGCTCGCCCTGGCGGATCCGGTTGGCCATCGCCTCGAGGGCCGCCCGGGTGCGCCGGCCGCCGGGGCCGGGGGGCACAAAAGCACCGAAGCTGGCCAGCAGCACCACGGCCCTGGCCTGGGCCCAGAGCTCGGCCGGCAGCAGGTGCAAGCCCAGGGAATGGACCAGTACGGCGCCGCCTTCGCCAGGCCAGCGGGGGGCGTGGGGCGTTTGGCGGCCGTAGCCCCGTTCGCCGGTATGCAGGCTCCAGCCGCGGCTGGCCGCCGCCTGGCGCCAGGGCTCCCAGGCCCGCTGGTCTCCGGCCCAGCCGTGCATGGCGATCAGGTCCAGGTTCATGGCGCCTCCCCTAGGGCCTCCAGCAGCCGCTTCAGGCTGCCCGCTGGCAGGTCTTGGCGCAGCACCAGCCTCAGGCGCGACGTGCCCGGGGGCACCGTCGGCGGCCGGATCGCCACCGCCAGCAGACCGTGGTCTTCGAGGCGCTGTTGCAGGGCCAGGGCCGCCTGCTCCTCGCCCACGAGCAACGACAAAATCGGCCCCTGGCCCGGCGGCCGAGGCCAGCCGGCCCCTGCTAGGGCCCCGCGCCAGCGTTCGGCCCGCGCCATGAGGGCCTGGCCCCAGCCGGGGTTGGTTTCGACCAGGTCCAGGGCGGCCAGGGCTGCGGCGGCCAGGGCCGGCGCCAGGGCGGTGGTGTAACGGAAGGCACCGGCCTGTTGCAGCAACCATTCGCCGGCGATTGCCCCGCTGGCCAGGAAGGCGCCGCCGCCACCGAAGGCCTTGCCAAAGGTGCCGCTCACCAGGGTCACGGCCGGTTGGCCCCAGGCCAGGCCGCGGCCGCCGGGGCCAAGCACCCCCAGGGCATGGGCCTCATCGAGCAGCAGGGCGGAGCCATGCTCGGCGCAGAGGCGGGCCAGGGCACCGGCATCCGGCTGGCTGCCTTCCATGCTGAACAGGCTTTCGCTGATGACCAGCAGCCTTTGGCCGGGCGCCTGGGCCCGGGCCTGGCGGAGGCGTCGCGCCAGGTCCGTCAGGTCGTTGTGGGCAAAGCGTTGCAGGCGGGCGCCGCTGGCCTGCACCCCCACCAATAGGGAGTGGTGGCAGAGGCGATCGGCGATGACCAGGCTGTGGCGATCGGCCAGGGCACCGACGGCGGCCAGGTTGGCCTGGAAGCCACTGGGAAAGAGCAGCACCCGCTCCCGGCCCAGCCAGTCCGCCAACCGCCGCTCGAGGGCGCTGTGCACCGGGCGGCTGCCGCTCACTAGCCGCGAGCCGCCGGATCCCACCCCGTCGCGCTCTAGGGCCTGGCGGGCGGCGGCCAGTAGCTGGGGGTGGCGGCCCAGGCCCAGGTAGTCGTTGCTGGCCAGATCCAGCAGGGGCCCCATGGCCGGGTCCGCTTGGGGCCGCAGTTCGGCGGTGCCCCCCGGTTCGAAGTCGCGCAGTTGACGTCGCCGCTCCGCCGGCAGGGCTGCTAGAGCCGCCACCAGGGGGGCAAGGGGATCGGGGGGAAGGGTCACGGCTGGAGCAGCCCCGGGCAGGCCTTGCTGGCCAGGCCCTGCGGAAGACCTGACGCTACGGCGCCCTCAGCCCATCTAGCCCAGGGACTTGTGGGGCGTGGGCCTTGAAGACTGGGCCGCCTGCGGCCAGGTCTTGGCCCCCAATCTGTTGGCTTGGGGTGATCGGTTGGGCCGCCCAGGCCCCCTGGGAGAATGGCTGCTTGGCAATGGGACCCGGGTCTGATGAATCGCTGCCGCTGGAATATCAAGCGGATCCGCCAGCGCCATGTCGGCTATCGCTACGTCTTGGGGCTGATGGTGGTGCTGCTACTGGCCCAGCCCCTGGCCCAGGCCATTCCCCTGCTGAATTGCAGCCTGGTGATTGGCCTGGCGACCTTCCTGATGGTGGCCTTGACCCGGGTCTCGCCGCTGCTCAACTCCCGCATTCCCACCTATTGCTTGGGCTGCCTGGCGATTGGTCTAGAGATCATTTACGCGGTGATGATCAAGCAGGGCATCGGCCCTGGCTTCGCGTTCACGTTTGCCCATGTTGTCGCCTGGATTGCCTTCTTTGGGCTCTATTTGTTTCGCATGGTGCGGGCCCTTGTGCGGGAGCCCTATGTCACCACATCGGTGGTGATGGGGGCGGCCTCTGGTTATCTCTTGATCGGTTTCAGTGGCGGCATCGTGCTCGATGCCCTGATGTATTTGAAATCCGATAGCTTTGCGCCGCTCAAGGAGATTTACAATAGTTCCGATGGGGTTGTTCTGAGGTTGCCTCAGATGATTCTGGGATCATTTAGTTATCTCACGTCCGTGGGCACCGTCGCGCTAGTGCCCGTCAGTCTGGAGGCCCAGGTGATCTGCACCCTGATCACAATTTTGGGCCAGCTTTATCTCGCCATCATGATTGGTCTGATGTTGGGGCGCTTTCACCACCGGCGGGGCTGAGCCCAGGAATCAAAGGCCGCAGCACGGCCGCTCCGCCCTTCAGCCCAGGGGCTCGCAGGTCACCAGGCAGGCCGTCACCCGGTCGCTCCAGCGCACGACCACCAGCAGTTCGCGCGGGCTGCGGCCAAAGCCCTTTTGGGAGAGGGCCGCAAACCCGGCCAGGTTGTCGTGGGTCACCAGGGGGTTGCCGGCCAGGGCCTTGGCCCAGGCTGTTTCAAAGGCCTCGCCTTGTTCCTTGAGGCATTGGGCGCGGGCCCGATCGAAGTCAACCCCCGCTTGGCGCAGGTGCACGAAGGCATCGAGCTCCGGGTCCAGATGCTCGAGCCAGCTGGAGAGTTGGCCAACGGTCCCCGGCCGCGCCGAGGTGCCGTCAGGGCCCTCCTCGATCAACAGCATGGGGGCCTCCAGCGACCAACGCTCCAGGGTCAGCAGGATCTGGGCGCATTCGGCCAGTGGCCGGCGGTGGGCGGCGATCAGGCTGGCGTGCTGGTCCTGGCGGGACTCCATGGCAGGCAAGGGGGTGCCCCATCCTGGGCTGCGGCTTCCGGGACGGAGGCGCCCCTGGCAACCAGCCCATAGGATTAGCCCATGCGCAGCGCCACCAGCGAGGTTCCCACCAGGGACGTCCCCCCCCTCGGTGAGCTGTTTCCGTTCCCCCTCGATGCGTTCCAGTTGGAGGCCATCGATGCCCTCAACCAGGGCCAATCGGTGGTGGTCAGTGCCCCCACGGGCTCAGGCAAAACCCTGGTGGGTGAGTACGCCATCCACCGGGCCCTGGCCCATGGCCAGAAGGTGTTTTATACGACTCCCCTGAAAGCCCTCTCCAACCAGAAGCTGCGCGATTTCCGCGAGCAATTCGGTGTGGAGAATGTCGGCCTGATGACCGGCGATTTCAGCGTCAACCGCGAGGCCAGCATCGTGGTGATGACGACGGAA
>CAMAVE010000106.1 GCA_945861595.1 Synechococcus sp. UW140
GTGCAGAAGCGGGCGCAGATGCTCTCAATGCTCTCCACCTGGTCGATCGGCAGGGGCACCGCCGCGGGGGTGAGCTGCAGCAGGTCCCTCAGGGCCGTCACGGGCCGGTTCTCGAGGAGCGTCTGGTAGGTGGAGAAGTGGTCGTAGCCCGGGCCGGCCTTGACGGCGGCATGGAGGGCCTTGGCCATCTCAGGGCTGTTGAGGTGGAATTCGCCCCCGGTGCGGTATTGCACAAAGCCCATGAACTCGAGCTTGGTGCGGTTGAGCTCCGGGTAGGCCTTGGCGTGGAAGGCCAGGGTTTCACTGGCCAGATCACTGAGGCTCAGGCCCGCCACCCGGCTGGTGGTGCCGCTAAAGGCCAGGGCAATCAGGTCGGCGCCGATGCCGATGGCCTCAAAGATCTGGGCGCCGTGGTAGCTGGCCAGCAGGGAAATGCCGATCTTGGAGAGGATCTTGCGCAGGCCGTCTTCCAGGGCCTTGCGCACATTGGCCTGGGCCTGATCGGCCGTGAGGGCGGGCAGCTTGCCGCGCTCAATCAAGGACTGGACCTTGGGCTGGGCCAGCCAGTGGCGGGTGGTTTCCCAGGTGAGCCAGGGGCAGACGGCACTGGCGCCGTAGCCGATCAGACAGGCCATGTGGTGGGTGCTCCAGCACTGGGCCGTGTCCACGACCAGGGAGGCCTTGAGGCGCAGGCCCAGGTTGAGCAGGTGGTGATGCACCGCCCCCACCGCCAGCAGGGGCGGGATCATGGTGGTGGTGGCATCAATACTGGCGGGCTGGCCACACTGGCCCCTGCGATCGGATAGCAGCACGATGGCGCTGCCGGATCGCACGGCCGCCTCGGCCTCCCGGCGCAGCCGCTCCACGGCCTGCTCGAGGCCACCAGGCCCGGCCAGCACGGGGAACAGGGTCGAGAGGGTGGTAACGGCCAGGCCCTGGTGGGCGATGGCCGCCAGTTCCGCCTCATTCAGCACCGGGGAATCGAGGTGCAACACCCCGGCGGCAGCCGGCTCCGGACGCAGGGCCGAGCCGCGCTGGCCCAGGTGCATCTCCAGGCTCATCACCAGCTTTTCGCGCAGGGGATCGATCGGCGGGTTGGTGACCTGGGCGAAGCGCTGCTTGAAGTAGTCGTAAAGAAGGTGGGGTTTGTCGGAGAGCACCGCCAGGGGGATGTCATCGCCCATGCAATAGGTGGGTTCCTTGGCGGCCCCTGCCATGTCGTCGATCACCAGTTCCATGTCCTCGGCGGTGAAGCCGAAGGCGGTTTGCTGGCGCAGCAGCTCCAGTTCGCCCAGTTGGCGCTCCTGCAGCCAGGGCTGGGGGTCCAGCTGGCGCCGGTGCTCGGCCAGCCAGGCGCCATAGGGATGGCGGGAGGCTGCCTCGGCCTTCACCTCCCAGTTGCGCAGCAGGCGGCCCTGCTCAAGGTCAACGGCCAGCATCTGGCCAGGGCCCAGGCGACCCTTTTCAACGATGCGGCTCTCGTCGAGCTCCACCACGCCGGTTTCGGAGCCCATCACCACGTAACCGTCGTTGGTGATGCAGTAGCGGGCAGGGCGCAGGCCGTTGCGGTCGAGGGTGGCGCCGACGCTGCGGCCATCGCTGAACACCAGCAGGGCTGGGCCATCCCAGGGCTCCTGCAGGCAGGCATTGAATTCGTAGAAGGCCTGGATCTCGGGGCGGCTCTCCAGTTCGGGCTGCTGGCGGAAGGCCTCCGGCACCAGGGTCAGCAGGCTGTCGGTGACGGGCCGGCCGCTGCGCACCATCAACTCGAGGGTGGCATCGAGGTTGGCCGAATCACTGAACGCCGGATTCACCACCGGCTTGAGGTCGCCGGCCGCCTCACCCCAGACCGCATCGAGGTTGGCTTCGGCCGCCCGGGCCCAGTTGAGGTTGCCGAGCAGGGTATTGATCTCGCCGTTGTGGCCCAGCAGCCGCATCGGCTGGGCTAGGGGCCAACGGGGCAGGGTGTTGGTGCTGAAGCGGCGGTGGTAAACGGCAAAGGTGACGGCAAAACGGGGATCGCGCAGGTCCGCGTAGAAGGCGGCCAGCACCTGGGACCGCACCATCCCCTTGTACACAAGGGTGCGGCTGCTCAGGGAGGCGAAATAGAGGTCGATGGAGCCGGCTCCCCAGGCCTCCCGGGCCCGGTCGCCCACCCGGCGCCGCAGCCGGAACAGCAGGGCTTCCAGGGCATCGCCCCCAGGGGCCGACCCACCGGCAGCCGGACCGATCAACCACTGCTCAATCACCGGGGCCGTCTGCCGGGCCATGGGGCCGAGCACGGAGCCATCGACGGGCACCGGGCGCCAGCCCAGGCTGGCCAAGCCCAACTGAGCCGCTTCGGCATCACAGAACTGGCGAGCCTGCTCGCGCCGGAGCGGATCTGCCGGCAGGAACACCATGCCCAGGCCCCGGGCGCTGCCCCGGCTGGCCTGGGCCTGGGGCCAGACCGACTCCAAATATGCCCAGGGAATGCCGCAGAGGATGCCGGCTCCATCACCGGAATCGCCGTCCCCACCGCAGCCACCGCGGTGCTCCATGCAATCGAGGGCGCGCAGGGCCTGGGCCAGGACCCAATGGCTCGGTTCTCCCTGGAGATGGGCAAGGAACCCAACCCCGCAGGCGTCCTTTTCGCCAGCCACGGCGGCAGGGGCCGGGCTATCGCTATGGGGCCACTGGGGACGGGAAGAAAGCGCCATAGCCAGGCAACAACTTGCGTATGGAACGGCCCTTCTGCCGGTGTGGATCACCCGCAGAGACACCGCATTTAGAGCTTCGGATCTTAGGCAGCTGGTCGCCGCCACTCCCTCCCCGGCGTAGGGAGCCTGGACAACCGGCTTAGCGTGCCGTCATCTCCCTGGAGTGCCCTTGGCGGCCCTGCTTTCCCTGCTGCGGCTTCTGCCCATGGGCCCCCTGTTCGCCGCCCTGCCAAGCCCGCCGCCGCCCCTGCCACCGGCCCCCTTGCCTGCGCAAAAGCCCAGCCCAAGCCAGGAGGCAACCAGGACCCCAAGGCTGGGGTCCAGCCTCCAGGGGGGGCTGATCGAGATCCACGGCCAGCGCCAGACGGCCCGCTGGCTTTGGAGTCCCGCCGCCCCCGGCCAGGCCCAAAGCGAGCTTTGGTTGCCCCTGGAAGTGCTCCAGGGGCAACTGGGCATCACCAGCCAATCGCGGCCGGATGGCAGTGGGAAGCTGGAGTGGTTCGGCACCAGCGTGGAGCTGCCCGCCGGTAGCCAGCGCAGCCTCGAAGATGAGGTGGCCCTGCCGGTGGGAACGCTGCTCCAAGCCGCCGGCGCCCGACTGACGCCCCAGGGCAGCCTGTTGCGGATTGAGATGGCCCCGGTTCCCCTGCTGGCCGTGCGCTCCAGGGAGTTGGGCACCGGCCGGCGCGTGGTGCTCGACCTGGGGGCGGCGGCCCTGCTCTACCGAAATGAACGCCAACTGATTCTTGGCGTCAGTAGCAGCCCAGGCCAACGCCAGAGCTTGGCAGCCCTGGGCCTCAAGGCCCAACAGGGGCCAGACGGCCTGCGCCTTACCCCGCCCAGCCTCGCCCCGCCCCACCTGCTCACCCTCGGGGGGCCCGCCCGGCTGGTGCTGGATTTTGCCGACAGCGGCATCGCCCCCAACCCCAGCTCCGAGGCCAGTGCCGGCGGCACGACCTTGCTGCAGCCGACCTCCGATCCGCGGCTTGAGGCCCTAATCGGCCGTGGCATCGAACTGGAGCGCAGCGTCAGCCAGGTGGATGGCGAACCGATGCTGATCAACAGCGTGCGCTTCGACCCCCGCCTCACCGCTTTGGACCTCAGGCCCCTAACCCGGGCCGATGGCATGGAGGGGCTCAGCACCCTGTCCCAATTGGCCCAGGGGGAACAGGCCCTGATCGCCATCAATGGGGGCTATTTCAACCGGATCAAACGGCTGCCCTTGGGCGCCTTGCGCGATGGCGGCACCTGGCTCTCGGGCCCCATCCTCAACCGGGGTGCCGTGGGTTGGGGGGCTAGCGGCCTGCCCAGTTTCGGCCGCCTGGCCCTGCAGGAATGGATCAGCGATGACCGGGGCCAACGGCTGCCCGTGCTCAACCTCAACAGTGGCTATGTGCAGCGGGGCCTGAGCCGCTACACCTCCAGCTGGGGCCGCACCTACCGCGCCCTCAGCGATGGCGAGAGCGGCCTGCTGGTGCAGGACAACCGGGTCATCCAGCAGCTGGGGGCTGGGGCCATGGCCGATGGGATCCCCCTGGAAGCGGGCACCATGCTCCTGGTGGCCCGTGGCGACAGCCAGCTGCCCTGGGGGCCCGGCAGCCTGCTCACCCTCACCAGCCAGCCGACCAACCCCCTGGGCCTGCAGCCCTACGTGCTGGGGGGCGGGCCGCTCCTGCTCCAGGACGGCCAACTGGTGCTCAATGGCGTCAGCGAAGGCTTCAGCCCCGGCTTCCTGTCCCAGGGAGCGCCCCGCACCGTGATCGGCAGCGATGGCCAAAAGCTCTGGCTGGTGACGATCCAGGGGGTCGGCAACCTGGGTCCGACCCTGTTGCAAACGGCCCAGACCCTGCAGCGGCTCGGCCTGCGCGATGCCCTCAACCTCGATGGCGGCAGCTCCACCGCCCTGGTGCTGGGGGGCGTGCAGACCGTGAAGGGCCGGGGCGTGGTGGCAGCAGTCCATAACGGCCTGGGCCTGATTCCCCGGGCCGGCAGCCCCCCGGCCAGGCCCTGACAGACTGAAATCCGTTTCCCCCTCACCATGCCCAAGGGCCACAGCCTGCGTCTGACCGCCGCCGCCGCCGCCGAGCTGGGACGGCAGGCAGCCGTCGCCGGCACCCCGGGGGTGATGCACATCGATCTAATCGATGGCAGCTGCGAGCGCTGGGTGATCCGCATCCGGCCCGGACACTTGGCTGGCGTGGCCATGGCCCGGGCCGATGGCATCACCCTCTATGCCCCCCCCGACCAGAGCCAGCGGCTAGCGGGATTGAGCCTCGATTACAAGGGCGACCTCAGTGGCGGCGGCTTCCTGATCCGGGCCAGTGACCAAGTGCGCTGCTGCGCCTGCGGCGCATCCTTCAGTCCGATCGCCTGAGCAGGACGGTGACCGCGTAAGGTGGCGGATTGTCGAATGTGGTCGGACTTCCGGCCCTAACCTCCGGCCCTCGATGCCCACGATTCAGCAGCTGATCCGCACCGAGCGGCAGCGCCTCACCCGCAAAACCAAGTCCCCGGCCCTGCGCGCCTGCCCAGAGCGCCGCGGCGTGTGCACCCGCGTGTACACCTCCACTCCCAAGAAGCCCAACTCGGCCCTGCGCAAGGTGGCCCGGGTTCGGCTGACCTCCGGCTTTGAGGTCACCGCCTACATCCCCGGCATT
>CAMAVE010000107.1 GCA_945861595.1 Synechococcus sp. UW140
AAGCGGGAGCGAAACTCCAGTTGCACTTCACCGCTGCTGGGGTGCCATTGGCCCTGGAGTTGCTCAGGCTGAATGGCGATCGTTAGGCCCGGCGGCAGGGGCAGGCCGAGAACGCGGGTATTGCGCCAGGAGAGGGCGGGAATCGACAGTTGGTCCGCCCTAAAGCGGATGGCCTGCCAGCCGGCCTGGATGGCGCCCTCCAGCTCGGCGCTACCGCCGCCGTCGCTGGCGTCGTAGCAAAAGCGCGGGTAGGCGCCAATCGCCAGGCCGCAGCCGGCTTCAGTGATCAGGTGCAGGCAGGCCAGGATCGGCGGTTGCAGCTGCAGGGATTTAACTCCGCCAGGGGAGCCGGGGCTGGCGGTTCAGGCCTGCGAGTTCCATTTGCTTCCCCTTCAGCCGATCCTTTGCCCTAGTCCCAACCCCATCGCTGGCCGCGGCAGGGTTCTGTTGGCGGACAACACGATCATGGCGGCCCAAGTTGAGCTGTTGCTTGACATTTTGTGGTGGCCCCAGCCATGCCTGGTTGCCAGTGGGCTTGCCAATCCCTATCCCTGGGCCGGCCTGGAATAGGTTGGTGTCCTTGGTGGGCCGGCCCCCTACCCCTGGGGGCATGGCGCCTCCCCCATGGGAATGGCAGCGAAGCCTCCTTTGGCTTTGAATAAGCCAAAGGTTATTGGCTTAGTATTATGCCGTTTTTACAGGTTGGAGGGGTGTCACGTACCCAGGCTTCGGGTGCCGACATGGGTGGCTGGCTTCATGTCCAACTCAGCCCTGGCGTATTGATGTCTGGGCTAAATGGTCTTTCGGGCCAAAGCGCCAATGGCTAGGCTTCAATCCCTTCCCTTGTTTTGATAATTCGCCATGATTAATCCTTTGAAACCTATCGCTCGCTTCCCACTCCCTGCTTTGTTCTCCCCGGCGCCAGTACGATGGCTGCCGCCGATGTTGGCGGTTGTCGGTTGGTTGGCGATTGCATCCCAGGCCCTAGCCGACGTGAATATGCGAAGTTCTTTCCCTGGGCGCCGTGTGGGCGGGGGAACCCGCGGGGAGTGCACCGCTAGGCTTGTGGCCCATCTGGTGCCGAATTCGAATGTCTTTGCTCCCGGGTCCAGTGGGTTGATTGCAATTCTGCAAGGTCCTAGTGCCAATCTTAGTCCCCTGATTGTTGCGTTTAAGCCGGCAAATTCCGCTGGTGTCGTTGAGCCAAGGGCCTCCCTGTTGGAGAGCCGGGAACTTCCGCCGGCCCCTGTGGGTCTCGTATTGCTGAAGGCTCCGTCGCTTGCAGGTGCGGTCCAATGGGAAAGCAGTTATCGCTGTGGGGGTGGGCTTGCCGATGCCGACCCCCTCAATTTCGTTTCGGCCGGGGCGCCGCCTGCGCTGAGCCTGTTGGTGAAGACGGCAGAGCCGGTTGATCGGCAGATTCAAGCTGAGTTGGCCCAATGGAAGCCCCGTTGCGGTGGCACGATTGCCAGGGAGCAGGTTGCCAAGATTTTTGCGCTTGACGAGGTGCTGGGCCCTGACTGGCCGGCCCAATTACCCCTTCGCTGTTCGTGATCGTTTTCCGCATGAAGCCGTGGCTGCGTCTCAAGGCGAATGGCCTGCAAGCAAACAGGTTTCTTCGCCTATTAGCCCCCTTTGGGATAGGCCTTGGCTGTCTGGGGGCCCTCCAGCTGTCCGGTGTCGGTGAAGCGCTCGATCTGCTGATCTACGACACGGCGGTGGTTCTGCGTCCTGCTCCGGGGCGAGTGCCCTGGCCCATTCGCCTGATCGGTCTCACGGAGCAAGACATTCGGCGCTTCGGTTGGCCGATGCAGGATGCCTTGCTGGCCCGGGCGATTGATCGCTTGCGGGCCGATGGAGTCAAGGCGATCGGGATCGATTTCTATCGGGATAAGGGTGTGGAACCGGGCGCGGCCCTGTTGCGGCAGCGCATCCGCAGCCATCCGGAGATCGTCACGATCTTCAATGTGGCGGCATCGATTCCCAGCCCGCCTGGAACCCCAACCCAGCAGAAATCCTTTAACGATCTGATCGTCGATGCCGATGGGGTGGTGCGGCGCGATCTGCTCCATGTGGAGGGCCAGCCGCCCGACTATGTGTCCCTGCCACTGCGGCTCTTCGAGCTCAGCAAGGGTGATCAAACCTTGCGTGATCAGTTTAAGAGTGCGGCCATGGAGCGCTCCTGGCTTCGCAGTGATTCAGGGGGCTACCGCGGACAGGATGCGGCCGGACTCCAGCGCATGTTGCCCTTTTACAAGCCCAATAGTTTCCCCAGTTGGAGTATCGGCGACTTGCTAGATGGCGCCATTCCCCCTAGGGAACTGAAAGGCACGATTGTGCTGATCGGTAGCCGTGCCGCCTCCCTACGTGATAACTTCCACACCCCATTTACGCGCTTTGGCAACCAGGCCAACCTGGCGACCACCGATGGCGTTGAGATCCATGCCCAGCGGTTAGCCTCGCTGTTTGATCTCCAGGCCGGCGGCCGCTTCCAGATGGTTGCCCTGCCTGCCTGGTTGAACCACGGTCTGGTACTAGTCGCCCTAGCCCTGGGCATTTTGATCGGCGAACGTCCTAAATCGTTTGTGCGAAGTGCCTTTCTGGTCCTGTTTGCTGAGGTTGCTCTGCTGGCTGCCAGCATCGGCCTGTTGTTGGTCGGTTTCTGGGTTGGCATCAGTTTGCCGATGGCGGGGCTGGCCTTGATGGTCGTCGCCAGCTGGATTCGCCGGGCGGCGGTCAGCCAGGAGCATCGCCGTCAATTTGAGCGTCTGCTGGGCCAAACCACGTCGCCAGCGGTCGCCGCTGAGCTTTGGAACCAGCGCGAAACCTTGCTTACGAATGGCCGCTTCCCTGGTCGGGAATTGCCCCTCACGATGATGCTTGCAGACACGGTGCGTTTCAGTTCCGTGGGTGAGTGGATGGCACCTGCAGAGCTGCTCGACTGGATCAATATTGGCATGGAAAAATTTGTTGAAATTATTAATAGAAATGGTGGCATGGTGAATAAGTTCACCGGTGATGGTTTTCTGGCCGTGTTTGGGGCTCCCCTCTCCGTCGATGCCTGTGCCAATGCTGAGGCTGCCGTCTCTGCTGCTAGGGAGATTCAATTGGCAATCACCGGCATGATGGTCGAACTCAAGGATCGGGGTCTGCCGCCCATTCGTTTGCGCATCGGAATCTGTAGTGGCCCCGTGATCACCGGTTCGATGGGGGGGAGTTCAAGGATGGAATATGCGGTGATTGGCGATGCGGTCAATATCAGCGCCCGACTTGAATCCCTCAGTAAGGAGCGTATGGGGAACGACTGTCGGGTCTTGATCGCTTCCGACACCAAGGATTTGCTGGAGGAGGGCCGTTGGCGTTTGGATCCCTGGGGTCCCCAGTCCGTCAAGGGTCGGGAGCAGCCGGTGGATGTCTATGAATTGGAAAGTGGCGAGGACCCTGGGGTCGCCCAGGTCCCCTAGCTGCCAATCCCAGCCCTAGGTCCCTATCGCCGGGCTGGTGTGCCCCTGGCCTGGCGCCTGATTGGGATCGGGTCAATCCCGGCTGGAGCTGGAGTGGGGAGATCCATGGCCTGGACAACCGGGGGGTTTGCTGCCCTTGGCGCTTTTCTCGCTTGAGGCGCCATGGTGGGAATTGTTGCCCGGCTATCGATGGGTTCCCCAACTCGCCCCTGGTTCTGCCCCCTGGCCGGCCTGGTGCCAGCGCTGCTGGTGATGATCGGGGGGCTGCCTGTTGTCGCCCAGGGTCCGGCGGCCCACCACCATCACCAAGGCGTCGGAGTGGGGCCAGCCGCCGGTGGCGCCGCTAGCCCGGGCGCCCCTTCCACCAACCATGGGGCCCACGGCCATGACTTGGGGCCCGCTGGTGACACCTACGACCTGCGTTTCATCGATGGCATGGTGCAACACCACACCGGTGCCCTGCGCATGAGCGAATTCGTCTTTGACATCGGCTCACCGGGCGTGGGTGCCCTGGCGGCGTCGATCTGGAGCGACCAGGCCCAGGAGATCAAGGCCATGGGGCAATGGCGCAAGGCCTGGTACCCAGACGCCCCGGTGTATCCCGTGGCCTATCGACCCGGCGCTGACCCCAATTCGATCGCCGGCCTGCAGCCCATGACCGCTGAGCAAATCGCGTCCATGCGCATGCTCAATGGTCTGCCAACCAAGGCCAACCGGGTGACCTGGTTCCTGGAGGGCATGCTCCACCACCATGGTGGCGCCTTAACCATGGCCCACGATGCGTTGCGCAAAAGCCATAACCCCACAATCGTGCGACTGGCCCGCTCGATTATCTCGGCCCAGCGCCATGAAATCGTGCGCCTGCGTCAGATGCTGCAGCATGACGGCCTAAAGAAGCCTGAGTATTTTCACTATGATGGGCTATTCTCATTTCCTTGATTTATGACTCCCAGGTATTGCCGGCGCCACCTACCTGATTCTTTTTAAATGGCTTGAATTGTGCTAGGAATCTAAAGCGGAAGTAGTTCCTTGGCTGCGAGATCGGGACGTCGCACCAGGGCAAACAGGGTACCGGCATTGCCTCGGCAGATGCGCAGCTCCCGATCGAGCACGGTGATATCGAGCCAGGCGGGAAAGCTTTGGCGCACGGCGGCGAGCAGTTCCAGTCGGTTGCCGCCGAGGCGTGGCCCGATCCAGCCGCCCCGTTGGAAATGCACCGATACCCGTTGGGGCGGGCAGACCTCTAGGGCCGCCACCACGCTGATCGCTGCGATCGAGCCGAGGGGTCCCTTGAGCCGCAGCAGGTTCATGCCCAGGCCCCGGTTCGGATCGAGCACCTGCAGGTTCTCCAGCCAGGGGGCTTCCCGCAGCCAGGGTTGGCGGCTCGAGCTCCAGCGCAGCTCCCATACCCCGGCGAGCAGCGCCTCGTCCCGCCCTAAATCGGCCGGCTGCTCCCGTTCGAGCTGCTCCACCAGGTCCCGGGTGGCCGAGTCCCCCCCGGTGGATGGCCGGGCTAGCGGGCCGGCGCTGGGCGCCTGCAGGGCCTCGAGCAGGCGTTGGCGAGGGTTGCTCACCCGGTTACCAGGAGGGGTTGAGCAGCCAGGCGAGCCCTAGGCCCAGCTGGCCCACAATGCCCTTGCCCGTGAGCCATTCGCCCAGCAGGGCCGCACTGAAACCAACCATGGCGGCGCGGCCATTGAGCTGCTCCACCCCGGCCAGGGCGCTGACGTTCCAGGGCCTGGCGGTTGTGAGGCTTTCGCCGAACTTCTCGACGGGTTCGTACTGGTAAGCGTCGTTGGCCAAGCTCTTGATGGGGATTAGGACGCCGAGCCTATGGCGCTTGACCAGAGTCCTGCGGGTGGCCGGCCCTGGGCGGCGCAGC
>CAMAVE010000108.1 GCA_945861595.1 Synechococcus sp. UW140
ATCGCGAGTAAGGGAGTCGCCAGCGACCAATTTGTGACCAGGCCGCTGCGCAGGTGACCGCCCAGACAGAGGGCCACGGTGATCGGAATCAGAAACACCAGGGGCAGGCTCCACTGGCCATAGGTCCGCAGGCCCAGCTTCTCCTGGCTGTGCAGGATCACCAGGGCTGAAAGGGCAATCACCCCCGCCGCCATCACCAGGCCCGCAGGCCAGCGGGCTGCCAGGAAATAACTGCCAGATAGTAGTAGCCAAATCGGCAGAATGATGAGCAAGTAGGCCGTATTAATAACATTAACTTGTCGTTGCTCGTTATCGCTTTGCAGGCCCTTGATCCCCAGCTGCGTGAGGCTCTGAATTGCTGCTAGCCAGGCCTGGCCGATGGATGCCATCCTGGCTCCGCCTGAATAGACCTGGGGCTTCATGCCGATCAGTTCGGTTCGTCCAAGTATGGAGTGGGGCTTTTTTTAAGTCGCGGTCTTGCTTGCTGAGGTGCTGTAGAGTTTAGGAGTCATCTTTTTTGATCGCGGCACCCCTGCCCCACTGCTGTTCAGAACCCTGGAGCGATCGGGCCCCTGGACTTGCGGAGAGGGGCTCGGGCCCATGTTGGCCCCAGCAAGCGGGCCGTGGTGGCCCTAAAAGTTGTTTAAAACTTCACTCTTACGAGTGATTCCATCGAAGCTTTCCCGGCCTTGGATTTTGGCTTCCATGCCCTCCTGCTTTGGGCGACTACGGCTGGTTGCTTTGGGCGCCAGGGGTTGGGGCTTTGCCTGGCCTGGAGCTGGTGCCCTAGGGCACCCGGCTTTTGCCCAGTGCCAGGCCCGCCAGGCCCCAGAGCAGGAAGCCGCCGATCCTGATGGCGTCGTTCACGGCGAGCACCGACCCCTCCAAGGACGTCAGCCCAGGCGGCTTGCCGATCGCCATGGGCATGCCTTCGAGCTGCTTTCCTCTGGGGCCCGAGGGCCGATTCCAAGGCCTGGGGCAGCACGGTTGCGGTGCGGGGCCGCCAATCAGGGGTTGCTTGCGTTGCCGAATCGGGCCGGGGTATCCCGGCTTCAACCAGCCCTGCTGCTCTGGCAGTCAAGATTTGGGCTGGAGCCAATTCGCCGCCAACCCTGGCAGTGGCTTGAACGAGGAGCCCTCGCTGGGGCTTCTGTTCTGCGGGCATTGCTGCACTTCACAATGGGCTGATTACACCCTCCTTTAGGAGGGTGTTGTTGACGTTGATGGTGGGATTGCCATAGGTTGCGCTAAGCAATTGAGGGGTGCCTAGTGGTTAGATTGTACTTCGTAAATTGCCATTCAAGCGTTTTTGATGCTATCTGGAGGAGTTGCTCTGCAATGCTGAATACAGCTTGCGTGCATCCCTCCGTAGGGGCTGGATCATGGACCTGGCTTGAGGTGGGTTCTGGTGCTAATCAGATGGCCGCCAGTGGTGAGTTTCTTGGCTGAATTGATTCGGCTGCTTTCGACTCCCCTGGCGATCTTGAATCGCCGGGCGTTGCTTAGTCAATCACCAGACGATTGCGCCCAGCGGATCCATCCCTCCTTGCCGGTCCAGGATGTGACCCTTCTGGCGGATCCCAGCGATTACGCCCATAAGTCGGCCAGCCTCAATCTGGGCTGCTTGGGCATCTCGATTGGCATGGGTTCCCCCTTCCGTTTCCAGGTGGATGACCACGCGGTGGTGAGCCTGCTGTTCTCCTTTGGCAGCCAGGGCCAACTGACGCTAGGCGGCCAGAGTTTCGCGGTCGATTCCGAGCGGCCGGCCTTCTACCTGCCTGGGGAGGCCTTTTCGTACCAGATCAACCAACCCCATGGCCTGGTGATCACTACCCAGGTGGAGCGCCTCGCCGCCCAGGCCCTGCTGCTGGCCGAGCAGGCCGGCGTGGACGGCCTCGATCTCACCGTGCTGCAGCGCCCCCTAGCGATCGGGCCCACCCGGGTGGTCCTCCGCCAATTGCTGGGCCTGATCCCCCAAACCTTGTCCCTGCTGGATCTCTCCGATGCCAGCCAACACCTGGCGGCTGGCCCCCCGCCTCGCGCTGGCTCTGCCCGGGGGCTGGGCCAGGGGCAGGAGGAGGCGATCGCCAACCTGATCTGCCGCCAGATCGCAGCCCTGCTCTACCCCCAGCTGCTCGAAGGGGCCAGGCGCTAGGCCAAGGGGGCTAGTTCGGCAGAGCCTGCTGGGGACGCTTCGGGTTCGACAGGACCCGGCAGCGCCCTGTCGGGCCGCCAGGCCGCAGTGTTATGGGCTGGGATGTTTGAGCCAGAGGCCCAGCCATTCGTTCTCCCGTGGCTGTTGTTGGCGGCCCGTGGCCGAGTTGGTGGCGGGCTGCCAGAGCGCCTTGATCAGGCCCGCTTGCGCCAGCGCGCCGGCGAGCTCGCCTGGATCACTGCCGTAGGGAGGCCCGTCGGGCCGGCCATGGCACCAGAACAGCCCCAGCAGCCAGCCCCCCGGCACCAGCAGTTCGGCAACCGTTTGCAGGTAGGCCGGCCGTTGCTGGGGCTCGATCGCGCAGAAGCAGGTGTGCTCCACCACCCCCTGCAGGCTGGCCGGGTCCAGGCCGGCGGCGGCCAGGGCCTGGCGATCGAACAGGTCCGCCTGCAGCCAGTGCAGGCTGGCGCCCGGGGGGGATGCCCACTGGCGGGCGGCGGCGATCGCCTCGGCGCTGAAATCCAGGCCTACCACGGCAAACCCCAGTTCCGCCAGCAGCCGCGCCTCGTGGCCTCGGCCGCAGCCCGGCACCAGCACCCGGCCGGGGGGGTGGGGCGCCAGGGGGTGGTGGCTAAAGAAGTCCCGCAGGGGCGGAGCTGGCTGGCCCAGTTCCCAGCCGTCGCGGCCCTCCCGGTAGCGCCGATCCCAAACCAGGGCCGAGGCCGGAGTCGCCCCGGCGGCCCCGGGCAGCCCCTTGGGGTCGGGATCAGCCACCATGAGGTTGCCCCCGTCGCCCTTCACCATGACAGGCAACTTGGCTGCGATTGGTTTCATTGCGAGCTGGGTGCTGGCCTGGGGCATCGGCGGCTCCCTGATCGATGCCGGCCTAATCGAAGCCGGGGTCTATTCGCTGGAAACCGGCCAGCTCGGCACCCTGGCCACCTTCAGCCTCTGGACGATCCTCTGGTCCGGCGTTGGCGTGTGGCTCTATGGACGAGCGACCCGCCCTGGGCCCCCCAAGGGTTGAGCAAGAGTTGCTTGGTTCCTGGGCCCTGTCCCCTTCGACCCGATGCGGACCACCTGCTGCCCTTAGGCGTTGCCGAAGGCCACCTGGCAGGCGGCGTTGAGCAGTTGGGCTTCGGCGGCGCTGGTCGGATCGACCCCATTCAGCAGGCCGGCGTTGCAATCCGCCGTGAGCTGATAGGTGTTGCCATTGGCGCTCACCGCGAAATCAATCGTGGAGTTGCCGCTGGGTTGGACGCTGCCATAGAGGAGTTGGTAGTCGCTCCCTGGAACCACGATGTAGGTGGTTTGCGCAGCAATTGAGGCGTTAACGGCGTTGTTAATCGCGGCGGCGGTGGCCAGGCTGCCGATGCCCCAAACCGCCGCTCGGGCACCCCACCAGCCCCAAGGCGGCGAACCCCAACCGCCGTACCAGCCGGTGGTCCAGGGCCGGGCGACGCCCCAACCGGGTCGGGCCCAACCGGGGCGGACATTGACGTTGTTGATGTTGACCGTGTTGGTCCAGTTGCGGTTGACGGTGCGATTGGCGTAGCGGTTGCCGTTGAGGTTGCCCGAGCCGTAGCCCGGTCGGGCCGCGGGGAACGAGCCGGGGCGATTGGCGCCGATGCCCGCACCATTGGCGGGGAACTGGCCAGGGCCGGGTCGGCCCGTTGGGTTGAAGCCGTTGCCACCAAAGCCGCCCGGGCTGGCGCTGGGCCGATCGAGGGAAGGCCGGGCCTGGGGACTGCTAACCCGGTTGCTCCAGCCGCCCGTGGGCCGGCTAGAGCCGCGATCGAATCCGCCACCGGCCTGTTGGAAGCCCGTTTGGGCGCGGCCGGCATTGCCCCCGCCCCGGTTGAAGTCAGCACCCCCTGAGAAGCCCCCCCCACCGCGGTTGCCCCCTCCGCCCGAAAAGCCGCCGCCACCGCCCCGGCCGCCGCCGCCACCGCGGGCCATGGCCGGCTGGTCCGCCCCAGCCCCCAGCCCCATCGGCACGCCCGCCAGGGCGGCCAGGACCACCCCCGTCCATGCGCGTGTCCTGGTCATGGTTGGACCAGGCTGCAGCCGGCGTCGTAGCAGCTGGCATCAATGCGGCCATCGGCGCCGAAGTGCACCCGCACCAGGTCCCGGCCCTCCGTGGCGCTGCTGTTGGCCTGGCGCACGCTGTTGAGGTAGTTGGGGTTCACCACACAAAGGTCGCTGCCGTTGAAGCAAACGGTGTTGGTGGAGAAGCGCGCCGCGGCTCCGGTTAGGGAGACAAAGGCCTTGCTGGCCTGATCCCAGCGGGCCATGCGCACGGGCTTGGCCAGGATCCGCACCGTTTCCACCCGGGGCGCCGTTCCGCTGCTGCCGCCGATCTGGTGGCGGTAGAGGGTGGCCCCACCCTCCTCAATCGCGTCCACCGTGCAGGGCACCGTCGCGGCCCCCTGGAGGCTGCAACGGGTGTCGAGTCGATAGAGCAGCTCCGCCTGGGCTGGCTTGGCCTGGCCCAGCAGCATTCCGCCGCAGAGCAGCGCTAGGCCCCAGCCCCAACCCTGGGGTTGGACCTGGCCTGGGGGACAGGCGGATCGGCAGGGATGGACCATGGCGTTGGGCTTGACGGCAGTGGGGGGGATCTCGCTCGGCCGGGCGGGGCCCTGGGCCTGGAGAGTCGAGCTGGGTTGGGGGGCAGCGAAGGGCCCCAGGAGCCAACTTTGGCCACGGGCCGAGGCCGCAGGCAATTCCGAAACCAATCGACAGATTGGCCTCGGTCCAGCGGCTGCGGGAAAACTGTCCCCGTGAAACCTGTCCCCGTGAAAGCTGTCTGCGAGAAAACCGTCTGCGGGACAACCGTCCGCCACGAGCGGCCCAGCATTTGTAACGTGATGTAACGCCGATGCCCCTGCCTGTCGCCATGCCCCCGACCCCGACCCCGTCCATGTCCCTGGATCGCCAGTTCGCCATCGAGGCCCACTCCC
>CAMAVE010000109.1 GCA_945861595.1 Synechococcus sp. UW140
CACCTCCAGCAGTCCATCGGCCAGGGGGCGGTGGGCAGCGAGCTTGGTGCTCCAGATTGAGCCCGTCAGAAGTTCCTCCGGATTCACCAGGCCAAGGTCCTGGCCCTCCAGCAGCTGCAGCTGCTCCAGAGGCACCGACAGCTCAGAAAGGAACACGTGGGCTGTACGGCGGTGGATGTGATGCACCATCACCAGCTCAAGACCTGGGGGCTGCCAGCTGATTTCCTCCAGCAGCTCCCGCCGCAGGGCCTGCTCCGGCGTTTCGCCGAAATCAAGGTGACCGCCAAAGAGTCCCCAGCAGCCGGGCGCAACGATCGTGGGAATCTCGTCGCGCAACTGCATCAGCCAGCGACCATGCCGATGCAGCATCGCCAGGGCGACTTCAACGGCCATGGCGCGAGCTCAGGCTGCTGCCGACCGGCGCTGCTGCGTGGTGTAGAGCGCGGCACCACCAGATGCCAGCACCAAGCCACCGCTGATGGCGAGGAACACCAGCATCTGCAGCAGTAATAGGAAGATCCCCAGGGCGGAACCGGCCACGATCTGCACCCTCGCCTTGATCAGCAGGGTTAGCAGCAGCAGCACCGTGGCCTTGAGGGCCAGCACTTTGGCCGTGCTGAACGGACAGAAAGGGTTCAGAAGCACAGCGAGACCATCACCTACCTCCATCCATCCTGACGTGCTGAGGCCTACGGAGTGGTTTTTTCAGGGGCGCGCTCGAGAAGAGCGGCAGCTGCCCCTTGGGTTTTTATTCCTCCGGCAACTACTGCGTCAGTAGCCCCTCGAATAACCGCGAGGCGATCCAGAAAACGGGCAATTCCTACCCACTCGGCTACTACAGCTCCGGGAGTTACTGCGTCAAGAGCTGGTGAAGACGAACCGCGCCAAAGGCTTGATCTGCATCAGCAAGATCCGTCACTTAGCGCTCAGACATACACAAGGCAGCCAAATAGGCCTGCCCCATCACCTTTTCGTCTGGTCCTCATACACCTAGTGGATGAGGTGGCCATCAGCTCGATGCCGAGGTGTAGAAGCGCAGGGCGAAGCCCCAGAACCAGCGGCTGAGGGCCAGGGAGACCACCGCCACCACCACCGAGGCCAGCAACCACTGGCTGCTGCCGGTGCCCAGGATCGCTTCGGCGGGCACGGTGGTCAGGAAGGCCACCGGAAGCACCAGGGTGAAGAAGGTGCGCAGGCCGGCGGGGTAGGCCGCCACCGGATAGCGGCCCGCCACCAGGGCGGAGCGCAGCACCTCGGTGGCGTTCCACACCTTCACAAACCAGATGCTGGTGGCCGCGAGCACAAACCAGAGCGAATACAAGATCACGGCACTCGCGATCAGCAGCACCGCCACCTGCACCAGGGCCTGGGGCCCCGGCCTGGCCCCAGCGCGGAATGCCGCCACCGCCATCAGCCCCAAACCCATCACCACCCCGGGTAGGCCCCAGGGGGAGAAGGTGCGGGCCGAGAGCCAGAACTGGCTGTCGATCGGCTTGAGCAACACAAAATCCAAGGTGCCCGTGCGCACGTGGGTCACGATCGTGCTCAAGTTGGGCTGAAGCACCGTGCTGGTGAGGCCATCGAGCAGGGTGTAGACCCCAAGCACCACCAGCGCCTGCTCCCAGCTCCAGCCGCCGAGGCTGCGGCCGTGGCCGAAGAACAACGACAGCAAAAACACACTGCCCGCCAGGTTGCCGCCTACCGACAGCAGCTCAATCAAAAAATTGGCCTGGTACTCCAGCTCCGCCGTCAGGGAGGTAGCCCAGAAGCGGGCCAGGGTGCGCCGATAGCGCCGGAAAGTCGCCAGGCTCTTCGCCATCAGGCCCCCATCGCCGAATAGCGGCGGATGCCGGCCTTCCAGAGCAGCAGGGTGAGCGGCAGCAATAGGGCGATCCAGGCGAGCAGGGCCCCAAATCCGGCGGCCACATCCACCTGCCCACCGCCCAGCAGCCCGGCAGGAAACCAGATCATCCAGGGGAAGGGGGTGGCAAACGCCAAGGCCCGCATGCCCTCGGGAAAGGTTTCCAGGGGCGCCACCAGCCCGGAAAGAAACAAGTAGGGGATCATTTGCAACCGCTCCAGGGCGGCGGCCCGTTCACTCCAGAAACAGGCCATGGTGATCAGGCTCTGGATCAAAAAGCGCAGCAGAAACACCAGGTGGGTGGCCACCACCGCCAGCAAGAAGCTGAGCGGGGAGGGCCACCAGAGGGTGCCCGGCAGCACCAGCGCCACGAGCGCCAGGATCACCACCACAAAGGGCAGCCGGGTGACCTGCTCGGCCAGGTGGGCGGCCAAATAGCGCCACAGGGGCGGCAGTGGTTGGAGCAGGTAGGGAGAGAGGCGGCCCTGGAGGTTGTCCTCCTCAAAGGCCTGGATCACCCAGACGATCGTGAACTGGCGCACCACAAAAGCAGCCAGGAAGTAGCGGGCCAGCTGCAGGGGGGTGAGGCCCGCGTCAGCGCCGGCACCGGAACCACTCCAGACACCGAGCATGATCAGGGGCAGCACGCCAGACAGGGCCCAGAGGGCAATCTCGGCGCGGTATTCCAGCATCAAGGCGTACTGGCTGGTGAACAGAGCCCGGGCCACCCGCAGGCCATGGACGAGCGGTGAGCGGCTCATGCCACAACCCCCTGGCGGAACAGGCGGCCGATCAGTTCCTCCACCGGCGGCTCGCTCACCTCCAGATCCACCACGGCAAAGTCCGCCAGCAGACGCGCCACCGCCCCGGTGAGCCGATCCCTGGGAATCAGCAAGCGCACCTGGTGGCCCTGGCAGGATTCCACCGCGCCGTAACCGGCGAAGGCCTCCGCTGGGGCGGGATCCTTCAGCTCCAGGCGCACTTCGCGGCAGGGGGCGAGCCGTTCGGTGAGCTCGTCGAGGGGGCCATCGTGGAACAGATGGCCCTGGTGGATCAGCAGCACCCGCGGGCAGAGGGCGGTGATGTCCCCCATGTAGTGGCTGGTGAGCAGCACGGTGGTGCCGGTGCGGCGGTTGATGTCGGCGAGGAAATCGCGCACCCGGGCCTGGGCGTTGACATCCAGGCCGAGGGTGGGTTCATCGAGAAACAGCACGGACGGGCGGTGCAGCAGGGCCGCCAGCAGCTCCGCCTTCATGCGCTCCCCCAGCGACAGCTTGCGCACCGGCCGGCTGAGTTCATCCCCCAGTTCGAGCATCTCGGCCAGCTCGGTGATGCGCCGCTTGGCTCTAGCGTCGTCGAGGCCATAGACAGCGGCATTGACCCGCAGGGAATCCAGGGGCGGTAGGTCCCAGATCAGCTGCTGCTTCTGGCCCATCACCAGGGAGATGCTGCGCAGGAAGCTGCCCTGGCGGCGGTAGGGCACATGGCCAGCCACCTCCACCCTGCCGGCGGTGGGGTGAATCAGGCCGCTGAGCATCTTGAGGGTGGTGGTCTTGCCGGCGCCATTGGGGCCGAGGAAGCCCACGATTTCGCCCGCTTCAATCGAAAAGCTCACGTCCTTCACGGCCGGCACCTCGCGACTGCGGCGGGCGAAGAAGTGGCGCAGGGTGCCGCGCAGTCCGGGCTGCTTGTCGGCCACCCGGTAGGTCTTGGTGAGCCCCTCGGCGCGGATGATCGGCATGGCCGAAAACCTAGGGCTGCCGCAGCCGCTCCAGGCCGCCCCGCCCCTGGAGCTCGGCGAGATCGTCGTAGCCGCCGATGCACTGGCCCTCGATGAACACCTGGGGCAGCGAGCCGCGGCCGGTGCGTTGCTCCAGGGCCCCGCGCTCGGCGTCGCCGCTGATGGTGGTGACCTGGTGGGGGATGCCGAGGGTGCGCAGCATGCGCAGGGCCCGTTTCGACCAGGGGCAACCGGGTAACACCGCCACCTCCACCGCGGGTTGCTCCGGGGGAGCCGGCTGGCTGTCCGGCAGGAAGCCCACCAGCAGATCAGCCCCCTTGAGCACCAGGGTGCCGGGCTCCAGGTGGCCGCCCCACACCTGGCAATCGCTGTCGGAAAGGCTCAGGTGCAGGTGAACCCCGCCGGGCGCCACGGTGCCCTGCAGGGTGATGATCTCCAGGTCCCCCTCAAGGTTGGTGGGCCCGGGGCGACCGGCGCACTGGAAGGTGGCCCGGGAGAGGTTCCCCACCACACCCAACACGAATCCGGCGGCGCCCTGCTCGATCGCCAGCTGCTCCAGGCTGCGGCGCAGGTCGCTGCCGGGGCCAAGCTTCAGCGGCAGGGTGCGCATCGGAGGGTTCAGCTGGGGGCTCAGTGGGGAGGCGTGGGCTCCAGATTATGAAAACGGCAGCGCAGCAGGGCCAGGGCCTCATCGGGCAGACCCAGGAAGCGATCGACCCAGCCTTCGCCGCTGGGGAGCACCTGGGCGACCCCCACCAACAGGGCGTTCCCCTGCCCGTCGAGGGTTTCGCCCTCCACCCGATGGCGGCGGCTGTCTACGCCACCGGTGGTGAGTTCGGTCTCCACCAACAGGGCCGGGGCCCGGTAGAGACGGCCCACCCGAAAGAAGAAGCGGGCACGAAAGTGCAAGTGAACCGCACCGCTGCTGGCGTTGAGGCTGCCCTCGAGCCGCTCGGGAACGATGGCGATACGCAGCCCCGGCGGCAGGGGTAAGCCCAACACCCGGGTAGTGCGGAACTCCAGATCAGGAATCTGCAGGGAGCTCGTCTCGAACCGCACGCTCTGGAGACCATCGCCGCCCAAGGGGCCGAGGGTGGCCAGGCCCGTGCCACTACTGGCGTCGTAGCGAAAACGCGGGTAGCCGCCGATGGCCAGGCCGCAGCCGTCGAGGGTGGTGAGCTGGAGTTGGGAGGTGGTCATGGGGGCAGCACCTGGCTTAGCTGAAGCATGGATCGATGTCCCCGCATTCGCCCAAGGCTGCTTGGTCCACCACCAGGGTGAGGTTGGGGTGGCCCTGCAACCAGCTGGCGGGCAGTTCAGGGCTGGGCTGCTCCGCTAGCAACCGGGCCAGGACCTCTGCCTTGGCGGCCCCCGTCACCACCAACAGCAGCCGCTTGGCAGCCAGGATCTCAGCC
>CAMAVE010000110.1 GCA_945861595.1 Synechococcus sp. UW140
TAAGTGCAGGCAGTTAACCCCCATAGCTCCAGAACAAAGACCAAGCAAAGCCAAAAATAAATAGCACAACCTGAAAATCCAATGAAAATCTGAATAAAAGTCAAAGCAAAATCAAAGAACAATCCGACATAACAACCGGATCGATTCCCCTCTTGATTTCGGCGTTGACGGCATCCAAGGCGACAGCCTTGCTGCCCCCCTATCCAGGTCGGTCTTGCCGCCATGGGGCTGGGGCGGTTGGGTGATCCGGCTGGCCGCCCAGATGTTTGGGGTGAACATGTGCCCCCTGCCACCTCTCCTAGGGTTGGGAGCCACTGGTTTTGGAAGCGATGCCCTGGGGGATCACCCTCATCCTGGTGACAGCCGGCATTTGGCTCTGCCTGCTGGGCGGGGTCAATCGCGATGACGTGGTGGGCCTGCTGTTGCGCATCATCGGCATGGTGTTCTTGGTGGCGGCCAGCATTTTCGGGCGCCTCCTCTGGCTCGACCTAGCTGGCATCGGCCTGGCCCTGTGGTTGCCGAGCGCCAACAAAAGACAGCAGGCCTGAGGCTTGGCGACCGGGCCGTGGGAGGGTGCCTCAATAGCGCAGCTTCAGGGTGCGCGGCAGATCTTCGGCGATTTCGCCCTCGGCGGTGAGGGCCGGGTAGGGGCGTCCTTGCCGTTCGCACCAGTCGGCCACCTGGGGGTAGGCCCAGCGGAACAGGATGCGGGCGTAGGCCTCGGGCCCACCGGGGATGCCTTCACCCTGCACGGGGATCAGGCCAGCTCGGTGCCGTTGGCGCAGGGCCTCGAACAGCAGGATCGCCGTGGCCACCGACACGTTCAACGACTGCACCATGCCGGTCATCGGGATCACGATCGCCTGGTCGACCGCCGCCGCAGCCGCCTCGCTCAGGCCCCATTTCTCCGCCCCCAGCAGGAAGGCGGTGGGGCCGGTGAAATCGCAGTCGCGATAGTCGATCGCCTCCTGGCTCAGGTGGGTGCCAAAGAGGCGGAAGCCCCGGGCCTTGAGGGCGGCAATCGCCCCTTCTGTGGTGGCGTGGGCGTGGAGGGGCACCCACTTCTGGCTGCCCAGGGCCGTGTCGTTGAAAATCCTGGGCCGGCCCGGCAGGCTCACCACATGGCTCTCCAGCACCCCCACCGCATCACAGGTGCGCAGGATCGCCGAAAGGTTGTGGGGTTTATCCACCTGCTCGAGCAGCACGGTGAGATCGCCCATGCGGCGGTTGAGCACGGAGCGCAGGCGCTCGTAGCGTCTCGGCAGCAGGGGCATGGGGGAATCGCCGGGAGCGGGCCTTGGGTGCTGCATCCTGCCCCTGGACCTGGCGCGGGCCTCGCTGGGCGTTGCCTACCGGCCCCGCGCAGCCATGGTTGAGCCCCTCCCTCGCCAGCCCCCAGGCCGCACCAATCACCAAGTAGACGCCACGCCAGGGGCCAGGGCCGCAAGCCAGGAAACGATCCCAAGCGAAGCTCCGCTGCCGGCCCAGGCCCTGTCCTTTGACCAGCGGGTGTACGCGCTGGTGGCGCTGATCCCAGCAGGGCGCCTGGCCACCTACGGCCAGATCGCCGAGCTGCTCGGCGCCTACGGCTGCGCCCGCCAGGTGGGCTGGGCCCTGCGGCGTCTACCCCTGCCCTCCCCCGTGCCCTGGCAGCGGGTGGTGAACGCCCAGGGGCGCATCAGCATGGATCCCTCGCGGCAGGGGTCGGACTGGATCCAGCGGGAGCTTCTGCTCGGCGAAGGCATTGCCGTGGCGGCCGATGGCCGCCTGCCCCTGGCGGCCCATCGCTGGCAGCCAGCCGACCAGGCCCCCTGGCGGCCCCTGGGGCGCTAGCTGTGGAGACAACGCAATCCGTGAGCCTTTGAGCCCATCCGCCCCCAGGCCCAACCCCGCCAAGGCGCCGGGCTCGCCCCATCCGCGGCCGGAGCCAGGCGGCGGGGCGATTGGTCTGGCGCCGCGCCAGGTGGCCTGGCAGGTGCTCTCGGCCGTGGCGGCGGGGGCCTATGCCGATGGCGCCCTGGAGCGGGAGTTGCAACGCCACCCTCTGACGGGCCAGGACCGGGCCCTGGCCACGGAACTGGCCTATGGAGCGATTCGCCAGCGGCGCCTGCTCGATGCCTGGCTCGACCAGCTCGGCAAGGTGCCGGCGGAGCGCCAGCCGCCCAAGTTGCGCTGGTTACTGCACCTGGGCCTCTACCAGCTCCTGGCCAGCGACCGGGTGCCGGCCTCGGCGGCGGTGAGCACCAGCGTGGAACTGGCCAAGCGCGGCGACCTAGCCCGCCTGGCTCCGGTGGTGAATGGCCTGCTGCGCTCCTTCTTGCGCCAGCAGGAGGCGGGCGGGAGCCTGGCACTGTCCGCCGATCCGGCCCTGGCCCAGCGCCAGTCGCTACCGGACTGGCTGGCCCAAGCCCTCCTGACCTGGCTGCCGGCCCCCCAGGCCGAAGCCTTTGCGGTGGCCTGCAACCAGCCCCCCAGCCTCGATCTGCGCTGCAATCCCCTGCGGGGCAGCCGCGACCAGCTGCTCGCCGACCTGCGGGCCGCGGGCGTGGCGGCCGAGCCCCTGGCCAGCCTGCCCCAGGGCCTGGTGCTGCTGGGCCGCAGCGGCGACCTGCGCCAGTTGCCCGGCTACGCCGAGGGCCGCTGGTGCGTGCAAGACCGGTCCGCCCAGCGCATCGCCCCCCTGCTCGATCCCCAGCCGGGGGAGCGGATCCTCGATGCCTGCGCCGCCCCAGGCGGCAAGAGCACCCATCTGGCCGAGCTGATGGGCGACCGGGGCGAGGTGGTGGCCCTCGACCGCAGTGCCGCCCGCCTGCAGCGGGTTGGCCGCAACCTCGAGCGCCTGGGCCTCACCTGCATCCAGACCCGCGTCGGCGATGGCACCCACCTGGCCGGCCGGCCCGAGCCAACCGCGGCCGATCCCGAGCCAACCCCGAGCCAGGCTGGGGACGAGCCGGGAGCCAGCCCCCCGGGGCCTGGAGCCGGCGATGACGGCTGGTGGCAGGGCGGGTTTGACCGGATCCTGGTGGATGCCCCCTGTTCGGGCCTGGGCACCCTGGCCCGCCACGCCGATGCCCGCTGGCGGATTGGGCCCGCCGCAATCGACGACCTGGTGCTGTTGCAACGCCAGCTGCTGGAGGGTCTAGCGCCCCTGCTGCGACCCGGTGGCCGGCTGGTGTATGCCACCTGCACCGTGCACCCGCGCGAAAATGGCGAGCTGATCGCCGCCTTCCTGGCCGCCCACCCCCACTGGCGCCTGTTGGAGAGCTGGCAGCTGTGGCCGGGTCAGGGCCCGCCGGGGGAAGCGGCTGGCTCGCAGGGCCAAGCCCCTGGGGCAGGGGGCGATCCAACCGGAGGCGACGGCTTTTTTGCCGCAGCCCTGCAGGCGCCGGGCTGAGCCGGGCTGAAAGGGGCAGGCCCTCAGGGCAGGGGCGGCGGCGCCGTTGGGGCGGCCGAGGGGCTGGAGAGGGGCGGCGGGGCGGTGAGGGGCCCGCGGCTGGGGCTCGGCAGGCTGGGCGGCACCGGCGGCAGGCGACTGGGGCTGGGCTGGGGACGGGTAGCTGGAATGGGCCTAGGCGCTGGCCCTGGGCCACCCGCGGGGGCGCTGAAGCCAGGAGCTGGAGCCGGGGTGGGGGTTGGGTTAGGACTCTCAAAGCCGCCCTGGCCGCCATCGCCAAGACTGGGGAGCGGATCGGGGCGCTCCCCGGGCAGCGGATTGGGGATGGCATCGAGCTGGGTGCGCACCACCGGGCGGGGCTTGGGCGGCGGCTGGAAAGTGCTGGTGAGCACGGGCTTGGGCGGGAACTGGAGCACCGGCAGGTCCTTGACGATCGGCGCCATGTAGTCGTGCCAGACGTAGGTGGCGAGCTCGCTGGTGTTGCGGGTCTCGCGGCTGTCGTCGTAGCCGAGCCAGACGGCGGTGGTGAGCTGGGGGATCGAGCCGATAAACCACAAGTCCCGACCCGATTCGGACGTGCCGGTCTTCCCGGCCACGGGGCGATCCTTAAGGGCGGCACCGCCGCCGGTGCCACCCTTGACCACCTGCTGCTGCATCCAGACCATGGCGTCGGCCAGGGGGCTGTCCACGGCCCGGCGGCCCCGCTCCCCATCGACTCGGCGGCTCCAGAGCAGGTCGCCATTGGGGCCGAGGATTTCCTCAAACGGGGTCGGCGCCACGTAAACGCCCCGGTTGGTGATCGCCGCGTAGGCCGCCGTCATCTCGAGGACGGTCTGCTCATAGGCGCCGATCGCCATCGGGTAGAAGCGCCCCAGGGGCCGGGTGATGCCCAAACTGCGGGCCGTGGCAATCACCGGGTCAAAGCCCACCTTCTGCAGCAACCCCACCGCCACTACGTTGAGGGAGTTCTGCATCGCCACCCACAGGGGGATGCGCCCCATGAAGCGGTTGCTGAAGTTCTTCGGGCAATAGCCAGCAAAACAACGCGGTTCATCCACCACGATGTCCTCGGGCTTCATGCCCTGCTTGAGGGCCGTTAGATAAACAAACAGCTTGAAGGTGGAGCCCGGGGAGCGCAGGGCCTGGACGGCCCGGTTGAACTGGCTCTTGGTGTAATCCTTGCCGCCGACTAGGGCCCGCACCAGGCCGGTACCCGGCTCGATCGAAATCAGGGCGCCCTGCATGGCGCCGGGAGTGTTGCGATCGATGATCTTCTGGGCCTGGTCCTGCCAGGCCAAATTGAGGCTGCTGCGGATCGTCAGGCCACCCACCTCCAGCTGCTCGGGGGTGAGCACCTTGGGCAGCTCCTGGGCTACCCAACTGGTGAAGTAGGGCGCCCGGCTCTCCCAATACTTGGGCACGGCCGGTTTGAGTGTTAGCGGCGTGGCCAGGGCCTCAAGCTGCTGGCGATCGTCGATGAAGCCGGCCTCCCGCATGCGACGCAGCACGATCCGGCGCCGCTGCAGGGCCAGGTCGGGATTCACCAGCGG
>CAMAVE010000111.1 GCA_945861595.1 Synechococcus sp. UW140
GTCGATCCCCTAGGGGCCATCCTGATATCAGCCATTTTCTGTGCCTTCATGGGCTCCGCGGCCAGGCCGCCGGGGGCCCCAAGCCGGCCAGCCAAACTCTCACCCAGGCGCCGATATTCGGGTCTCACCCAATCCTTTTTGTCGCCAACTCCCGCGCTATTGGAGTGCATGGAGAAAGGCTCGCGGCAGGAATACCAGCCAACCCGGATGCCCATTAGGACGACTTGGTTCATGCTGGATTTAGATCAAGCGAAAGCTAGGCCGAAGCCACCAAACAGGATTGGCCTGCAGCACAGCGGGAACAAATCTGCGGCGCCAACTGATGGGGCCTTGCCATGGATGGCCTATCGGAACCATTGCTGATGGTTCCTTAATCGTAAAGGCCCTAATCCTAAGGACTTCAACTCACTGGCTGCCACTCGCTAACGCCCAGGCAGCGGCTGATTGCATCACCGCAAGCCCGCCCCAAAACTCCATCAATGCGGAGCAAGCCAACTCGGCCGAATCAACAACCTGGGCATCCCATCGTTGCCCGATCTTGGTCGTCAGCTACGGGCCAAGCCTTCGCCTGGGCCGGCTGCATCGAGAACACCAACAAGACCATCAGCCAAACCGGCGATCGCCCCTAGCGACCATCACCAGTGGCGATCGCCCGCCGACCGATACCACCCACAGGCAGATGGTCAGCGATGGGGATCTGCGCCCCACTGGCTAGCCATCGGGCGCTTGCGATCCCAGCGTCGATGGGTTGATCAATGGGTGACGAGCGCCAGCGGCCAGACTGGGCGTCAAGCCAAGGAGGCCCAGCAGCAGGCCGAGGCCCGGGCCAAGATCGCCAATCCAGCTCCCATCGGCTCCAACCATGACCCCTCCCCGCCCGCGGATCGACAGGCTGGAGTCCTGGTGGGTCCTGACTAGGGAAGCCGATCGCCGGTTGCGCTAGGGCGAGCTGCAGGTCAAACCAGCGAGGCGAGATCGTTGCAGATTCAGCAATTCCCAAGCGATCAGCCCTATACTTTTGGAAAGGAGCGGAAGCTGGCTTGACCCATCCCACCCAAACAAGGGGCCTGGTGGTGTTGCTCCACACCGGGGCTGATGCGGTAGCCACCGATGCATTCTTGCAACCAGACGGCAGCCTCTTGATCAGCAGTTTGCCCCCATGGATCTAACCGCTCAACTGGAGGCCCTGGGGCCAACCCGGATCAACTTGGTGCTGGAAGCCCTGCTATCGAGTGATCTGCGTTTAAAAATCCTGCTGGTCTCCGCCAATCGGCTCGGCCTGGTGGTTTCGGCTATACGTCTCAAGGCGCGCAGGCTTTTGGTCGGCGCGATGACAACAGAAGCGGAAGCCTTGCCCTACCTCATGGCTGGCCTGCCAGGGCTTTTGATCTGTAGCGATCAATTGGATAGCGGCGATAGCTATTCCTTGGCCCGCCAGGCCCGCCAACTGGTGCCCGATATCCGCATCATGCTGATTCTCGAAGAAACGAATCCCGATGTGGCCAAGGCCGTGCGCTCCAACGTGGATGCGATCATTTGCGCCGGTGACATTGGCGATCCCAGCCAGCCCATCTCCCGCGGATTGCTGGCCATTGCCAATCACCAGACCTATCTCTCCCCCACGGCCAAGCTGCTGCTCAAGCAACAATCCCCAGGCAATCCGATCAACACCATCAAACTAACGGGTCGCCAAGACGAGATCCTTTCGCTGCTGCTTAACGGCGACACGGAAGTCCTGATTGCAGACAAATTGGGTATTTCCCTGACAACCGTCAAAGACCATACCAAGGTGCTCCGCGGTAAATTTGGCGTCAAAAGTAAGGTCGAGTTAGTGATGCGCGCCATGCGCCTTGCCGTCGCCCGATAATCAACCAGGCGCCAAACCACAAGGGTTCAAGCCAGCAACTTTGTCGTGCTTCCCTTGGATTGACTGGCGCATGAAGGACGCCTAGCTGCGATTGCCTTCAGCGGTGGCCAGGGCAGCGCTGGGATCACCACTGAGATCGGCGGCCAGGAAGGCGGCCGTTTCCGGAAGGGCCAGGTGCAGATTCGATTCCGTATGTAAGCCCAGCTGGAGTGAATCGGCCGCCAGTTCCAACAGATGGCCGCCATGGCGGTGGTCATCACTGAGCAAATGAAGGTGGTAGCCCGGCACGTTGATCGTGCGGGCGTAGCCTGGGGTCCAGAAGCCCACCAGGGTTCCGCTGATATTTTGCAGCTCAAATTCGGCCTGGTGGCTGGTGGCGCTCACTAAATCCGTGCCAGGAGCGCTTTTACAAGCGGTGCGCACCTTGATCCGCTCGAAGTGGCCGTGCAGGCGAAGGGCCACAAACAGGTTGGCGCTAGGGCGCAGGCGATCGAGACGGTGGCACAGGTCGGCGAAGCTGACCACGCCCTCAAAGGTGGCCTCCGTATCAGCCACAAAATGGGTGGCCACGAAGAAGGGCGCCAGGGCCGCATCGGGGGCCACCCGGACCGAGCCATCGCCGAGGGCCTGCCAGCAAACCCCATCCAGCAAAATCGCCTCGCCATCGAGACCATCAAAGGTGCCCAGGCCGAAATCGCCATGGCGGCGGATATCACCAACGGAGACACATCCCTGGTACACCCCCTCAACCAGGGCGCCGGCCGTAGACACCTGGTAAAGAGTGTGGTGCTCGATATCAAGAGCTTCTGCCAGGGCCGCCATGACGGCATGGTTAAGGCTTTCGCCGCTACTGGCGCAATGGGCTTGCAGGGCGGCCCAGAGGCCAGCCGGCAAGCGCAGATGCAGGTTGTGTACGGAATCAGGATGGCTGATCATGGCGCGCAGGGGAAACTCAGTGGATGAAATCTTGATGGACGTTCTGCATCAACTTGAGATTGTCTGAATAATCAATGGGGATGTCGATCAGCACGGGGCAATCGGCCTGTAGGGCCTCGCGCAGCACCGGGCCCAGTTGGTCGGCATCGCTAATGCGATAGCCCTTGCAACCAAAGGCTGCCGCAAACGCCTCCACGTCGTAGTGGCCCAGCTTGACACCAGCGATGCGGCCGTAGTGGGCCTGCTCCTGGAACTCCACCATGTTGTACGAGGCGCTGTTCCAGATCAGGTGAACGAAGCGGCTACCGAGCCGTTTGGCCGTTTCTAGTTCGGTGGCGGTAAACAGGAAGCCGCCATCGCCCGACACGGAAATCACCGGCTGACCCGGCCGCAGTAGGCCAGCGGCCATGGCCCAGGGCAGGGCCACCCCCAGGGTCTGCTGGCCATTGCTGACCAGCACTTGGCGGGCATGGTCGGCGGCGAAATAGCGACTCATCCAGATGTAATGGGAGCCCACATCAAGGGCAATGGTGGTGTCTGCGGTCACCACCTGTTGCAGCTCATGGACCACCCGCAGGGGGTGCACCGGCATGCCGCCAAGCTGGGCCCCCTCGGCCACGGTGGCGGCCAACTCGGCCACCTCGGCATCGGCGCTGCGGCGGAAGGCCTCCTCCACCTGCACCTGCAGCAGGGGCGCCAGGGCCTCGAGGCTGGCGTCTAAATCGCCGATCAGTTCCGCCTGGGGCAGGAAAGCCTGGTCCTGGTCGATCGCCTGCACATCGATCGCCACCAGGGGCCTGGCCTGGCCGCTATTCCAGAGGCTGGGATCAAATTCGATCGGATCGAAGCCCACGGTGATCACGCAGTCGGCGTCATCGAGCAGGCGATCGGCCGGCTGGTTGCGGAACAGCCCCAGCTTGCCGGCGTATTGGCTGGCGGCGGCCCAGCCGCCCGGCCCCTGGAAGGTGGAGGCATAGGGCAGGCCGGTGGCCGTTAAAAAGCGCTTGATGGCATCAGCCGAGGCCGGTTGCGACGCCTGCAGGCCCATCAACACCAGGGGCCGGCGGGCTGCATTAATCAGCAGGGCGGCCCGCTGCAATTCAGAGCTGGCGGCCGGTCCGCAGGGGGCGCTGCGGCCCCAAAGGGGCGAAATCTCGCCCGGGAAGTCGGCCAAACCCACATCCTTGGGCAGGCCGAGAAATGCGGCGCCCGGCCGGCCACTTTCGGCGGCGCGCACCGCATTGCCAAACACCTCCGGCAGGGAATGGATGGTGAGGGCCGATTGGGCGTACTTGGTGACCGGTTTCATCACATCCACGCCATCGAGGGCCTGGTGGGTGTGCTTGAACCGGTCGTCTAAGGGCACTTCACCGCCGATCGCCAAGACCGGATCCCCCTCCGACGTGGCGGTGACCAGGCCCGTCACCAGGTTGGTGACGCCCGGGCCGGAGGTGACCACACACACCCCCACCTTGCCGGTGAGCCGGCCAAAGGCCTGGGCCATGAACACGGCGTTTTGCTCATGGCGGCAGAGCACCAGCTCAATCGGCGAATCGAGCAGGGCGATGAACAGGCTGTCGACCTTTGCTCCAGGGATGCCAAACACATGGGTAACCCCATGGTGTTCCAGCATTTTGACCAGCGCCTGGGCTCCATTCATCACGAAATCTCCAGAAATAACGACCAAACGGGGTCTGATTGCAGCAGCCTAGGTGATTTGATCTTTTTAGCAAACCATTGAAACCCGATCGCCAAGACTTATCGGCTTAGCAACTAGCCAATCAGCAATTTAATCGTTCGAAGTCTCGCTTGAAGTGTCGCCTGGAGTATCAGGTGGAGTTTCGCTCGACACCTTGATTCAAGTGCTGATCGACCTGTTGATGGCGTCAAGTGGATGACTTTGAGGTCATCAGGGTCTTTGAAAATCGGGCCACCACCGCCCGGGGCACCAGGCGCAGGGAACGGGCCTTCAAGGCGTTGATCCGGCCATCAATGCTGGAGAGCTTGCCCGCAAAAAGCCGCTCCAGCCCCACCTCAGCCACGGCCCGGGCCGA
>CAMAVE010000112.1 GCA_945861595.1 Synechococcus sp. UW140
CAACGGCAACAGCAACAATCCTGCTGCCACGGTAACAAGCACTTCTGATCTGATTAGTTTTACAGTGTTGCCGAGCGTCAGCACATCTGGCGATGTCAGCAATCTGGATGTTAATGCCATCACAACTAGTGCTGCAGAAGACTTTCAAGCAACGATCCAAGAAGTAGAGCTTTACTTCCCCGAGGCAGTTGGCGTTGGCTGGAGTGCACTCTACAAAACCCGAAGAGCTGCAAACAACAACATCGAATACTATCTCTTTAACTATGACCCCCTAACAGGCCTTGGCGGCATCCTGCTCGATCGCGACAACAATGGCAGCATCGATGGTGCCCGGCTCTATCTCAAAGATGGCGCCCTTGGCGATTTCGATGAAACCGTGAATGGCCGCATCGACGATCCCATTGGTTTCACAACTCTCTCGATCGCACCCACCCTAAGGATCAGCACTGACGGCAAAGGATTCACCGTTGATGGCGTCGAGGGCACCGGCCTTTGGATCTCCCTGGGGGTGTCCAGCTTCAGCGGCTCGAGCCAAAGCAATTTGGAGATGTACAACAACGACCAACCCTTAGGCGCCATCGGTGCCACCCTCGGCTCCGGCCCCACGGACAGCCAATCGATCTATCTGGCAGCCGGCAGCACCCTCAGCTTCCGCTCCAGCAATGGCGCCGGTCAGGTCAATAGCAATCCCGCCCTCAGCATCGCCAGCGCAACCACCGGCTTCTCGCTGGGCCTGGATGCCGACCGCAATGGCAGCTACACCGACCTGATGCTGGACATCAGCAGCGCGATCGCTGCCTCCTCTCCCGCCAGCCTCGCCATTGCCCGCAAACAACTGGCCAGCAGCGATGCGATCCTCGATCTCACCGGCATCACCGCAACCGGCATCACCCTCACCCTCGATATCTCCACCGATTGCGGCCTGCGCAACCGCTTTGGCTTTGTCAAACTCGATCCCCTAACCGGCACCACCTATCAAGTGAACGGTGTCTCCCAAAATGATGGCGCCGCCTTCCGCAGCGCCGTGCTCAGTCAGTTCCTTGATCCCTATCAAGGCACGGGCACCAGCCACCGCAATGGCCAATCGCTGCAAAGCATCAGCTGGACCCTAGCCAGCAATGCCGCTGGCTATTACGCCCCCGTGATGATCACCCAAGGCGGCGAGGTGCTCACCTTCGGCGCCAGCACCGCCAGCGATGGCCGCCAACATGTGAAACTCTTGGGCACCAACACCTTCGGTTTCGAAGATCTGCTCGCCAGCCAGGGTTCCGATTGGGACTTCAATGACACCAAGATCCGGGTGAGTGTGAGTGCCTAAGGCCCTACCCCTAACACTGCCCCATAGCCCAATACCCATCTACTTACGAACCACAACCACCCCATATGAGATCGATGCCGATGGGGCCTACACCCACGCCGTAGACTGCTTTGAACCAAAGGCCCCATCCAATGACCAATACCACCGGCGAACAACTAGCCGCCAATGAAGAACCCTGGCTAGAAGTATCAGCATCGCGTAATTTCAGCAACTGGCTTGCGCGCGAAAAGATCAGTCTGGCATTCTCCACCTACCAGGCAGGCAAGGTTTTTCTACTTGGCCGAAAGCAAGATAGTCAAATCTATATCTACGAACGAACGCTGCAGCGCTGCATGGGGCTTTGCTCAACTGACAATGGCTTTTGGCTGAGCTCCCAATATCAAGTTTGGCGCTTTGAAAACGCCTTAATGCCGGGCGAAATGCACAATGATCACGACAAACTCTATATCCCTAGGGTTGGCTACACAACAGGCGATTTAGATGTGCACGACATCGTGGTGGAGGATTCCGGACGGATTGTTTTCGTCAACACCATGTATGGCTGCCTGGCCACCTTCAGTGACCAACACAGCTTTACCCCCCTGTGGAAGCCTCCCTTCCTAAGCAAAATTACCCCGGAGGATCGCTGCCACCTCAATGGCCTAGCCCTGGAGAATGGAGCCTGCAAATATGTCACTGTGGTGAGCAAAACAGATGTGGCAGACGGCTGGAGAAACCGCAGACATGATGGCGGCTGCGTGTTAGAGGTACCCAGTGGTGAAACGATCGTTTCCGGCCTTTCGATGCCCCATTCTCCCAGGGTGTATCGGGACGAACTGTATGTTCATAACTCAGGCACGGGTTATTTTGGCAAGGTTGATCGCGAAAAAGGAGTATTTGAACCGATCACGTTCTGCCCAGGCTACCTGCGCGGCATGGCCTTTTCAGGCAACTATGCAATCGTCGGCCTCTCTGGACCCCGCAAAGACAAAACCTTTAGCGGTCTGCAACTGGACGCAGAACTCGTCAAACGGGATGCCGATGCCTGGTGCGGCCTGCAAGTCATCGAACTAGCCTCTGGCAATGTGATCGAATGGGTGAGGCTGAATGGCCTGGTCACGGAGCTCTACGATGTTGCCATCTTAAAAGATGTGGTCCGCCCGATGGTGCTTGGCTTCAAAACAACCGAAATCGCCCAACTGGTGAGCATGGACAAGGGGCAATCTCTTTGATTACCGGCAAATCCCCTCTGCAGGAAAATACTACGGCCATTGTCGATCTAGAGGGACGAAATCGCGCCAATTGATTCAACGCTACTGCTCAAAACAAAAAAGATTGCCAACTGCTGATGATTGTCCAGCGTGTCGTCAAGGCATCCGGCAATGCCGCGCATCAATCAACCACAGCAACCTGCAATCGGGGCCGTTAAAGAAAGAATTCTTTTCTCGTTTTCGCAAAATCTTGCCGGCGAGTCGCCATAATCAGGGTTGTCACCGAGCATCCCTGCCCCATGTCCTGGGATCACGGCTACTTCAGCTCCACCTCCTACACCTCTGGGGTCTACCGCGAGCTGGCGCCGGCCTGGCTGGATTTTGCTGTCTTGCTCAACGGCCATGCGCCCCAGCGCGGCCAGGAAGGCGAACCCTTCGCCTACTTGGAACTTGGCAGTGGGATGGGGCTGGGCCTCTGCCTGCTCGCCGCAGCCTATCCCGAAGGCGAATTCACCGGCATCGATTTCCAACCCGACCACATCGTCCATAGCCGGCGACTGGCCAAGCGGTTGGGACTCAACAACATCACATTCCAGGAAGCCGACTTCCTCAACCTCGCCGCCGATCCCGGACCGCTCGCGGCCGCGCACCACTATGTCGTCGCCCATGGGATCGCCACCTGGATCACCGCACCGATCCAGCAGGCGATGCTGCAGCTGGCATCCAGAGCCCTAACCCCGGGGGGCATCTTCTACTGCTCTTACAACACCTATCCCGGCTGGCTGGGCGCGAGTGCCTACCAGCACCTGGGTGAACTGACCCGCCAACGCCAGGGGGATGCCAAAGCCGCCCAGGCCTATCAACAGGCCGCCGCCAGCCTCACCAGCCTGCTCGGCAGCGAAGAGGCCCCTTCGGCCTTGGCCATATCCCAACCGGAGCTGCGCGGCAGGCTGGCCCAGATCCCCAATCAGAGCTCCGCCTATCTCCTGCAGGAATATGCCAACGAGGGTTGGCAACCCCTCTACGTGGCCGACATGCACCAACGGTGCGCCGCCGCCAAGCTGCGCTTTCACGCCAGTGCCACCCTGCCAGAAAATTTCCTCGATTTTCTACCCGCCAACGTGCGCCCCTTGGTGCAGGCCGAAACCGATCCCAGCCTGCGCCAGAGCCTCCAGGATCTGGCCATCAACCAATCGTTTCGCCGCGACCTGTTCCTGCGCGGCATCGCCCCCTACACCAATCACGAACTACGCCAGCGGCTGGCCGGCATCATGGTGCGCCTGCAGGAGGCCCCGAGCACCAACACCTACAGCTTCATGACCAGTTTCGGCCAGGTGTCCGGAGCACCTGAGCCCTATGCCCGGGTGGAGTCGTGCCTGGCCCAGGGACCCCGCAGCTTTGGCCAGCTCCTCGGCGACACCGGCCTAAAGCTCGCGGAGCTGGGACAAATTCTGGCGCTGCTACTCCATGGCGGACGCATCGGCCTCGATCGCAGTGGCAGCATCGATGTCGAAAGGGCCCGCTACGTCAATGAACAATTGCTGGAGTTGATCCTCTCCGGCCGTTCCTATGCCCATGTCCTAGCGCCAGCCAGTGGCAATACGGTCGAGCTATCGCTGGTGGAGGCCCTGTTGCTGCAAGGCCAGCGCCTCCAGCTCAGCACCAACGAGCTGGAGCAGCATCTGCTCAAAGGCCTCACGGCCCTGGGCCGCAGCATCAACGGCGAGCCCGCCGCGCTGCTGGCCGCCTTCAGAGAGCGCCTGCCCCACCTAGAGGCCCTGGGGATCCTGCCCTGATCGGAGGTGAAGCCCCACTCTGCAATCCTGGCTTGTCGCCGACACGCTGGTGCCTTCCGGCAGCTTGCATCGCCAAGCCATGATCCGAGCAGCCCCTGCGCTAGTGGGCGGAGGCGTAAAGCGGAGAGCAGCAACCACTCGCGCCCTCAACAACGCTCAACCGTTAAAATTGAAGGGGCAACGGATTGCTGTAGGATTGATACCTATGTTTCCCCTATGAAGCCGCCCCCCCCGAAACGCGCCCTGCCTTAACTAGTAACACCTAATTCAATAATTAACACTTGATCAGGATTGACTGTCCCAAAAGGAGTTTAACTTGACCACGAATCAAGAAGGAATAGAAAAACCTGATGCAGCAGCAGAAAGCCAAACCGATGCCCTGCCACCGCTAAGAAGCGTTCATACCGAAAGCCTCCCTCAGCTTCTTACCGAGTTGCAAGCCTCCATTGCACTGACGACATATCAAGCCGGGAAATTGGTGTTTCTAAGGCCGCAAGCTGGCACACTGAACACCCACTTTCGAGAATTCGAGGCCCCTATGG
>CAMAVE010000113.1 GCA_945861595.1 Synechococcus sp. UW140
GTTGAAAATGACTACAGGGCAGCACGATCAAATCTGGGCCAGTGGATCGTCAAACCCTAGGCCCCATCCTTATGCAAGTTCTGAAAGTTTTTGCGGCCTGAACGCTTCAATCCGATAAAGCAGCCTCCAACTGGTACTATTTAATGTGACAAGCAACAGCCATGGTCGAACAAAATTGCCTGGCCTCAATGGATGGCTTGATATGGCTGAGAACGGGTCATCATGTCGCCTCCAAGTTTAATCTACACCAAACCACCGTAAGCCGCAACAGCCGCAAATGCGCCAAAACCTTTGAGATTTCTCTGGAGCGAGTCAATAGCGAATGGCAAGTGATTGGCGACCCTAAACTATTAAATCTAGAACGCAAAGTCCATCAATATGTGCGCTTTAAACGCGCCAATTGCCTACGCCTTGATGCGCAGCACTGGTCAGGCTCCCTGCTAGCTACACCGCCGCCAAGCGGCTGGATTCTAGGCAATCTCAACTTCCTGGAATATCAGCGCCCCCTGCAATTAATGCAAGAACGCATCATTGATGCCTGGATCACCTCCTATCCCGATACGCCTAGCCATGATCCAGATCTTGCTACGATTCGCCTCAGCAAGATGCCCATGGTCTTGGTCGTTAATTCAGGCCATCCCCTATTAGAACTAGGTGATGCGGTGAGATTCAAAGATGTGTCCGGTTACCCCATGCTGCCCCTGCCCGACCATGCCTTTCCCAAATTCGAACAGACCCTAAGGGCCTGTGGTTTGAGCCTGGATCCATCCCAATCCGAGCGCCAATCCCACGGGGCGTGCGCAGGCCAGGGTCCGATCGAAGATCTGATGGTGGGCTTCGCCACTCCCTTGACCCTGCCCCTTTATGGGGATAGCTGGCAGGCCTTACCCCTAAGGTTACCGATCGAGGTGGGCGACGCCCTCGTGGTTCGCAGGGAATTTAGCCACTACCCACAGATTCAACGACTTGCAGATTACCTGCGAGAGCGACTGACTGAGCTGGCATTAACGACACCAGACCTAGCCGTTCTTACAGGTCATGGCACCGAAACAGGAATCAACAACGCCAACAGCCTTGATCCGATGGCCCAATCTTCTATCTAGGCAATTTGAGGCCAGGAGACAAACAAGCAATGGCAACCCTGGACACCTAGAAGAGCATTGCAACTCAATAATATTACCAACATCCATTGAACCAGGGGTCCTGGTATTGACAACTAGATCGAGATAGCAAGCAAGTACTTTACCGGCCTGTCAGAAGATGCGTCACGCCATCTTCTGACTTCTCAGCATAATCGAGGACAACCTTATATCTTTTTTCGCCTTTGAACGGGGCAAACCCCGTTACCAACCATCAATCAAAGCCGAGCAGATCAAAGATCTCACGATCCTTGAGGGATTCGGCCTCTAAGGGCACCACATTATCGAGCATCCGTTGGGCCAGGTTCAGATATTCCTGCTGGACGGCTTCGACTTCCGGGGTGGCTTCCATCTCGAAGATGGTGCACTTCTTCAGGCGCGAGCGGCGGATCGCATCAAGGTCAGGGAAATGGGCCATGGTTTTCATGCCCACCCGCTCATTGAACTTGTCGATTTGGTCGGTATCCTTGCTGCGGTTGGCCACCACACCACCAAGCCGTACCTTGTAGTTTTTGGCCTTAGCTTGGATTGCCGCAATGATGCGATTCATCGCGAAGATCGAATCGAAATCGTTGGCGGTGACGATCAAACAGTAATTGGCATGTTGCAGCGGGGCAGCGAAGCCTCCGCACACCACATCGCCGAGCACATCAAAGATCACCACATCGGTGTCTTCGAGCAGGTGGTGTTCCTTCAGGAGCTTCACGGTTTGGCCTGTGACGTAGCCACCGCAGCCGGTACCCGCCGGAGGGCCACCGGATTCGACACACATCACGCCATTGAACCCTTCAAACACAAAGTCTTCGGGGCGCAGCTCTTCGGTGTGGAAGTTCACCGTTTCGAGAATATCAATCACCGTCGGCACCATCTTCTTGGTGAGGGTGAAGGTGCTGTCATGCTTGGGGTCACAGCCAATCTGCAGCACCCGTTTGCCGAGCTTGGAAAAGGCCGCAGAGAGGTTCGAGGAGGTGGTGGATTTACCAATGCCGCCCTTGCCATAGACGGCGATCACCAGGGCCCCCTCCTCAATCTTCATCGAGGGATCGAGGTGCACCTGCAAACTCCCTTCGCCATCCTCCCGGCGGGAACTGCCAGAGACAGCTGTGGGCGAACTCAGTGTGGTGGTCATGGAAACTCAGGAGGCCGGCGATACGGCGATTGGGGAATGGGAAGAAGGCGGAAAAGGTGGGGTGTCGAGACCGCAGGGCGCACCGTCACCATGCTGGACGATCAGGGGGTCAGCTGACTGGTTTAGGACACCAATCAGGGGAAATCCTCATCGACTGAAGTGGGCCTTGGCGTCATAGAGAACTTCCTCGGTGATGGTGCTCACGCCACGGTCGCGGGCATAGGCCTCGGTGTTGCGACGCACCTTGCCGCGCACGAAGAAGGGGATGCGACTGAGTTCGGCCTCCCCGCTCGCACTCCAGTGCAGAGCCAGCTCCTCGCCGCCACCAGCCCGCACGGATCCAGCCGTGAATAGGGCAGTGCCGTTATCCTGACTAGCGGCAGGCCGCGCTGGTTCAGCAAGCCTGGACTTCGGTGCTGCAGCGGTGGAGGCGATCCCATTGGCGGGCGTTGCCGCTGCAGGCGCACTAGCTCCCTCCAGGTGGCTGAGGTGGCCATCCACAAATTCAAAATCGTGGCGGAACATGCCGATCAAGTGTTCCTCCAGGCCCATCATCAGCGGGTGCACCCAGGAATCAAAAATCACATTCGCCCCCTCCCAACCCATCTGGGGCGAGTAGCGGGCCGGCACATCCTGCACATGCAGCGGTGAACTAATCACCGCACAGGGCAGGCCCAGGCGTTTGGCGCTGTGGCGCTCCATCTGGGTGCCAAGCACCAATTCGGGTGCCGCCTCGGCCATGGCCTTTTCCACCACCAGGTAGTCGTCGGAGATCAGGGCCTCCAGGCCTAGCTCCTGGGCGGCGGCGCGCACCTCCCGCGCCTGTTCGCGGCTATAGGTGCCCAGGCCCACCACGGTGAAGCCCAGCTCCTGGCTAGCGATGCGGGCGGCGGCGATCGCATGGGTGGCATCGGCAAAGATGAACACCCGTTTGCCCGTGAGGTAGGTGGAATCCACCGAGCGCGAATACCAGGGCAGCCGCGACCGTTTGTCCGCCTCACCGGCTAGATCCAGCTCCAGTCCCAGCTTCTCGCCCAGTTCGGCCAAAAATTCACCGGTGGCCCCCACACCGATCGGCACGGTGCGCACCACCGCCATGCCAAAGCTGCGCTCCAGCCAGCTGCACACCGGGCCGGCCACTTCTGGATACAGGCAAACATTGAGGTCGGCCTGGGGCAGGCGCAGCAGGTCCGCCGGCCGGGCCCCCAGGGGCGCCGCCACGTTCACCTCGATGCCGTGCTCGGCCAGCAGGCCGGTGATTTCACGCACGTCATCGCGGCAACGGAAGCCCAGCAGGCTCGGGCCCAGCAGGTTGACCCTCGGCCGGCGCCCTTCGCTGCGCCAGCGGGTGGGATCGGGCTTGGTGAAGCCAGGAGCAGGGATTTGATTTTTGAGCAGGCCCCGCACCAGCTGATACAAGGTTTCGGCCGCACCCCAGTTTTCCTTTTTCGAATAGGCAGGCAGATCCAGGCTCACCATCGGCACCCCGCCCAGATCCATGCCAGCCGCCAGGGCACCGGGTTGGTCCTGAATCAATTCGGCCGTGCAGCTTTCGCCCACCAGCAGGGCCTCGGGCTTAAAGCGCTCCACAGCTTCAGTGATCGAGCGTTTCACCAGTTCGGCCGTATCGCCGCCCAGGTCGCGGGCCTGGAAGGTGGTGTAAGTGACGGGCGGCCGGCGATCGCGCCGCTCAATCATCGTGAACAGCAGATCGGCATAGGTGTCCCCCTGGGGGGCATGGAGCACGTAGTGAACCCCCTCCATCGAGGCGGCAATGCGCAGGGCTCCCACGTGGGGAGGGCCTTCGTTGGTCCAGAGGGTCAGTTCCATCGGGGCGGGGTCTGGCGGGGGGCGGGAGAAATGGGAGGACTGAAGGGCAGGATCGACTCAGGGCAGCTGCAACAGGGCGCGGCGGCGCAGGGGGCGGGAGAACAGTTCGGCCAAATCCCCGGCCTGGTCGATGCCATGGATGGGGCTGAACACCAGCTCAATCGACCACTTGGTGACGAAGCCCTCGGCCTCGAGGGGATTGGCCAGGCCCATGCCACAGACCACCAGGTCGGGGCGGGCGGCCCGCAGGCGATCGAGCTGCCGTTCCACGTCTTGGCCTTCGCTGAGCTGGGTGGCGGGCGGCAGCAGGGCCAGCTCCTCGGCCATCAGCAGGCGATCGAGGTAGGGGGTGCCCACCTCCACCAGCTCCATGCCGCATTCCTGCTGCAGGAAGCGGGCCAGGGACAGCTCCAGCTGGGAATCGGGCAGCAGGAACAACCGCTTGCCCGCCAGCACCTCCCGGTGGGGCGCCAGGGCACGCCGGCCCCGCTCCACCAGGGGATCGAGCACGGCCGCCACGGTGGCCGGATCAATGCCAAAGGCAGCGGCAGCCGCCGCCATCCAGGCCCGGCTGCCCTCCACCCCGAGGGGATACGGGCTGCGCACGAACTGGGCGCCCCGGTCCACCAGGGCCCGGGCCGTGCCCGAGAGGAAGGGCTGGCAGAGCAGCATCCGGGTGCCCTTGCCCACCGGCGGCAG
>CAMAVE010000114.1 GCA_945861595.1 Synechococcus sp. UW140
GGCGCGCTCGGACGGGCGACTGCGCACGATCACCAAATTGGGACCTGGGGAGCTGGTGGGCCTGGCCTCCCTGCTGCGGGCCTCCCCCTGCGAAGAGGTGAGCGCCTCCCTGGGGGTTGAGGTGATTGCCCTGCCGGATGCCCTGGTGCTGGAGCTGCTTCAGAACGAGCAGGGATTTGCCGCCTGGTGCGCCGACCACCTGTTCAGCGCCGAATTGGTCGCCCTCATTGGCCTCCAGCTGGAGCGCCACCCCCTGGGCTCCGCCTCCCTGCCCCGCCTGTTGGCCAGGGCCCAGGAGGTCGCCCGCCTGGTGCCAGCAACCGAGGCCGGCCTGGCCGAGCTCCCCCCAGGGATGCAGCTGTTGGTTGCCAGCAACAACATCGAATCCCACCCCCTAGGCGCCAGCCTGAATCCGGCCAGTGGGGTGCCCACGAGCCTGCCGCCCCTGCCGCCCCGCTTGATCGCCCTGCCCGCCGACCTGTTTGACCCGGTTCCCGGCATGGCCCCTGACGGCGCTGGCAACGGCCAGGCTGAACTGGCCGCCGCCGGCAGCGAGGAGCTGGCGACCTACGCCGAAGCTGTGGCCCTACCACCCTTGGCTTCAGGCCTGGATCTCGGTCAACGGGATCGACCCAGCTTCACCCTGCTGCGGGGCACGGGCCCCCTGGAGGAAACCCTGGCCTGTTTCCAGATGCTGGCGGCCGAACTTAAGCTGCCCTTCCGCCGCGATGCAATCGACAAGATCCTGCGGGATGCCCTGCGCCGCGGCCAGACCCCCGACCTGCAACTCTGCGGCAACATCGCTGCCCTGATGGGCTTGCATGTCAGTGGCGTCAAGGTGCCCGCCAACCAGGGAACCCGGCTGCAAACCCCAGCCCTAATCCCCTGGCAGGACGGATTTGCGGTGGTGCGCAGCTCCAATGCCCGCGGCCTGTTGTTGGCTTCACCGCGGCAGGGCTGGATTGAACTGCCCCCCCAAGAGATTGAAGAGGCCTTCCCAGAGGGCATTGAATTGTTGCTGCTGGAGCGCAGCAACAGCAGCCAGGAACAACGCTTCAACTTCACCTGGTTCTTGCCGGCCCTGAAGCGGTATCGCGGCGTGCTCACCCAGGTGTTGATCGCCTCGTTTGTGGTGCAGCTGTTCAGCCTGGCCAACCCCTTGCTGATTCAGGTGATCATCGACAAGGTGATCAACCAGCGCAGCCTCGACACCCTGCAGGTGCTCGGCTTTGCCCTAGTGGTGGTGACTTTAATGGAGGGGATCATCGGCGCGCTTCGCACCTTCCTGTTTACCGAAACCACCAATCGCATCGACCTCAGGCTGGGTTCGGAGGTGATCGACCACCTGCTGCGCCTGCCGCTCAGCTACTTCGATCGCCGGCCGGTGGGGGAACTCGGCACCCGCATCGCCGAACTCGAAAAGATCCGCAGCTTCCTCACTGGCCAGGCGCTGACCACCTTGCTGGATACGGCCTTCTCGGTGATCTACATCGTTGTGATGGTGATCTACAGCCTGTTGCTCACGGCCATTGCCCTGAGTGTGTTGCCCATCCAAATCGGCCTCACGATCATCGGGGCGCCCCTATTTCGCCGTCAATATCGTGATGCCGCCCAGGAAAATGCCAATACCCAAAGCCACCTAGTGGAAGTGCTGACCGGCATCCAAACGGTAAAGGCCCAGAACGTTGAGATGATCAGCCGCTGGAAATGGCAAGACTTCTACAGCAAATATATCTCTCGCACCTTCGAGAAAACAATCACCGGCACGGCCCTTACCGAAACCTCCCAGGTGTTGCAAAAGCTCTCCCAGCTGCTGGTCCTCTGGGTGGGCGCCTCGATGGTGCTCAAGGGAGAGTTGAGCCTGGGCCAACTGATCGCCTTCCGGATCATTTCTGGCTATGTCACCCAGCCCCTGCTGCGCCTCTCCGGGATCTGGCAAAACATCCAAGAACTGAAGGTCTCATTTGAGCGTCTTGCTGATGTGGTGGATACACCCGAAGAATCCGACGACAGCGACAAGCAGAAGATTCCCCTGCCCCCGATTCTTGGGGAAGTCAAATTTGAGGATCTCTGCTTTTCCTTCAACCCTTCGGCTGCCCAGGTGCTCCGGCACATTGATCTGGTTATCCCAGCCGGCACCTTTGTGGGGGTTGTGGGTCAGAGCGGTAGCGGCAAGAGCACCCTTACCAAGATGTTGCCCCGCCTTTATGACCCCACCACAGGCCGCATCCTCATCGATGGCTACGACATCGACAAGGTGGAGCTGTATTCCCTGCGCCGCCAGATCGGCATGGTGCCCCAGGAGCCCCTGCTATTCAGTGGTTCAGTGGCTGAAAACATCGCCCTCACCGATCCCGATGCCAGCAGCGACGCGATCATGCAAGCGGCACGCCTGGCCTGTGCCCATGAGTTCATCATGGAACTCCCTAGTGGCTACAGCAGTGGGGTCGGAGAACGGGGCGCCGGCCTCTCCGGTGGCCAGCGCCAACGGCTGGCCCTGGCCCGGACCCTACTCAGCAATCCCCGCTTGCTGATTCTTGATGAGGCCACCAGTGCCCTTGATTACGACACCGAACGTCGAGTGTGCGACAACCTGCTCGACAACCTCGACCACTGCACTGTGTTCTTTATCACCCACAGACTGTCCACAATCCGCCGCGCCCAACTGATTGTGATGATGCATGAAGGTGCCATTGTTGAAACCGGTACCCACGATGAGCTGATGGAAAGCCGCGGCCGCTACTACGCCCTTTATTGCCAACAGGAGGTTGCCTGATGTCCCAAGCCAATAAGCCCGGTGCGATCGTGCGCGCCGCCCAAAATGCCCTGGAAAGGCGGGTGCAAAGCAGCCATGAAGAAATGGTGTTGCAGCAGTCCAATTTTCTGGCCAAAGCAATCACTTGGGCCCTGATTGCTACCACCGGTTCGGCCCTGGCCTGGCTGGCCTTTGCCAAAACCGATGAGGTGCTGATCGCAACCGGCAAATTGCAGCCAATCGGCGATGTCAAGGTCGTACAGATGCCGGTAGGCGGCGTGCTGCAAACCATGCTGGTTAAAGATGGCGAAAAGGTCATAAAAGGCCAAGTATTGTTGCGGCTCGATAACGAGGCCAGCCTGGATCGCCAGGCCCGCACTCGGCAATCGATCGCCGCCAAGGAGCAGCAGCTGGCCCTCAAAAAGGTTGAGCTCGATCGCTACCTCAACCTCAACGAAACCGAACAGGCCGTTCTCAAACAGAATCTCAGCTTAGAGATAGAGATTCTAGATCGACTCGAAGGCCTCAAGAAAGTAGGCGCTTCTGCCGAACTCCAATACCTGCAACAGCGCAACAAGGTGCGCGAAGTTGAAGGCGATATCGCCAAGAGCCGGGTAGATCGACTCCGCCAGCTGGCGATTCTGCAACAAGCCGTGGAGCAGCTTAATGGTGAATTGGCTGATCTACGCAGCAAGCTCACCGAGCTGGATGTCAACATCCGCTACCAAGACATCCGCTCCCCCGTGGATGGCGTGGTGTTTGATCTGAAGCCCACGGGGGTGGGCTTTGTGGCCCAGGGAAGTGAGCCTGTGATGAAGATCGTTCCCTATGACGCCCTGCAGGCCAAGGTGGAGATTGAAAGCAAAGACATCGGTTTTGTGAAGGTGGGCAAGCCCGTAGACATCAGCATCGATTCCTTCCCGTCCCACGACTTCGGCGTGGTGGAGGGAACTGTGAAATCGTTTGGATCGGATGCCCTGCCCCCGGATGAGCAAAACAAAACCTATCGTTTCCCGGCCATGATCGCCCTCAATTCCCAGCAGTTAAAGCTGAAATCGGGTACAACATTGCCCTTGCAAGTCGGCATGTCCCTAACGGCCAACATCAAGCTACGCAAGGTGACCTGGCTTCAATTATTGCTTGGCGAGTTCAAGAATAAAACCGATTCCCTCAAGCAGCTCTAAACCAACTAAGCTGCTGTTAATACAATTCCCCAGGCCATCCGAGCACGATGGCCTAGGGAATTTTTATGGGTCACAGCCGCCCTAGGCGATGGCACTCTCCTACCGCTGGGGCAAGGAAGCACCCGCCGCAGGCGGATCGCCTCCCCTCAGAGCTGGATGGCCTGTTCATCCTCAAAACACCAAACCCAGCGCTCGCCCGGTTCAATCCCCCGGATCAGCCGGTGGCCAGTGAGGCGGTAGTGGGCAGTGGCATGGCGGTTCTTGGAGGAATCGCAGCAGCCGATGTGGCCGCATTCCAGGCAAAGGCGCAGATGCACCCAGCTATCACCCAGGTCCAAGCATTCCTGGCAGACATGGTTGGCCGGTTCCGGTAGTTCCGTGATCGCGGCGAGGTGCTCGCAGGGGCGGCGTCCGGAAGGGGCCATTAGGGGTACGGCGTGGAGGCAAGGCCCTATTGAAGCGTGATTTTGACCAAGCGGCCCAGAACGGCCGAGGGACCTGGGGCAGGCTCCGCCCCGGCAGGCCGATGGGCCGAAGGCGACGCCTAGCGTGCAACCAGGCACGTTTCACCCTGGGATGCAACCCGATTACCCGGCCCAGCCGCAGGCCCCCAAGGGGCTCACCTGGCAGTGCATCAACGGCTGTGGCGCCTGTTGCAGGCTTGATCCGGGCGAACGGCCAGAAGCCCTGGAGGCCCTGGACGCCGAGGAGCAGGAGCTCTACCTCTCGATGGTGGGAGCCGACGGCTGGTGCCGCCATTACGACACGGGCGGCCAACGCTGCAGCATCTATGACAGCCGGCCCCGGTTTTGCCGCGTGAGCAACCTG
>CAMAVE010000115.1 GCA_945861595.1 Synechococcus sp. UW140
GGGTGAATAGACGCCCGGTCGCGGTGAACGCCCCGGACGATTTGGCGGTGATTCCACGCGCCAAACAACAACAATACCCTGTGGCCGTCACCCCTGGCGCTGGAGCGGCTCAAGGCCTAGAGCTGGCCGAAACCCTTGCGTTTCTTGGCGGGTTTGGCCTGCCGCTGGGGCCCGGCGCCCTTGCCCCCGGGCATGCCCCCACCGCCCATACCTGGCATGCCGCCCATGCCAGGCATGCCGCCCATCCCGGGGAAGCCACCCATGCCGGGGAAGCCGCCGCCCATGCCCGGCATGCCTCCAGGCATGCCGCCGCGGGTCATCTGTTGCATGAAGCCGCGCATCTTCTGGAAATCGGCGAGCACCTTGTCCACATCGGCGGGCGTGTGGCCGCTGCCGCCGGCGATGCGGCGGCGGCGGCTGGGCTGGGCGGCCAGCAGTTCCGGCTGTTGGCGCTCGGCCACGGTCATCGAGCCGATCATCGCTTCGATCTTCTTGAGCTGCTCCTCGCCCTGTTTGAGCATGCCGTCGTCAATCTTGTTCATGCCCGGGATCATCTTCATCAGGCCACCGAGGGAGCCCATGCGCTTGATTAGGCGCATCTGCTGCAGAAAATCGGAGAAGTCGAAGGAGGCCTCCTGCAGCTTTTGCTGCATGCGGGCCACATCGGCCAGCTCCACTTCCTTTTGGGCCTTCTCCACCAGGGTGAGCACATCGCCCATGCCGAGGATGCGGCTGGCCATCCGTTCCGGGTGGAAGGGCTGCAGGGCCTCCACCTTTTCGCCGGTGCCGATGAACTTGATCGGCGCGCCGCTCACCTTGCGGATCGAGAGGGCGGCGCCACCGCGGCTGTCGCCATCGAGCTTGGTGAGCACGGCGCCGGTGATGCCGACTTGCTCGTGGAAGGCCCTGGTGAGTTCGGCCGCCTCCTGGCCGATCATCGAATCCACCACCAGCAGCACCTCGTCGGGGGCCACGGCGCTGCGGATCCGCACCATCTCCTCCATCATCGAGAGGTCGATCTGCAGGCGGCCGGCCGTGTCGACGATCACGGTGTCGAAGCCTTCGTCGCGGCCCTTGGCCACGCCAGCGGCGGCGATGTCCTCGGGCTTGGCCTCGGCGCCGAGGCTGAACACCTCCACGCCGATCTGGTTGCCCAGGGTGCGCAGCTGGTCGATGGCGGCGGGTCGGTAGACATCGGCGGCCACGAGCAGGGTGCGGCGTCCCTGTTCCTTGAGGTGGAGGCCCAACTTGGCGGTGGCGGTGGTCTTGCCGGCGCCCTGCAGGCCAGCCATCAGCACCACGGTGGGGGCCACGGCGTTCTGGGCTAGGGGCTCATTGCCGCCGCCCATCACCTCCACCAGCTGCTCATGCACGAGCTGGATGAACTTCTGGTCGGGGCTCACCCCCCGCACCACCTCGGCGCCCACGGCCCGGCGGCGCACCTCCTCCACAAAATCCTTGACAACGCTGAGGCTGACATCGGCCTCCAGCAGGGCGCGGCGCACCTGTTGCAGGGCGCCCTCCACGTTGGTTTCGGAGATGGTGGCCTGCCCCCTCAGGCCTTTCACCGCCTCTTCAAAACGCTGGGATAGCTCGTCAAACATCGGGGTAGCGGCGGGGAGGCGGAACGCCCTGGTGAATGGATCGTAAAAAGGCGACCCCCACCGAGGGCTCTCCTGGTGGTGCGAGTGGGCCCGGGCAGTGCTCAATGAACGGGCAAACAAGCCCCCGAACCTGGCCCCAGTCCCTGCAGCGGGGCTTGCCAGCCAGGGTTTCGATCCTGGCCTTGAGCTTTAGCTGGCTTGGAAGATCACCCGTTCCAGCTTCCAGCTCTTCTGGTTGCGGCCAAACACATAGGTGTTCTGGCGTTCGCCTTCGGGGGTCTGTTCCAGCAGCTTGCCGGCCTCGTTGCGGCGCTCGTCGCCGTAGCGCAGGATCACCTTGGCCTCGATCCGTTCGGGGCTGCGGCTGGCGATCTCCAAGCTGGTGACCTTGGCGGTCACCGTTTGGGTTTCGCCGCGATCCAGATCGGCCTGGCGGTCCAGATCGAGGGCTGCCACCAGGCTGGCGACGGCCAGCTGGCTGGGGGGCAGGGCCGGGGCCTGGCCGGCGAGCACGGCCGCCTTGGCCTGGAACCAGGCCTCCAGTAGCCGTTGCAGTTCGGCCTCGCTGGGTTCCGGGGCCTGCAGGGGCAGCTCCGGCTGGGGCGGTTTGGGTTTGGGCTTGGCCAGGCTGGCCGGCTGGGCCGTGAGGGGCTGCACCGGAAGGGGAATGGCCCGCTCCGGCTTCGGCCTTAGGGCCAGCCAGCCCCCCAGGCCCAGGCCTGCCAGGGCCACCCCCGCCACCGTGGCGACCAGGGGGAAGGGCCAGGCCGGCGCCCGGCTGGCTTCGGGGTCAGGGGCGCCCAGGCTGGTGGGCTGGGGCGCCCCGAGGGCTTCTCCGCCGGGCAGGGGGCCGAAGGGATCAGCCGGCGCCGAGAGGGGCTCGGCCAGGGGTGGGCTCAGCTCCGGCCAGGGCAGGGGCGTTAAGGCGTAGCCAGGCTCGCCGATGGCGTCGATTGCAGGGGCCATGGCCCCGCTCTCGTCAACGCCTCCACGCCTTCTCCAGGGGGGGAGCAGGAACCGCAGGCGACCGAGACCAAAGGGCAGCTCTCCTAGGGCCCGCCGGCCGCTCGGCAAGCGGGACAGGTCAGCCTTGGCGGCCTTGGCCCATCCCGAACCGAGCCTCTGGCGCAGCTTGAGCCTGGGGCGCCGCTTGGCGGCCCAGGCCGAAGCCGGCTGCAGCAGGTCCGGCCAGCCGATCGGGGGCCAGCGCAGTTGGGGCAGGCCCAAGCCAGCCCAGGGGGCCTCGGGCCCGTCGGATTGGGGCAATTCCCTGGCGGCATCGGCGCCTGGGGCGCCCGGGCCTGGGCTGGAGGACTCCAGCCAGGGGGCATTCCAGGGGGCTGGTTGGGGCCCTTGCGGGCCTGGTCCGATGGGTCCTATTCCGGCTGAGGGTGGCGCTCCGGCCTGCTGCCGGCCACTGGCTGGAGCCTGGCGGCCACTGCGCCGGTCCTGTTGTTCGACATAGGCCTGCACGTCCCGGTCGGCAAACCAGGCATCGAGATCGGCATCGACCTCGATATCCCGATAGCCCGGCAACACCTCGCGGGCCAGCCAGTCGCGGCAATAGGCGCAGAGGCGCTCGAGGGATTCACTGCCCTGCTCACTGGCCCACTGGCGCAGCTCCGCACTGGCGCCCTGGTCGAAATGGTTTTCGGCGTCCTCCACCTGGCCCAGCAACAGCTGCTGGCAGGCCAGGAACGGTTCGATCCCCAGCTGGCCGGCGGCGCAGAGGCGGCCGTAGGCCTCGCGAATGCGCTCGGGCTTGCGCTGGGCAAAGCCGGAGGCCGTGAGGGCGTAGCTGGCCAGGAAATCGGCAGTGGCGGAGCCGGCCTGGGCCCAGCGGCTGAACAGGTCAACCTGTTCTTGAACCGTCAGGAACGGACGAATCTGTTTGAAAAAGGTCTGGAACTTGGCCTGGTCGAAATCCCGGTCGCTGTCGCCATCGAGGCCGCCGCGGCGCTGCACCAGCTCTTCGAGCAGCTTGAGGCCTTCCAGGCGTTCCAGGGCGGCGCCCAGGTCGCGGCTCACCAGATCCAGCACCCGGTAGGGCAGGAGCCGGCCCAGCTGCTGCTCCAGTTGGCGCCGTTGCTGGGGGAGCTGGCCCATGCGTTGGAGCAGTTGCAGCCCCTGTTGCAACACGGTGGCGGCCGCCTCAAAGCGGCGCTGATCCTGGTAATCCGTTGCGGCCGCCTGGCAGGCCAGGCCAGCCAAAAGGGTGAGATCGGCCTCACGGCTGCTGCCTAGGGCCGGAGCCTGGGGCGGCTGCAGGTTGCGGCGGGCGATTTCAAAGGCTTCCTGGGCCAGGCCGGCCTCCAGCACCAGCAGCAGGCCCGCCACGTCCCGGGAGGCTGGAATCTCCAGGGCAGCGATCTGGCTGCTGGTGCCTGATGCATGGATTGCCAGCAGCTGGGCCTCATAGGCCCGTCGCCGCTGTTCATCGCTTAGGAGGTCGGCGCTGTTGCGCAGCAACTCGGCCCGGGCCTGCAGGGTCTCGAAGCTGAAGCCCTGGTCGGGACTGCGATCAAGCCGTTGCTGCAGCGTGCGCAGCACGGTCTGGGCATCGGTTGTCGGCTGCACCCCAAGCAGGTGGAAATGGTCGATCGGCAGTTCCAACCCAGGAGCTTCGCTGACAACGGACTGTAAGCAATTCAATTTAGGCCAGCTCAACGGTTCTGGCGGCTCTTGCCACTATTTGGGGCCATTGGACCCCGTACAGTCGCCGAACGCTCCAGGCCCTTCGGCGATGACGGCTGAATTAACAACGGGAATTGCGGCTCCCCAGGCCGGTGGTCAGGGTTCCAGTGGCCAATCCGCCAGTGATCAAGCCGCCAGGGACCAAGCCGCCGCGGCCGGCAGCCACGCCGAGCGGCTTTCAGCCCTGTATCCCGCCACCCCCGCCACGGTGACGCGCGAGGAGGGCCTGATGCTCTACCGCGACATGACCCTCGGGCGCCGCTTTGAAGACAAGTGCGCGGAGATGTACTACCGCGGCAAGATGTTTGGTTTCGTGCATCTTTATAACGGCCAAGAAGCGGTCAGCACCGGCGTGATCCGGGCGATGAAACTGCA
>CAMAVE010000116.1 GCA_945861595.1 Synechococcus sp. UW140
GAGCGGTGGTGCGTCCTCGGCAACGTTTGCGGTCTCTCCTCTGGTCATCGCGTCCCCCTCGGGCTTTGCTTGGCCAGTGCACCCCTGCTGGTACCCATGGCCCTGATTCCCCGCTGGCGCTTCATGACCGATGAGGCGAAGGCCCTGACCAAGCGAACCGCCGTTTCTGCTGGGGTTCTGCTGGTGGTGGTCGTGCTGTTTAGGGCCCTGGTGCCCTGGATCCTGCTGGCGCTAGCCGCCTACTGGCTCTGGAAGGTCGTCAGCAAGTAAGTCCATCCTTCGCAAGGCAGTCCCCCTGGCCCTTCGCCCGGGGGCTGGGCCCGGCCAACAGCGGCCACCCCGCCTGGCCTCGCTCGCAGACTTCGACCATCCATGACAGCGGGGAAGGGCCCCTCGGCTGGGCTGGGGTCTCCTCGGTTTAGGCGTCCTTGCCCTTGGACCAGAATCGCTCCAGGCTCTGCCTGAATGGCTCCGTTGCGGGGCCTGGGCCCCCAGGATGGCTGCCTAGGCCAGTGCCGAGGCCCCAGAGCTTGATTTGATTTAAATAGCCAGAAAGAACCTTCGCTGTGTCAAAGAAAGGAGCTCTTTCTCTGGCACTGCTTTAAAACGGAGAGGGAGGGATTCGAACCCTCGACAGAAGTTGCCTCCTGTAACTCCTTAGCAGGGAGCCGCTTTCAACCACTCAGCCACCTCTCCAGGGGCTTACCCACCTTATCAGCGGGCTGCCCGGATCGCCCAGCCCTGGGGTGCCCTGTTGTGATCCCAGCGGCAAACCAACCCGCCCTAGACAAGCCCAGGGCGGGTTGGTTGCGGCGTTGCCCGGGCCAGGGGGAGGTCCCCATGGTGATCGCGCCCAGGGGCACCTCAGCTGTCGGTGCCTAGGCGCGGCAAGCGGTGTTTGAAGCCGCAGAGGATTTCCCAGGGGATCGTGCCGCAGGCGTCGCTCCAGGTTTCCGGGCTGATGCCGGGGTCTAGGTCGTTTTCGCCGCCCAGCAGGGTCACGGTGGCACCGAGCTCCAGGTCGGGGGCATCGGTGACATCGATCACCATCTGATCCATGGTGATCGCCCCCACCTGGGGCAGCAGCCGGCCCCGGTGCAACACCTTGAGCCGGCCCGAGAGCAGCCGGGGCACCCCATCGGCGTAGCCGATGCCTACCACCGCCAGGCGGCTAGGGCGTTGGGTGATGAAGCGATGGCCGTAGCTCACCCCCACCCCCGCCGGCACCTCCCGCAGCAGGCTCACCCGCGCCCGTACCCGCATGGCCGGGCGCAGGCCGATGCCGCTGCCCAGGTGGGAGGCCGGGCGGTGGCCATAGAGGGCCAGGCCCACCCGCACCAGGTCGAAGTGGAGGCTGGGGTGGCGCAGGGTGCCGGCCGAATTGGCCAGGTGGCGGCAGCCCACCGCCAACCCCTGGTTTTGCACTTCCGCCAGAACGCTTTCATAGCGCTGCAATTGCAGGCGGCTTAGGTCGTCTTGGGTGTTGAGCTCCATGTCCATGGGTGCGTCGGCATGGGCCAGGTGGGAATAGATCCCTGCCAACTGGATCGAGTCCAGGTTGCTGATCGCTTGCGCCAGCCGGGGACCCTCCTGCCAATCGGCGCCCAGGCGGGTCATGCCGGTATCCACTTTCAGGTGCACCGCCATGGGCCGGCCACTGCCGCTGGCCAGGTTCTGGCAGAGCAGAGCCTCGCGCATGGTGCTGATCGTGGGCATCAGCTGGGCCTGCAGGCAGTTGCGCAGCTCCTCCGGTTGGATCAGGTTGCCGAGCACCAGCACGGGTTCCTGGACGCCTGCCTGGCGCAATTCCAGCCCTTCCCCCAGGGTGGCCACGCCGAAACAGCTGGCCCCACCCGCCGCCGCCGCCCGGGCCACCGGCACGGCCCCGTGGCCGTAGCCATCGGCCTTGACCACCGCCATCAACTGGCAGTCCGGGGCCATGGAGCGCCTGAGGGCCCGCACATTGGCACTGATCGCGGCCCCACTCACCTCCACCCAGGCGCGCTGGCGCGGGTGGGTGCCCAGCTCCGGTTGGTGGGAGCGGTCCGTTGGGGTGGGGTCCGGGGGGGCCAGGGGGTGGCCGGGGGATTGGGACAAGCGGTCCGACATCAGCCAACGGTAGGCGGCATCACAGGGGCATCTGGATGGTCTCGTTAGCATGGAGGTAACCAGGCACGTGGGCATGGGCCGAGTACTCGTTCTCAATGCCTCCTATGAGCCGCTGAACATCACCACCTGGCGGCGCGCCTCGGTGATGGTGTTGAAGGGAAAAGCGGAAGGGCTTGAGCACGACAGCGGCCGCCAGCTGCGGCCCGATGTGCTGCTGCCAACGGTGATCCGCCTGCGCCAGTTCGTGCGGGTGCCCTTCCGGCCCCTGGCCCTCACCCGCCGCAACGTCTTCCACCGGGACGGCCATTGCTGCCAGTACTGCGGCTACGAAGGCGAACAGCTGTCGATCGACCACGTGATTCCCCGCAGCCGCGGTGGCCAGGATGTCTGGGAGAACGTGACCACGGCCTGCCTGCGCTGCAATGTGCGCAAGGGGAACCGCACACCACGGGAGGCGGAGATGCCCCTCAATCGGGTGCCGCGGCGTCCCCTGAGCAGTCTGACCTTCGAGGCCACCCGCCAGATGCGCGCCGGGCGGCACGCCGAATGGGCCAAGTATGTGATCGGCGTCGAGCAGGTCGCTTAGCGAGTGATCTGGTTTGGCTTGGCTTGGCTTGGCTTTAGCCGCTCTGGTCCGCTAGGGCTTCCAGTTGCCGTTGCTGGTCGGCGGCGATGCAGGCGCCGATCACATCGGCCAGCTGACCCTGCAACACCGGTTCCAGGGCGAAGTTGCGGCCGAGGCGGTGGTCGGTGCTGCGGTTGTCCTTGAAGTTGTAGGTGCGGATCTTTTCGCTGCGGTCGCCGCTGCCCACCTGGGCGCGCCGTTGGGAGCTCTCCTTGGCATTGGCTTCGGCCAGCTGAAGCTCATAGAGCTTGGCCCGCAGGATCTCCATGGCCCGTTCGCGGTTCTGGAGTTGGGAGCGCTGCTGGGTGCAGAACACCCGGATGCCGGTGGGTTTGTGCAGCAGGTCGACGGCCGTTTCCACCTTGTTGACGTTTTGGCCGCCGGCGCCGCCGGAGCGGGCGGTGCTGATCTCCAGGTCGCCTGGGTCGATCTGCACCTCCACCGGATCGGCCTCGGGCATCACGGCCACCGTGGCCGTGGAGGTGTGCACGCGCCCCTGGGATTCGGTGGCTGGCACCCGCTGCACCCGGTGCACGCCGGCCTCGTACTTGAGCTGGCTGTAGACCCCGGGCCCCTGGATCGCCAGAATCAGTTCCTTGTAGCCGCCGAGTTCGGCCTCCGAGGCACTCACCGGATCGACCCGCCAGCCCACGCTTTGGGCGTAGCGCTCATACATGCGGGCCAGGTCGCCGGCCCAGATGCTGGCCTCATCGCCGCCGGCCCCGGCCCGGATCTCCAGCATCACGCTGCGTTCATCGCGGGGGTCGGTGGGCAGCAGGGCCAGGGTGAGCCGTTTCTCGATCTGCCCGATCTGGCCGGCGAGGCTGGCCAGTTCCTCCTGGGCCAGGCTTTCCATCTCCAGGTCGCCGCGGTGCTCCTTGAGCAGGCTGCGGGCCTCGAGCTGCTGCTGCTGCAGGTGTTGCAGCTCGCCGTAGTCGTTCACGAGCGGTTCGAGCTTGGCCCGCTCCCGCGCAATCGGTTCGAGCTGGCTGGGGTCGGCCGCCACCGAGGGATCGGCCAGTTGGCGCTCGAGGCTGGCAAAGGTGCGGCAGGCCGTCTCCAGCCGTTCACTCAGAAAGGAGGTGTCCATGGCTCGGGGCCCCCGCAGGGACAGCAAAAAGCCGGATGCCCTGGAGCATCCGGCGGCGAACAAGGGGAACGGAGCGTTCCGACCTCAGGCTTCGGTGCTGGCGGCTTCGGGGGCCGTCTCTGCAGCCGCCTTTTCGGCCGCCGCGACGGCGCTGGGGCTGCCACCCATGCCGTACTTGCGCATGAAGCGATCCACCCGGCCCTCGGTGTCGAGGATTTTCTGGGTGCCGGTATAGAAGGGGTGGTTGCCACTCCACACGTCGACGTGCAGCTCGGGGGAGGTGGAGCCGGTGGTCATCACCACCTCTCCGTTGCAGATCACCTTGGCTTCGGGATACCAGGTGGGATGGATGTCGGGCTTGGCCATGGCGAAAATCAGCGCTTGGAGAACTGGGGAGCCTTACGGGCTTTCTTCAGACCGTACTTACGACGCTCCTTGGCGCGGGGATCGCGGCTGAGGTGGCCTTCGGTCTTGAGGGGCTTGCGGTTGTCAGGCGACAGGTCGCACAGGGCCCGGGCCGCACCCTGCTTGATCGCATCGGATTGGCCGGTGAGGCCGCCGCCGCGCACGTTGACCAGCAGGTCGTACTCGCTCGAAAGGCCCAGGGTCTGGAGGGGAGCCTTCACCGCCGCTAGGTAGGCGGGGTTGTAGTTCAGGTAGTTGTCACCGGGGCGGCCATTAATGGTGATGGCGCCGGTGCCGGGGACCACCCGAACGCGGGCGACGGAGGTCTTGCGACGACCCGTTCCCCAGTAGACGACGCGGTTGTTGGAGGTGCTCAT
>CAMAVE010000117.1 GCA_945861595.1 Synechococcus sp. UW140
CGATGAGGCCCTCGATGGCAAGAGCGTGACCGCCTGGTTCCGGGCCCGCCAACTGCTGGGGCTCTGAAGCGATGGCCCCCGACCGCTGGCTGTTCTGGCATCGCCGCGACCTGCGCCTCGGCGACAACCTGGGCCTGGCCGCCGCCGCCGCCGCCACCCCGGCCCTCACCGGCGTCTACCTGTTCGACCCGGAGTGGTTGGCATCGGCGGAGCTGGCGCCGGCCCGGCTTTGGTTCTTATGCGAGAGCCTGCGGGAGCTGCAGCAGCGCTGGCGCCAGGCCGGCAGTGAGCTGCTGCTGGTGCGGGGCCGCCCGGTAGAGGTGCTGCCGCGCCTGGCCGAGGCCTGCGGCGCCGCGGTGGTGACCTGGAACCGGGATGTGGAGCCCGCGGCCCGCCAGCGGGATCGCCAGGTGGCTTCCGCCCTGCAGGCCAGCGGCCGGCGGGTGCTGGTGGATTGGGACCAGCTGCTGGTGCCGCCCGAGGAGATCCGCACCGGCTCGGGCGAGCCCTATCGGGTGTATGGGCCGTTTTTGCGCAACTGGCGCGGCCAGGTCACGGCCCGGGATGCCGCTGGGGTGCTCACCCCGGTGGCGGCTCCCCAGGACTTGGTGGGGTTGGACCGCTCCGCCCTGGAGCCCGCGGCCCAGGCCCTTTGGCAGGACCTGCCCCTGCTGGCGGCCGTACCCACGGCCGACGAACTGGACCATCCCTTTGACGGCGCCGATCTCTGCCCCTGCCGCCCTGGGGAACGGGCCGCAGCCGCCCAGCTGGAGGCCTTTGCCGATGGCGGCGCCTCCGGCTTGGGCCAGGGCGCGGCCCTGTTCGCCTACGAACCGGGCCGCAATATCCCCAGCGAGGCCGGCACCTCGGCCCTGAGTGCCGCCCTCAGTCTGGGCTGTCTCAGCCCGCGCCAGGCCTGGTTGGCGTCGGAAGCGGCCCGGCTCACGGCCCGCAGCGACGAGGCCCTGGCCTCGATCACGGTCTGGCAGCAGGAGCTGGCTTGGCGCGAGTTTTACCAGCACGCCCTGTTCCATTTCCCCGAGTTGGCCGACGGCCCCTACCGGCCCCAGTGGCGCCAGTTCCCCTGGGATAACGAGCGCCCCTGGTTTGAGGCCTGGCGCTTGGGCCTCACCGGCATGCCGTTCGTGGATGCGGCCATGCGCCAACTCAATGCCAGCGGTTGGATGCACAACCGCTGCCGCATGGTGGTGGCCTCGTTTTTGGTCAAGGACCTGATCTGCGACTGGCGTTGGGGCGAAACCGCCTTCATGCAGCGGCTGGTGGATGGCGACCTGGCCGCCAACAACGGCGGCTGGCAATGGAGCGCCAGCAGTGGCATGGACCCCAAACCGCTGCGCATCTTCAACCCCGCCACCCAGGCCGGCCGCTTTGATGGGGAGGCCAGTTACATCCGCACCTGGCTGCCAGAACTGGCCCATGTGGCCACGGCCGACCTGATCAGTGGCGAGATCGCTCCCCTAGAGCGCGGCGACTACCCGGCCCCCCTGGTGGACCATCGCCTGCAGCAGGCCCGCTTCAAGGCCCTCTACGCCGGCCTGCCGAAGCCGTAGGCATGGTTCTCCTAGGCCCCTAGAGCCTGGGCAATCGGGGGGCCAGGTTGTGTCGTTGCGGCCTGCCGCTCAGGCCGCGACGCTGGCGCAGGCCTGGCTCTGAACCTTGCCGGCCAGGGCGCTGAGCACCTCAATCACCCGTTGCTGCTGCTCGGCCTTGAGTTCCGGGAAGATCGGCAGGCTGAGCACCTCGGCGCAGAGCTGCTCGGTGCGGGGCAGGGAGCCCGGTGCGTAGCCCAGGTCGGCGTAGGCCGGTTGGCGGTGGATCGGAATCGGGTAGTAAATGATCGTGGTCACGCCGGCGGCCTGGAGCTCCTGCTTGAGCCAGTCGCGGCAGCTGGCCTCGGGCAGGCCGTAGTTGGCGCTATCGGCGGCGGGGGTGCAGCTGCCTGCGCAGGCACTGGCGCCAGGGCAACGGGGCACCCGCACCACAAATTGGTTCCAGCTGTGGCCTTCGGGGCCCGCCTCCGGCAGGTGGATGTCCAGCTGGCTGCCCAGCGCCTGGTGGTAGGTGTGGGCCAGGGCGCGGCGGCGCTCCACCCAGCTGGGCAGGTGGGGCAGCTTCACCCGCAGCACGGCGGCCTGGATCGCATCGAGGCGACTGTTGTAACCCAGCGACGTGTGCAGGTAGCGGCGCGGCATGCCGTGCACCGCCAGCTCGCGGATGCGGGCGGCCAGCTCCGGGTCGTTGCAGGTGACGGCGCCGCCATCGCCGGCGCCACCGAGGTTTTTGGTGGGGAAGAAGCTGAAGCAGCCCACATCGCCCCAGCTGCCCACGGGGCGGCCCGCCCAGCTGGCGCCGGTGGCCTGGGCGCAGTCCTCCACCACCTGGAGGCCATGGGCCGCGGCGATCGCGCAAACCCGTTCCATGTCCACCGGACGGCCGAACAGGTGCACGGGCAGCAGGGCCTTGGTGGCGGGCGTGATCGCCGCCTCGAGCTGGTCGAGATCGATCAGGTAGGAGCCCTCCTCCACGTCCACGAACACCGGCGTGGCACCCACGGCGCTGATCGCTTCGGCCGTGGCAAAGAAGCTGAAGGAGCAGGTGATCACCTCATCCCCCGGGCCGATGCCCAGGCCGCGCAGGGCCAGGATCAGGGCATCGGTGCCGCTGTTGCAGCCGATCGCGAACTCCGTGCCAACGCTGGCGGCAAAGTCGCTTTCAAAGGCAGCGATCACGCTGCCGCCGATGTATTGGCCGCTGCGCAAGACCTGGAGCACGGCCTGGTCCAACTCCTCACCGAGGTGTTGGAGCTGCTCGGTGAGGCTGAAAGGGGGCACCTGCATGAAGACAACCTTAAGCCCCCCATCCCGGCAATCGCCCTGGGCCACTCCGATTGGGGCGATTCTTTGGCGGACCAGGCTCTCTGCCCACCGGGGGACCCCGGTGGGCAGGGCGCGCCATCCTGGCGTCATCGCTGCTCCCGATCAGACTGCTGAGGATGGACCACCTCTTTGGCGCCCCTATGGGCGCCCCTAGCGATCCCCGCTGGCCAGGCCCCCAGCCGCTGCCGGGGAATCACGCTGGTCGCTTCATCGCCCGGCGCCCGCTGGCCTGGCACCAGCCCCTCGCCAGCGCCTTGGGCTTGGCCGCCCTGATCGGGGGACTCACGGCCTGTATGCCGGCCCAGCTGCGGCCGAGCTGGCGGATCTATCCGCTGCAGCGCAGCCAGCCCCACGACGGCCTGGCGGTGGTGAACCAGCCCGATGGCTACGGCCTACACCTCTGGCTCGAGACCGACACCAGCGCCAGCGGCGTCTGCCGGCCCCGCTGGGTGATTGATGGGGCCCGCCTCTTCAATGGCAACGGCAGCGCCCCCTTCAGCTCGGGCTTGGCCACCCGCCAGGAGTTTTTCAGCGCCGTGGCCCGCCGCGATGTGGTCCGCGCCCTGCGCCGCGAGCTGGAGGCCCTCTGCCAGGCCCGGGCGCCCCGCAGCCGCTGGCAGTGGCTGGAGCCGCCCCTGAATCCGGCGGCCGTCCAACGGGGCGCCCTGCCGGCCCGGGATTCGGCCCTGTTGCAAACCCTGGAGGATCCCGAGGCAAGGGCCGCGGCGGCCCGGGAGCTGGAGGCCCACCAAGCGGAGCCGGCGCCCCAATAAGAGGGGTGGCAAGGGCTGGGGGAGAATGCCCCCCAATTGATCTCGTTCCATGCTCCTCGATCTGCGCGGCAAGAAGGCCCTGGTCACGGGCATCGCCAACAACCGCTCGATCGCCTGGGGCATTGCCCAGCAGCTGGCCGCCGCCGGCGCCGAGCTGGGCGTCACCTACCTGCCCGATGACAAGGGCCGCTTTGAAGGCAAGGTGCGCGAGCTCACGGCGCCCCTTAACCCAACCCTGTTTGAGCCCCTCAACGTGCAGGATCCCGCCCAGATCGAGGCGGTGTTTGAGCAGGTCAAGCAGCAGTGGGGCTCGATCGATGTGCTGGTGCATTGCCTGGCCTTCGCCGGCAAGGAGGAGTTGATCGGCGATTACTCCGCCATCAGCCCCGAGGGCTTCGGCCGGGCCCTGGAGGTGAGCGCCTATTCCCTGGCACCCCTGTGCCGCTACGCCAAGCCCCTGTTCAACCCCGGCGCCAGCGTGATCACCCTCAGCTACCTGGGCGCCGAGCGGGCAATCCCCAACTACAACGTCATGGGCGTGGCCAAGGCGGCCCTGGAGGCTTCCGTGCGCTACCTCTCAGCCGAACTGGGCCCGGAGAAGCAGGTGCGCGTGAATGCCATCAGCGCCGGCCCGATCCGCACCCTGGCCAGCTCCGCCATCGGCGGCATCCTCGACATGATCCACAACGTCGAAGAAAAGGCCCCCCTGCGCCGCACCGTCACCCAAGACGAAGTCGGAGCCACGGCCGCCTTCCTGGCCAGCCCCCTGGCCTCCGGCATCACCGGCCAGGTGATCTATGTGGATGCGGGCTATTGCATCACGGGGATGTGAGCTGGATCAGGAGTGACGGTGCAAGCGCGCACGGCGGCAGGTCCGGCTTGCCAGCCCTGCTCGGGCACCGGCGAGGGGCCTAGCGCCAACCCCTTCT
>CAMAVE010000118.1 GCA_945861595.1 Synechococcus sp. UW140
CCGTTAGCGCCCCTGGAGCCTGGCGCCGATGTGTTCGAGGCCCTCTCTGGCGCCTATCCCCACACGGTGGCCGCCTTTCGCCAGTTGCCCCAGGGCCAGGCCGACCTGGAGCGGCTCTGGTGGTGGGAGGCCCGCTGGCGCGGCCAGGCGGGTCGCACCGCCGAGCCGCCGGCGGTGGTGAGCAAGATCTCGGGCCCCATGCCCCGGGATCCCGAAGCCGAGGGTCCCTGGGACGTGATCGTGCTGGGTGGCGCCCTGGGGATGGTGCAAGCGGCCGCCCTGGCCCAAGCCGGCCAGAAGGTGGTGGTGGTTGAGCGACTGGAGGCGGGCAAGATGCACCGCGAATGGAACATCTCCCGCAGCGAGCTGGCGGTGCTTGTTACTACGGGCCTGTTCAGCGCTGCTGAGGTGGAAACCCTGATCCTGCGCGAATACCGCGATGGCTTCCACAAGTTTTTTGATGGCAACAATCCGGCCGACTGCTGTGCGCCGGTGTTGCACACGCCCACCGTGCTCAACATCGCCATTGATAGCCAGGCCCTGCTGCTCGCCTGTCAGGCCAAGTTGGAGGCCGCCGGCGGCGCCGTGATCGATCGCACCGACTTTGTCCACGCCAGCGTCCACAACGACGGCGTGGTGCTGGAGCTCAAGGGCCGCAGCGATGGCCAGCGCCGCCTGCTCCACTGCAAGTTGGTGCTCGATGCCATGGGCACGGCCAGTTCGGTGGCCTGGCAGCTGCATGGCGGCCAACCCTTCGACAGCGTCTGCCCCACCGTGGGCATGGTGCTCGAAGGCATTCCGCCGGAGATCTGGGATCCCAACCTGGGCGACGTGCTGTTTGGCCATGGCGATGTCAGCCGCCAACGCCAATTAATTTGGGAATTGTTCCCCGGCAAGGGCGACGAGCTCACCTTTTACCTCTTCCACTACCACCGGATCACCGAAGCCGATCCCGGCTCCCTACTGGAGCTTTACGAAGACTTTTTCCAGATCCTCGGTGAATACAAGCCGATCGCAGGTCTCTGCCTGCGCTGGAAAAAACCAACGTTTGGCTATATCCCCGGCTATTTCCACACCCGTAGCGGTTCGCGTCGGGTGGGCTTTGAACGCATCCTGGCGATCGGTGATGCGGCCTCCCTGCAGTCGCCCCTGATCTTCACCGGCTTTGGCACCCTGGTGCGCAACCTGCCCCGACTCACCACCTTGATCGATCAGGCCCTGCGCCTGGAGCAACTCGATGGGGCCAGCCTTAACCAGGTGCGCGCCTCCCAGGCCAATGTCACCGTCACCTGGCTGTTTAGCCGCGGCATGATGGTGCCCCCCGGCCGGCGCATCGCCCCCCAGGCGATTAACGCCATGCTCAATGTGTTCTTTGGCGTGCTGGCCACGGGCGATCCCGCTAAAGCCGATGCCTTCATGAAGGACCGGGCCGGCTGGCTGGCCTTCACCTCCATGGCCCTGGTGGCAGCCTGGCGCACGCCCAAGATGCTGCTCTGGATCCTCGATCTGGCCGGTCCCGTGGACCTGGCCCGCTGGCTCGTCAGTTACCTGGAATTCAGCCTGCTGAGCCTGCGCTCCCTGCTTTTGGCGGGCTGGCTGCCCCAGCTGGAGCTGGCCCTGCGCCCCCAACTGGAATCCCGTTGGCCGGCCCTGGCCCTGGGCCTCAATGCCCTCGCCTTTGACATCACCGATGGGATCGGCCGGCCCCGCTGGCAAAACCTGGCCCCGCTACCAAAACAGGGCCGGTAACCTGGCCCCACTATGGCAAGGCTCCATGGACCGCGACCGGGCCCTTCCCTCCCTGAACCGCAGGCAACTGCTCGCCCTGCTGGCCGGCGGCCTGGGGTTTGGAGCCAGCGTGGTTGCCGCGAAAGCGTTCACCCCGGCAGCGAGCGGCCTTGCCCAACGGGCGCCCCTAGCCAGCGCCGCTCCGCTGGTGGCCCAGGCAGCCAGCCCGTCCCCAACCAAGCTGCGCTGGTTGGCCACGGCGGATAGCGGCAGCGGCGATCGCAAGCAGCAGGCGGTCGCCGATCAGATGGCAGCCGTGCAGCGGCGCCAACCGGTGGATCTGGTGATCATGGCCGGCGACAACATTTACAACGATGGCGATATCAGCAAGGTGGATGGCGCCTTCACCCGCCCCTATAGCGCCCTGCTCCAGGCCGGGGTTCCTTTCCACGCGGTGCTCGGCAACCACGACATCCGCACGGCCAATGGCGATCCCCAGGTGGCCTATCGCCCCTTCGGCATGGCCGGCCGTTGGTACAACCTGCGCCGCGGGCCGGTGGAATTTTTCATGCTCGATACCAATATGAATGCCAACTGGGGCCAGCAATTGCCCTGGCTGCGCACCAGCCTGGCGGCCAGCAAGGCCCCCTGGAAAGTGGTGGTGGGCCACCACCCGATCTATTCGGCCGGTTTCTACGGCAATGACTCCGTTGCCCAGGGCCGCCTGGGCCCCCTGTTCAAAAAGTATGGGGTACAGCTCTATATCAACGGCCACGAACACGATTACGAACGCACCAAAATGATCGAGGGCACCACCTACCTCACCATTGGCATCGGCGGTGCCAGCTTGAGGCCGATTCTGGCCAATGGCAATACGGCGGCCAGCGCCAGTGTGCATGGCTTTGTGGAACTGGAGGCCAGCCCCACCAGCCTCAAAATCAACGCTTGGGATCGCCAAGGCAAGCCCATCGACCAGGCAACCCTTGCCATCAAAAGCTGAGGATTAGGGGCCTACGGTTCCATCAAGATCAGGGAATGGGGCCTGCCAGCGAACCCATCACCCATCCAGACCATGAACAAGCTCCCAGGGGCTCACCTGGCTGCGGTACTCCTGCCATTGGCGCCGGCGCAGCTTGAGATAGGAGCGGCAGAACTCCTCGCCCAGGGCTGCCCGCAACACGGAATCGGCCTCCAGCGCCCCTAACGCCTCACCCAGGTCGGTGGGCAGGCGGCCGCAGGCCTCCAGGGGCAGGGGATCGGCGTAGTTGTCGTTGTCGTGGCGGGCGCCGGGATCGAGCTGGCGTTCGATGCCATCGAGGCCGGCGGCCAGCACCACGGCCTGGAGCAGGTAGGGATGGGCGGCCCCATCGGGCAGGCGCAGCTCCAGGCGCTGACCATCGGGAATGCGCACCATGTGGGTGCGGTTGTTGCCGCCGTAGCTGATCCCCCCGGGCGACCAGGTGGCCCCCGACGTGGTGGGCGGGGCGGCTAGGCGCCGGTAGCTGTTGACGCTGGGGTTGGTGAAGCAGGCCAGGGCCGGGGCATGGGCCAGCAGGCCGCCCAGAAAGTGGTAAGCCAGGCTCGAGAGCCCCAGGGGACCGGCGGGATCGGAGAACAGGTTGCGGCCCTCCAGGTCCCAAAGGGAGAGGTGGGTGTGGCAGCCGTTGCCGGTGAGCTCGGCCACGGGCTTGGGCATGAAGCTGGCCCGCATGCCCTGCGCTTCCGCCAGGGTCTTCACCATCACCTTGAAAAAGGCGTGGCGATCGGCCGTCACCAGGGCCTCGGCGAAGGTCCAGTTCACCTCAAATTGGCCATTGGCGTCCTCGTGGTCGGCCTGGTAGGGCCCCCAGCCCAGCTGCTCCATGCCCTCGAGCAGGGGGCCGATCAGGGGGAAACGGCGCATCAGCGCCATTTGGTCGTAGCAGGGTTTGCTCTGGCGATCGTTGGTATCGGCCGGCCCCAGGCCGGCGGGATCGAGCAGGAAAAACTCGGCCTCCACGCCACTGCGCAGCTCAAAGCCGAGGGCGGCGGCCCGTTGCCGCTGGCGTTGCAGCAGGCGCCGCGGGCATTGGTCCATTGGCACGCCATTGAGGCTGAGGTCGGCCGCCACCCAGCCCACCTGGGGCTGCCAGGGCAGGGCCATCAAGCTGGTGGCATCGGGGATCGCCATCACATCGCCATCGGCGGGCGAGAGATCGAGCCAGGCGGCAAAGCCGGCAAAACCGGCGCCGGCCTCGGCCATCGAAGCCACCGCCGAGACCGGCACCAACTTGGAGCGCTGCACCCCAAACAAATCCGTGAACGACACCAAAAGAAAACTCAGGCCCTGGTCCCGGACCAGGCGGGCGAGATCGGTCATGGCGGATCGAGCGGAGATGGGAAAAAACTGAACGCAAAACTCGTTTCAAAAACTGGCTTCGAAACCTGGCTTCGAAAACTAGTTTCGAAATCTCTTTTCGAAACCCTTTAAAACCGTTTGATCGCTTCAGCCAACAACGGCTTGCTGACGGCTGGGTCGGTGATTCAGGCCGCAAAGGGGTCTTAGGGGAGGTCAAATTCAGCGCTTGAGCAACTCCTCCACGGCGCTGCGCAGTTGCTGTTGTTCGGGCGGACTGGCGGAGGGGTTGCCGGCCCGGTGGCCCAGCAGCGAATCAATCACCTGCAGACGTCCATGGGGCAGGCACTCCTGATCGGCGGCCAGATCATCCACGGTGAAATAGAGATCCCGGCTCCCCGCCACCACCGTGGCCTGGGCCTTGATGCGGCCCAACGCCGCCGCCAAGTCACCGCCCTCGGCCACATCGTGGGCCAACCAGGTGTCGAGCATGGCGA
>CAMAVE010000119.1 GCA_945861595.1 Synechococcus sp. UW140
CCGCCAGCACCAATCCCCTGGTCCCTGGGGCCGAAACCCTGCCCCCACGCCATGACCAGCGCCCCCCAGCTCCTGATCGTGGCCGCCACCCGGCACCAGGAGGACGCCTTCTGGAGCGAGTCCCTGCTCGGCCGCTCCCTGGCCCGCCAAGCCCACGCCGGCTACGGCCACTGCATTAGCTACGCCAACAGCAGCCCCCTCGCCCTTGCCTACAACCGCGGCCTTGACCAGGCGTCTGATACCAGCGTGGTGGTGTTCTGCCACGACGACCTCTGGCTTGGTGACGAGCCCTTAGCGCCCCAGCTGGCAGAAGCCCTTGAGCGCTTTGACATCGTTGGTGTGGCGGGCAACCGCCGCCGAGAAACCGGCGCCCAAGCCTGGTGGCTCAAGCCCAACAGCAACGACTGGGACTGGCCCAACCTGGTGGGGGGCCTGCGCCACGGCAGCCCAGGCGCCGCCCAGCTCCAGACCTACGGCCCCAGCCCGGCGCCCGCCTCCCTGCTGGATGGGGTGTTCCTTGCCGGCCGGGCAAGTCAACTGCGCGGCGCCGGCCTGCGCTTTGATCCCAGCTTCCCCTTTCACCTCTACGACCTCGATCTCTGCCGTAGCGCCGAGCAGGCCGGCCTGCGCCTGGGCGTGTGGCCCCTCAACCTCATCCACGCCAGCGGCGGCGCTGCCTTCACCCGGAGCTGGCAGGCCTGTGTGGTGCTGTACCGCCAGAAGTGGGAGCCGCCCCACCTGGACACCGCTGTCGCGACCCCCAGCGAAACAAACCCCAGCAACGAGGCATCGGGCCCAGATGCCCTGCAGTGGCGAACCGCCATCGCCGCAGCCCACCAGGTGCTGAAGCAGTGGCCCCAGGCCCTAGCCGCCTGGGAAGCCGTGCTGGCCCTTGGGCCCAACCATGGGGAAACCCTTGTATCGCGGGCCCTGGTGCTTTACCAGCTCAATCGCCGTTCCGAGGCCCTCACCAGCATCGATGCCGCCCTGGCCCTTGATCCCGCCAACGCCACAGCCCTAGAGATCCGCGCCCGCCTCTTGCTGCTGTTGCAGGATGGCGCCCGCGCTGAATCGGCCCTGCGCGCGGCCCTAGCCCAGCAACCCGACAACACCGACCTGCTCTTCCGACTGGCGGCCCTGGTGCGCGACCAGCATCGCCCGGCGGAGGAGATGGAGCTGTGGTTCCAGCTGCTGCGCCTCGACCGTCACCACATCCCCGCCCTGCTCAACCTTGGCGGACTGCTGCTTGGGGCCGGGCAAATCTCCCTCTCCAACGCCGCCTACTCGCGGGTGCTCCAGCAGGAACCGGGCAACAGCTCGGCGCTCTTTGGGCTCGGGCAGTGCCAGGAGATCTCCGGCGACCAGGAGGCGGCGCTGGCCACCTACAGCCACGGGCTGAGCCTCAATCCAGGCGATCTCAACATGCTCACCATGGCCGAGAGCATGCGGCTGGGGCTGGCCCTTTGGGACGACTACGGCGTCCGCATGCACCAACTGGGCAGCCAGCTGGAGCACTGCCTCGACGCGGGCGAACCGGTGTCCATGGCCGTGCCGTTGCGCCTACTCAACGTCCCCCTTCCCCTGGAGCTGCAGCGCCGCGTGGCCGCCGGCCATGCCACCGCCATCACGGCGGCCATGGCGCCCCTGGGCCAGGTTCACCCCCCCAAACCGCCAGGGCAATGGCCAAACCCGCAGCCCAATCCAGCGAGCGGGCGGAGGCCCCTGCGCATCGGCTATCTGTCGGCCGATTTCCGTTGCCATCCCATGGGCGGCCTGATCCATGGCCTCTTTGCCGAGCACGATCGCAGCCGCTGCCGGCCGTTCGGCTACATGCTCTCCGCCCACCGCGATCGCGTCACGCAATCGGTAGCCCAGGGCTGTGAACAGCTGCGCGATCTCAGCCAGCTCAGCAGCGAGGCGATCGCCCGCCAGATCGAGGCCAATGGTATCGATGTACTGGTGGACCTCATGGGCTACACCCACCAGGGCAGACCCTCGGCACTGGCGCTTCGGCCCGCACCGGTGCAATTGCTCTATCTCGGCTATCCCGGCTCGACGGGGGCCCCCTTCATCGATGGGGTGGTGGCCGATCACTGGCTGATTCCTCCGGAGCTCGAACACGGCTACAGCGAAACGGTCTTGCGGTTGCCCTGGGGGTTTGTCTGTTCGGCGCCCCTAGCGGCCGATCCGGGCGAGCCCCTGCCGCCAGCCCCCAACCGCGCGGAGCTGGGCATCGGGCCCGAGCAGATGGTGTTCGCCTGTTTTAACCGCCCCGACAAATTTGATCCCGATCGCTTTGATGCCTGGATGGAGATCCTGCTGGCGGTGCCGGGCAGTGTGCTGCTCTTGGTGGTGAAGAACAGCGCCACCCAGGTGCGATTAAGGCAACGGGCCCAGGCCTGCGGCCTCGACCCCGGGCGGCTGGTCTTTGCCGCAAAAACCACCGCCCCCCGTTTCCCCGATCTCTGCCGCCTGGCCGATCTGTTCCTCGACACCGGCCCCTACGGCGCCGGTGCCACCGGCGCCGTCGCCCTCCAGGCCGGTCTACCCCTGCTCACCTGCCCAGGCGAACACTTTGTATCGCGCATGGCGGCCAGCCTTTGTGCCTCCGTCAACATGCCCGACCTAATCTGCCCCACGCCCGAGGCCTACGTGGAGCGGGCCATTGACCTGGGCCGCAATCCGGAGCAGCTGCATGGGCGGCGCCGGCAATTGATCGATCCAAACGCCAACCTGCCCCTCTTTGATACGGCCGGCTGGGTACGACATTGGGAAGATCTGCTGCAAGGCTTGGTGGCGTAACGTTCCCAATAACAAATAGCCCTAACGACGCCCAAACTGATCAGGAGGCTCGGGATGCTCTTGGGCAGAGCCCGGCCCAGCGCTAGAACGAACATCCCACCCCGCCCGCTAGCTAGGATTCGGTTCGCTGGTCTGGGCCCTGGGCGCTCCGCTCCAGCCAGCGCTCCGCCATGATTCCCAGCCTCCCCGCCACCTCCGCAGCCCCAAAACCCTGCCGCAGCAGTTTCTGCCCATTGGCATAGAGATCCCGCCAGGTCGGTGGCACCTTGATCACATAGCTGTAGATCGCACTTGGAAAACCAGGGCGATATCCCAGGCACCCTTTATTATATGCCTTCATCACCAACTGATTATTGCGTATTTACACCCTTCAATAAAGTCTAGAGAGGTCTTGCCTTGTCGCATGCTTGCGGTTATATGCGCAATGTGGATCAAAACCTCTTGATTGACAAGTAACCGCTCAGGGCTTGGCAGCCTTCTGTTGCTTCTCCGGCTTGGGTGCAACCGGTGCAGGTGCCGGCAGAGGCAAGGCGTTAGCGCAGAGACTGACCACCATCCGCTCCTCCGGCCCAGGCTCAGGAAGACGCCACGGAGACCACACCTGGGGTTCAGCTACAGGCAGGGTGCTGAGCTTCAAGGCAGAGCAGGCCACAGCAACACTGGCTGTGGCACAACCCGTCACCGTCGTCATTCTGGAACCGGTGGGCTGGGGACGCCACTGATCCCAGCGATAGGTGCAGCTCCCGAAGGTCCGGCTATCACCATCGCGGAGGCGCTTGATCTTTTGGAGCAGTTCGGCCTGGGCGGGGGTGAGAGGCGGGGCGGTTGCTGGAGGTTCGGCAGGGATTGCAGTAAGGGCGGCTGCAAGCAGGAAGGCGGGCATGGTTACTCGGTGGGAGATGGGTCAGATTTAAGTCCACGGCAACCTGGCCATGGCCGCCGGCTAGGCAGATGGCGTGGATTGCTCGTTGGCAGGGTCAATCCTCCACTGTGGGTAAGCCCCCAGCCCCTTTGAGGCTCGCGCCTGTATGCCGAGGCCAGCATCCCGGCATAGGTCCGCAGGGCATCGCGGAAGAAGCTGCTCGGCCAGGCATTTGCCCGCCGCTGCCGGTATGCCGCCTCGGGCTCCTTCCTGCCCTGGGGCAGGTACAGGCCCTGCCGCGACTGGCCACCGGTGCCATCGAGCAGGTTCCAGCAGTCAGCCACCAGCTGCAGCCGCTCCTGCAACGCCACCAACGTCGGGTGGGGCTGCCAGGGCAATGCCCCGGGGCCGCCAGCTTGGATGCGCTGCTCGGCCGCCTGGGCCTGCAGCTCCTCAGGGCTCAGCGCCTGCCAGCGGTTGCGGCGGCGTGGGCGGCTCGGGTTACTGCGCGCCAACGGGGCGGGCGTGGCTGGGGTCTATTGCCAGGGGAGTAAGCAAACAGCGAATGGGCACGTTTGCTAAGGCCAGTGGATAGCTGTGAGTTGCACTTGCAGGAGAAGAGCTTCACCCATGGCTTTTAAGCGTCTGAGGGTTTATGTCGATATGGGCAGGCTCTAGCTAGCCAGCCAGCTGTAAATTGTGGATCATACAATCAATAGTCACACCTATGCCTAATTAATCAGGCCAATGTAAGCGTACTAAGTTTGAAGTTGAAGCCGACAATCAGGTCATCAAAGTCGCGGTCGCCACCACCCTTGATGTCCTCTAGGCCTAGAACACCTGAACCGAGCACCCGGAAATGGCTGAGGCCATCACTATTGGCGGCCGCGAAG
>CAMAVE010000120.1 GCA_945861595.1 Synechococcus sp. UW140
ATGCTCGAGCGCGGCGTTTATTTGGCTCCCAGCGCCTTTGAGGCCGGTTTCACCTCCCTGGCCCACAGCGACGATGACATCGACACCACGATTGCCGCCTTCCGCGACAGCTTCGCCGAGATCGCCTGAGGCCTGGCCCCGCCAGAACCAGACCCGGGCTGGACGCTAGGGCGCTAGCCCTCTGGGCTTAAGCGTGGGGCAAGCTTCAGGGCTGTTCAGCGACCGCAGCCGCATCCCGGCGCCGGGGATCGGCCACGCCGAGGCTGCCGCCCGAAAGGGTGGGGCGGCTGACCACCCCAGGGCCCACGGGGACACCCTTCGCAGGCAGCACCTCCACCGAATTGGCCGAGCCCATGGCAGGCACGGTCACGAGCTTGTGGCCCATCGCCTCCAGCAGCCGGCGGGTGTCGGGGCTGAGGCCCTCTTCAATGCTGATCTGGTCAGGCCAGAGCTGGCTGTGGATGCGGGGGGCCGCCACCGACGAGGCCAGGTTGAGGCCAAACACCAACCGGTTGAGGAGCACCTGCAACACTGTGGTGATGATGCGGCTGCCGCCGGGGCTTCCCGTGGCTAGCAGGGGTTCCCCACTCGGGCGGAACACCAGGGTGGGCGTCATCGAACTCAGGGGCCGACGACCCGGGGCGATGGCATTGACGGCCCCCTGCACCAGGCCGTAACCATTGGCGCTGCCGGGCTTGAGGCTGAAATCATCCAGTTCGTTGTTGAGCAGGAATCCCGCCCCCGGCACGCTGATGCCATTGCCGTAGGCCCCATTCAGGGTGGTGGTGACCGCCACCAGCCCCCCCTGGCGATCGGCGACGGACACATGGGTGGTGTTGCTGCCGCCGCCCAGGGCGGTGGGATCGGCCTCCAACTGGGCCGCGGGCCGATGACGGTTCAGGTCCAGACGCGAACGCTGCAAGGTGGCGTAGGCCTGACTTTGCAACTGCTCCAGGGGCATGGCGACGTGGTCGGGGTCACCCAGCAGGCGGTTGCGATCCCGGTAGGCCAGGTTCATCGCCTCGACCAGCCGGTGGATCGTGGCCGCACTGTTGGCACCGGTGGCGTCCAGCTTGAGGGGCTCCAGCACATTGAGCAGCTGCAGCAAGGTGATCCCACCGCCACTGGGGGGCGGCATGGTCACCACTGGATAGCCGCGGAAGCGCCCGTGCAAAGGGGCCTGCCACCGGGCCCGATAGGCCGCTAAATCGGCGGACCTGATCAGGCCACCGCGCTGGACCATCAGCCCTTCCAGGGCCCGGGCCACTGGGCCGGCATAGAAGCCGGGCGCCCCCTGCCCAGCGATGCGGCGGAGACTGCGGGCCAGATCGCCCTGGCGCAGGATCTCGCCAGGGCGGTAGGGCACCCCGCCAGCCTTAAAAAACTGGCGCCGGGAACTGGGATCGGCCTTCAGCAGTGGCGCTGCAGAAGCGAGGGATGCAGCCAAATCCACCCCCACCGGGAACCCGCGCTCCGCCAACTGGATTGCTGGCGCCATCACATCCTTCAGCGGCAGACGCCCATAGCGGGCCTGGGCCAGGGTGAGCCCCGCCACCGTGCCCGGCACACCCGTGCTCAGCAGGCTGCGGGTAGCCTTGGCCCGATCAACGCTGCCATCGGCCTGGAGAAACAGCTCGGGGCGCACGGCCAAGGGCGCTGTTTCTCGAAAATTGAGGGCCACGGCCTGGCCACGGCCGATTGAAACAGCGGGAACCAAAGGGTGCTTGGCTTCAGCCTGGGGCAGCCACAACACCAAAAAGCCACCCCCGCCGAGGTTGCCGGCCTGGGGCAAGGTCACCGCGAGGGCGAAACAGGTGGCCACAGCGGCATCCACCGCATTGCCGCCCTTGCGCAACATCGAAGCCCCCACGCCAGCGGCCAGAGCCTCCTGGGCTGCCACCATCCCCCCCGCTGAAACGATCGGGTGAAAGCGTTGGGCCCCCTCCTGGAGATCGGTGGCCGCTGGCGAACCCGGAGGTGAAAGCGCAGCAGCCGGAGCCGCCTTAGCGGCGGCAAGCCAGGGCCCAGGAACCCAAGCGGTCGCCAAAACCAGCACGAACGATCCAGTTAGGGCACCAGACAGGCGAAGCGGCCCCAAGGGTGGGGCCATCAGCGGTAGTTCTCAAACTGGAGCGGCACCTCCACGTCCTGGGCCCGCAGCAGCTGGATCGCCTGCTGGAGGTCATCCTTGTTCTTGCCGGTGATGCGCAGGCTGTCCCCCTGGATCGCCACGGTCACCTTTTTGAGCTCATCGCGAATCGTTTTGCTGAGGGCCTTAGCGATCTCCTGGGAGAGGCCCTTGCGCAGGTTCACCACCTGCTTCACCCGGTTGCCACCCACGGGCTCGGGGGCCTGGAAGTCAAAGATCTTGAGGGACAGGTCGCGCTTGGTGGCCTTCTGGCGCAGCAGGTCTTCCACCGCCACCAGGGCCATCTCACTGGCGCTGGTCACCGTAAAACTGGTCTCCTCCAGATCGATCTCGGTGGCCGAGTCCTTGAGGTCGTAGCGCTGCACCACATCGCGCCGCACCTGATCCAGGGTGTTCACCAGTTCCTGGCGGTCGAAATCGGACACGACATCGAAGGAGTAGGTGCTCATCGCGGCGAAGGGGAGCTGGGGGAAGGAGTGGGAGTAATCGTAGGGGCGGATAGGGAAACAAACCAGCTGGGCTGGTTGCGAGGGAGCGAAAACCGTTGGTCTCAATGGCCCCACTTATGGAGATATCGCTCCACGCTCTCCGCCCAAGCCGGCGACTGGAGCGACGCACCGCCACTGACATGGGTGATCGCAATCGGCCAAGTCCCGATCCGCAGTCCAGCCGCCTCGGCGCTGCGGCAACAATCCAGGCCATAAAAATGGAAGCTGAAGTTGGGATCTAAACGAACCCCGGCCAGCTGCAACTTGCCAGCCTTGGCCGCTAGTAGGACACCGTCATAAAAGGCAACCAGCCTGGGACTGGCTCCTGCCTAAGATCACCCAGCAATTGCTTGATCGACAGAAAATAGTCAACGCCTGATTGCTTCTTAGCAAAACTTGCTTACAACAAACCCAAGACCACCCACTTGCATGATGCACACTTTAATACCGACTCGACAGCCACCCTTGGCTACAAACTAGCCAAGGGGTTCCTAACTTTCCGACTGTTCATTTAGATTGGACTATCAGGATCACTTCGGGCAGCATTGCGAACCGGACAACGCAGGCATAGATCCTCAAACGATGACAAGGCAATGCAGACTTCCCCTACCCTGAACGCAAATCAAGCTCCCCAAGCCTAGTTGTTATTAACCATCGAAGCAGGGGCATTACCTAGCCGCCCCTAAAAGACAGGAACAAAGCCACTGCCCATCGTCTTCAGCAGGGCCAACTGGCGATTACTAACATTTAATTTGGCGAGTAAATTTTTACTATAGGTTTTTGTGCTTTGGGGGCTCAGGCTCAACCGCTCGGCGGCTTGGGCATTGGTGAGACCAAGGGCATAGCACTCGAGCATTTGACGCTCCCTTGGCGTGAGCTTAACAACCCGTTTATCGTCGTCATTCAGCAGGCAATCTGGAATCGATGGGCTGCGGTAGGTGGTATTCGCAATTGCTGCAACCATGGCCTGATTCCAGGGTTCGCTTGCATCGCCAAGATCCAATGAAGAGACAATCACAGGCGATTGCCACTTGATCGCATCTTCTGGGCGGTAGTGATGATGATCCGCGATCAAGACACAGCGCAACGATGGCTGCAGGAGCCTAGCCTGGGCAATTAATCCATCGCCGGAGCCATCTTCAAGGTCGATTGTGCTTAGCAATAGGCCGGCATTGTTTCCTTTCAGGCAGGCAAGTGCCTCCCTGCCAGTGGTAAATAGGCCGAGAATAGATCGCTTGTAGGTTGCACAGCCGTACATCAACGATAAGAAGAGCTTATTACTGGAGACAAGGACAGCGCCTAGATCCAGGACCGACCTAAGCATCCCGTCAGCGACAACACGCTTCAGGCTCCAATAATTTCGCCTGAGGAGGGGCTGAAGGTTCATGGCTTTTTAACCGGCAGACAAAACTTTCCGTTGACAATAACACCATTTAGGCTATCGCCAGAAGCAAGTCTCAAAGAGATAATCAGAATGGGCTCAAGCCCCTGGCATTTCATCAATACACCACTGAACTATCTCGATCTTCTGCCAAGAGCCTCCCGAAAAGAAGGTCCATGAAAGCCAATCCCAGGTCAACCGCCTCAGGCCCCGAGCCGCCTTTTCGATAGGTTGGCGTTTCGATTCTTCCGCAGGCTTTGACGATCCTGACGCCCCTGCGCTGGGATCTGGCCGATCCGCTCCCAGGTCGGGCCCGGCGATTGCTGGAGCTGGCTCCAGGGGATCCTCCTTTGGTGCTGCAACTGGCTTGGCCGGACCAGGCTGTAGGGGGTCAGGACACCAGCACGGCTCCCTTCCCCCAAGCCTTCAGCCAACACCTGAATGG
>CAMAVE010000121.1 GCA_945861595.1 Synechococcus sp. UW140
CGGGCCCGGAGCCAACGCCAGCCCCATGGCCAGGCCCCCCAGCAGCCCGGCGGAAGCCCAGGCCCTCCTCGATGGGCTCAAGCCCGCAGCCGCCGATTTCACCCCCCAGCTTCGCCTCGGCGCAGCCGTGCCCACCGCCCAGCAACTGGCCGAGCAACAGGGCCAGTTTTCCGTCTTCCAAATGGCTCCCTTAGGGGGCGCCAAGCAAGGAGGCGGGGGCGGCACAGGCAACCAGAATTACGCCGCAAGATTGGATGCAGGTTTAACGGATCAGCTACAAATTTCGGCGTTTTATAGCGTTGCGGATGATCCCCTCTACGCGCCAATCACTGGCAAGACCATTCAGCCCGCCAATTTCTGGGAAAGCTATGGCGGAGCCTTGCAATGGCGCCTCATCGGTTCTAACACCTCCGCCTGGAAGTTGGCCCTGGCAGGTTCGTTGGAAGCCTGGACGGTGGGCAGTGGTGGCTGCGATTCCGCCTCCTGCAAGGGCCAAAATAATGCAAGTCCGAATATATTTAATAACTCTGGAAGTCGGGTGCAAACCACCAACGTGGTGGGCTCCCTTTCCCTACCAATCACCTGGCAAGCCCTGCCGAGCTTGGCCCTCACCTTCACCCCCGGAGTGAGCTTTCTGCCGAGCAGCCAGGGTTCAGACCAGGGAGGAAGCGGCCCCTTCTATGGCACCAACGGCAGTGTGGCCGCAGGGGCCAGTTGGCGCCCGATCCCAAACCTCACTCTATTCGGCTCCGGCTTAATGCCCGTAGGGCCTGGCAACAACAGTTTTAACGGCAATTTGGACTTCGCCAGGGTTCCGATTCTCACGGCGGGCATCAATTGGGCCCTGAATCCCCGTATTGCCTTAGAAGGCCAACTCACCAATGGCTGGGGTGCCACCCCCGCCACAGCCCTGCTCGCCCTACCGTCCGACAATCGCCTGGGCTATTCAGGTCGCTTTGTCTTTACCCCAGGGGCGCTGGATACGCCCCAGCCGGCCATGACCCCGCGTCAGCGCTCCCTTGCCCTGGGGGGACTCACCGTGAATACGGCCCTGGTTCCGCCAAGGGGAATCACAGAACTCTGGGCCAATGGGGATAGCCAGGGTAATGGCTTCGGCTATATCGGCTATTCACTCTCCAATAGTTTCCAGCTAGATGTGTATACAGGTGGTGTCTTCAATAACGTACGGCCGACCAGTGACTTGGCCACCACCTATGCCAGTGATGGGGGCTGGAACTACCGCTATGGCGGCAAGGCGATTGCGATGAGCCAGCTGCGTGGCGCCCCCTTCTCCCTGGGTGGACGGATCAGCCTGGGCCGCAATACGGCACCATCCAGCTACCAGGGCTACATGTTTATCGAATCCGTTTCTACCTGGGAGGCCAATTCCTGGCTTGCCTTCAACCTCAATCCCAAGCTGGCCTGGAGCGGCGTTAGCACCCCCTGGGGAGTGGGCCTGGGTGCCAACATTCAATTGGGTCGCCACTTCCAGTTGATCCCAGAGGTGAATGTGGTGGGATCGGAAATCAACGCCACCAATGGCACCCTGGCGCTACGCTGGCTAGCGACAAGCAGCACGAATCTGGAAATTTACGTGAGCAATGCCGCTGGCCTCTTTGACATGGGCCAACTCCTAGACAACACCAACACGCGGGTGGGCGGCCGACTTTTATTTAGCTTCTAGGGTGGCCGATCAAACCATGCCGTAGTAATACCGCCCTTGCGAAACCCAGCGCCATCGCCTAGCAATCGACCTACACTTCTAAATTACCGAAGAAAGCGCAATTGCAAAGAGATTCACAATCACAACCAGGCCAGGGCTTGCAAACAGGTTGCTTGATTAAAAAACCATAGTAAGAGCAAGCGGATTAACAGGAGATTCCCATTTCGAGCATTGAAAGACAGTTATCAATTTACCCATTGGGTTTCAGCAATAGCACTTCAGTAAATTGCTTGACAAAACGAATCAAGAATCCCTAAATCAATTAAAACAAGGGCTGCGTAGGCAATTCCTTTCAAGCAAAATCCTAGCGCAAACCCTAAACCATAGCCCTATCAATTATCACTTCGGAATACTTCCTTAGGGGCCCAAGATAGGAAGCTGAAAGGGTCTCTAGCAAGCAAATGATGCCGGGGCTATCCTCCAAGCCACGCAAAACAACGAGCGATTCCTTAGCCCTAAAACCACAATCAGAATCAATTCGCGCATAGCGGTGAAAGTCTTCAAAAGCAGACGTGTGATGTGCCATCAAAAAAGTCACCGGAGAACTTTCCTCAGGCCGCTGATCAGATCCACAATCAACGCCTAGGCCATCCCCATACAAATGATTAAACAATTGAAAGACGCACCCCTTGGATTCTGGAGAAAGGAATTCCTGGGGTATCACAAACGACAGGCTCTTGACGTCATCGGAGCTAAGATTCTTGTCAGAGTGCAAACAATCACTAAACTGGTTTCGCGCTAATACGTCTGCGCACAGAACCAAAGGAACTTCATAGAGGTCAAAGCAAACAAACTTGGGGTCATGATCATATGGTCGCTGACTAGCCTCGGCAATCATCGCATCAATGACCCGATCTTCCAGCAAGCCCAGGGCCGCGCCTACAGATTCCTTCTCTCTGGCCGGATTCACGATCCAGGTTGCGTGCAACTGATGGCCTAAAACGCGGCTCGCCCAATAGGGCGCATGCAGCCTCAGCCTGCTCCTGCCGGAGAGGCGATAGAGCTGGTGCACCTCCCGTTCCATCTGCAGCAGGGTGCTAGGCCCAGCCAGTGAATGGCACCCTGGGCCATGGCCGGGAAATGGATTAAAAACCTGGAGAGCCTGCTGGCTGCGGCGACTGATCGTGCTTTGGCTGCAGTAGGCCAATCGGGCCGCGGCATCGCCATTGCGAAGCCAACACATCAGATCAAGCGCTTCCAGCTCTTCAGGCGTAACCATGCAACACGTAGGGAGGCGTATTAATTAGCAGTTTAGAGATCAATGGAATCTCCTGCAATGCCCATCCAGCTGACCATTGAAGTCACGCAGGGGTTGTCTAACGCAATCTCTGCAGTCGTCCCGAGGGAAGGGGGGTGGTGTCGATGGAATTAGACCTGCTTGGCGCCCAGGCTGGCGCGGCGGGCGGACAGACCGGCTTCCGTCGCCGTGATCGCGGCCAGGACCACCAGGCCAGCCAGACCAATCAGCTGGTCGCGTTGGCTCAAGTCACCAGCCTCCGGCCCGCCGAGCAGGGCACCAGCCACAAACCAACTGGTGGCTAGGCCTGAAGTGATCCAATACGCCCGCCAACGCCGTTGGTAGAGGTAGCCCGTACCCAAGCCCGGCACCACATTGAGCACCACCGCCACCCAGCTACTGGAGGCGGCCAGGATCTCCTGTTTACTGGGGGTCATGGCCAAGGCCGCAGGGGTTGACCCACTCTGGCGGATCCCCATAGGTTCCCGCGGCTGGAGGGTCGAGACCCAGTGCACGGATACTGCTCCGGCGAATCCAGGCGATCGTCCCTAGCGGCCCTTGGCTACGGCCCTTGAGCCACAAGCCCAACCAAAACCACCATCACCCAAATAGCTGGGCGCGGAGGCTGCGATGACGGGGCCGTTTCCGCTGGACCAGGGCCTCCGCAAATTGCTCGGGGAGAAGCTGCGTTAGCAGGGATTCAGGGTCCACTGGGGCTCACCAGTAGGGAGGAGCCTCTGCGGTCGGAGCGGCCCAGGCAGCTCGCATCTGACTCAGAGCTGGATCCATACGCTCGCCTGAATCCCTTAACAGGTTAAGAAATCCTGATTGGAGCAATCACCGATGGTGATCAGCCCCCCTGTCCACTCATCAAAACTGCTGATAACAGCCCACAAACATCGTAATCTCTGGAGCGCTCGCTGAGCTTTTCCCTTGCGCCGCAGTCTGTTAGGCCAACTGGGGTGTTGATTCGCTGGGCCGTCCTGCATCAAGGGCCCTTGGGCTGATCAGATCACCCCAGCTAGGCAGGGACTGATCCGATTTTCTAAGGTGAGGCTCCCAAGCCTATCCCTGCTTGACCCCCCTTGATCAGACCAACTGGCACAGCCTGAGTGCCGAGGACTGCCTGACCAGCCTCAAGGTCAGCACCGAAGGGTTGAGCACAGCCCAGGCCTCCGAGCGACGGGAGCACAGCGGCCCCAACCGGCTGGAACTGGCGGCCGGTCGCAGCAGCCTGGCCATCCTCTGGGACCAATTCAGCAACGTGATGTTGTTGATGTTGCTGGCCGTGGCAGCCATCTCGGCGGCGAT
>CAMAVE010000122.1 GCA_945861595.1 Synechococcus sp. UW140
CTCCAGCAGGCTCCAGTCATCGTGCTGATCAATCGCCTCCCAGATCCGCTCTATCTCAGCGCGCACTGGGGTAACCGGCAGGTTCCAGCGGGCCAGGGTTGGGGCGATCGTTTCGGGGTGGGGCCACGCCCGGCTCCAGGCCCACCAGGCATCCCGCCAGGCCAGCCAGGCGGCCCGGGGCGGCTCCGGCGCCCCGGGCACAAACGGCGCCAGGGCTTCCGCTTCGGCTGGCAAGCCAGCCAGGGCCACATGACGCCCCAGGCAGGCAAAAAAGGAGCCGTAGGCCACCGGCCAGTCCACCAGCAACTGCAACGTCGGCAGGAGCAGATCCGGCAGCGCATCGCTGGCCAGCCAATCCTTGCCGCCTGGTTCAAGCAACGCAGCATCAAAGCCGAGCCGGCGCATCAGGCGGGAGCGGTAATGGGCGGTGTAGACGGAACCGAAGCGCCCTAGGCGTTGCTCCAACTCCTGGCGCGGCCAGAGCATGGCCAGGGGCTCCTGGAGCAGGCGCAGGTTGTGGTGACAGATGCGCGGCTGCTGGCCGTAGGCGTAGAGGGAGGTTTGGTCGAAATAGGCGGCGGTGAAGCCCGGATCCCAGCGATCCAAAAAGGCAAACGGGCCGTAATCGAAGCTCTCACCAACCAACGACATGTTGTCGGTGTTGAGCACCCCATGGGTGAACCCGGCCACCATCCATTCGGCCGCTAAGCGAGCCACCCGCTCCACCAGTTCGCCATAGAGGGCCAGGCCCCGGCCCTCCGCTTCGAGCCGATCGAGATGGGGGTAATAGGTGGCCTGCACATGGCGCCACAGGCGCTCCAGTTGCTGGGGCTCGCGCTGATGCAGCAGCCGTTCGCAGCTGCCAAAACGCAGGTGGGTGCGGGCCAGGCGCACCATCACCGAACTGCGGGTGGGTGAGGGTTCATCGCCACGCCAGAGGTCTTCGCCGGTTTCCACCAGGCTGAGGGTGCGACTGGTGCTGACCCCCAAGCGATGCAGGGCCTCACCGGCGATGATTTCGCGCACACCCCCCTTGAGGGTGAGGCGGCCATCGCCGCCCCGGCTCCAGGGGGTGGTGCCGCTGCCCTTGCTGCCCAGGTCCTGGAGATCGCCCTGGATGTCGCGCAGCTGGCCGTAGAGGAAGCCGCGACCGTCGCCGAGAAAGGGGTTGTAGGTGCCGAACTGGGTGCCGTGGTAGCGCAGGGCCAGCAGGGGCTGGCGCGCCTCGAAGCGGCCATAGGCCGCCTCGAAATCCCGATCCGACACGGTGGAGGGATCTACCCCCAACTGCCCCAGCAGGGCGTCATTGCGAAACCGCAATCGGCTCTGGGGAAAGGCTGCCGCTTCCACCCCATCCCAATAGGCCTCGCCCAGCCCTTCGATCGAGGGCTCAAAGGGAAAGGCCAGCAGGGGATTAGGGGTGGAAGCGGCGGCAGCCATCGGGCGGAGCAAGGTCCCCTGGAACCAGCAAAGGGCTTGAACCACCCCAGGACCTGGTGACCCTAGGGAGAGCCTGGTTTGGCCTAGGTCGACCCAGCCAGCAAAGGCTCCCTGGGTCCGCTCCCCATCGAGCCCCTTGCCAGACCTGAGGATGGTCAACGGGCCAGGGAATCCAGCCGCACCGGAGTGGTCGTGGCAGGATCAAGCTCCCTGGCCTAAGGACCCGTGGCAAACAACAACGGCTCGGCGCGCCCCGTGGTGGTGAGCCTGCTCGTGGCCCTAGGCGTGGTGGGCGGCCTGGCCCTGCTGGGCTGGCTGGGCATCGTGATGCTGGATCTCAAGCACCTCAATACGAGTGGATTCACGTTGCCGTGAGCTCTCGCTGAAATTCGGCCATCAGGAAGCCTTGGCTGCCAAAGCTGACCAGTTGTGCTTGGTCGAGTTCGCAAGGCTCCCTCGATTGGCCCCTTGCGAATTCGGGACTTATGGGGGTTAGGACCGATCGCTGCGGCTATAGAAAAGCGTCCCAACCCGCTGGATGTGATCAATCAGCTCGGGAGACTGCAGGGACGCTTGCACGGAAAGATCAAAGCGCCAGGGCAAAAGGAGATCATCCAGGGCACCATCCAGTTGAGCCAGGGTGCGGGCATCAAGGCCGTCTCCGGCAAGGGTGAGATCAATATCAGAACCGGGCCGATGGCGGCCCAGGGCCCTAGATCCATAGAGGGTTGCTTGCTCGATGGCCGGGAAAGTGGCCAGGATGCCTTGGATCTTCGCCACGGCGGCGGCGGGCAGACCGTGGCTGGCTGGAGTGGCCTGAGGGTTTGCCTGAGCGGTCACGGCCGTCGCTCCCAGTGCCGCAAACGGCTCTCTAGCTCCTGGAAGGCATCGATGTAACGGCTCACCACCGCTGTGACGATCTCCTGCACGGTGGCTTCGTCATAGGTATGGGTGCTGAGGTTGCGATGGCGGATCATGTCCATCCAGGCCTCGCCATCGGTGATCAGCCCCTGGGCGAAGGCTTCTCGGGTGGTATCGCGAGAGCCATACAACTCCTCGATGCCCCGGGAGGCCAGAAAATCCTTGAGGGTTTTCCAACTGAGCTCGTGGGTGAACTCAAAGGCCTGGATCAATCCCTGGCGCTCTAAATCGCTGAGGGGGCGTTGGCCAGAAAGCTCAACGGCTTCAGCCAACCGGGCCAGGGCGCGACGGTAATTGCTTGAGCGCTGGCGCCAGCGAATGTCATGGCTTGTCATGGTTCCAGATTAGTTGGGGCTGGACTCTGGGCAAGCCTCTAGGTGCCAGCGGATTCACCCTGGCCACGCTTGACCAACTGAATCACAGAAATTTCCGGCCGGCAATTAAAGCGCAATCCATGCACATTACCAAGACCGGCTGTCACATGAATCCAGCGATTGCCATAGGGGCACAAACCCACCAGAAACGCCTTATCTTTAATTGGTGCAAAGGGCGCCCCCAGGATTGGCAGCCTGAATTGGCCGCCATGGGTATGGCCAGACAGCATTAAATCCCAATCCAAGGCCGCAAGCTTGGCCTTGGAATCGGGATTATGGGAGAGCAGGAGCTTGAGATCAGCCTGGGCCGTATTGAAAGGCTCCTGAATGGCCTCCGGCTCACACTGCATAGCCCACAAATCGCCCATGCCGCCAATAGCAATGGCCACACCCTTGACGTTGATCAGGGTCCAGTCATTCCCTAAGTATCGGATCCCAGCGTCCTCCAGCAAACGCTGAATCGGCCCGGTCGTGGCGTACCCAGCCATGGCCTGGGCCCAGGGGCCGCCGTCATGGTTGCCGGGGCAGGCGAAGGTGGGGGCTGCCTGGGGCAGCAGCTTCAAGATCTCCAGAAAACGTTCATCGTCGATCCTGGTTGTGATGTAGTCACCCGTTAGCAAGATGAGATCGGGCTGGGTCTGCACCGCCCACTCCAGCGAGCGCCGCAAATAACGCAGGGAGACCGAATCGGAATGGTGCAAATCAGACAAATGCAGGATCTTGATCCTGTCAGCCCCTGCCGTTAGCGGCAACAGCGCGAGGCAGCGGGTTGTGGTCTTCAGCCAACGGGGCTCGACAAACCTGGCATACCCAAAAGCAAGGCCAAGGGCAAGGCCGGGCCCAGCAAGAACAAACAGCTCAGGGGGCAAGGCCATCAAGACGCAAAACTAGATTTTATCTGCATCGCCCATGACAGCCAGACCGTAGCCCCTGGGTTGGTGTTGGCTGATGCCAGCTCCCTCAACCAATCCCGGTGCGGCAAAGATTCAGCACATCCGCCATCGCCCGGATTTGGTTGATCGTGCTGGTGAGTTGGGAGGCGCTGGCGAGTTCAACGCGCAGGTCGATGCGGGCCGGCTTACCGGCGGCGGTGCGCACGCGGGCGTCGCTGACGTTGATGCGGCTATCGGAGAGGCGGGTGAGGATGTCCTTGAGCACGCCGACCCGATCGAGCACCTCGATGCGCAACTGCACCGGATAGCGGCGGCCACCGTGGTCGGCGAGGGGATTCCAGCGCACCGGCAGGCGGCGCTCCAGGGGCATCTGGGCCACGTTGGCGCAGTCGGTGCGGTGGATCGTGATGCCGTGGTTGCCCAGGGCGACGCTGCCGACAATCCCTTCGCCGGGCAGGGGGCTGCAACAGCCGCCCAGCCGATACTCCAAACCCTCCAGCCCCAGGATCGGGCTGGCGTGGCCGTGCTCGGCCGGCGCCACGGGGGCGGCTTGCTCCCGTTGGGCGCTGAGGGTGCGGGCCAGGTCCTCGTTGCTGAGCACCGGGGCGGCGGCGGCTGTGACGAGTCGGATTTCCTCGCG
>CAMAVE010000123.1 GCA_945861595.1 Synechococcus sp. UW140
ACGGTGCCGTGGCCGTTGGTGACGGTGCTGGCCATGAAGCTGGTGGCAACCGCCAGGGCCAGAACGGCAATCGAGCAGTTCAAGGCCGATTCGAATTCCAGGATCTTGCCGAGTTGTTTCGGGATCGAGCGGCCTGTGGCTTCCAGCACGCTTTGAATCGCAGCCGAATCGGTGGATGCCATCGAGACCCCCACCATCAGGGCAATTGGAAAGCCCAGTTGTGAAAAACCGAATTCGATCCCGCCCATGGTGTCCGACGAGATAAACCAGATCCCGGCAGCCAGGATCAGGGCGGTGAGAATTGATCCGGCAACGGCGAGCCAGATGCCAAAGGAGAGGAAGCCGCGAATCGCTTTGACATTGGTTTTGAGTCCTGCATAAAACAGGATCATCGCCAAGCTGACTGTATGCAAAGAATTGATGAAGCCCAGGTCAAAGACCGTGTACTTGACGTTAATTGCTAGGCCCAGAAGCAAAATGCCAAGGATGGCGGGAATCCCCAGCTTTACTGAGATACGGCTGATGGCAAGGGTTCCAAAAAACACCAGGCCGATGACTAGCAGGATGGCAGAGAAGGGGAGTATCTCGGTGACTTTTTCAGCAGCTGTTTGGACGCCATGGGAGCCTGGGATGGGCGGGGACTGGGCCGCGGCTGAAAGTAGTAATAACACGGGGGCAATGCTTATCGCGGCGCCATCCTAATCGCTCGGCCCTGGGACGGCACTAGCTCGCCCAACATTGTCTTGGCTTGGCTGCCCAGCAGTTAGTTGAACAACTCAGGATCGGACTGGCTGATTTCCTCCCAGAACGACTGAAAATTCAACCAGCCGGCCTGGCCACTGGCCGTGTGCTCACGGGTGTAGGTGGCCCATTCCGGCCGGATTAGCTTTGGGGTGCCCGCCGCCTCAGCTAGCAGCTGGGCCTGGCAGCAGCGCTCCAGCGCTAAAAACCAGAAAGCCGCCGCATCCACCGTTTCCCCCACCGTGAACAGGCCGTGGTTCTGGTGAATCGCAGCCTTACCGCTGCCGAACTGGTGGGCAAAGGTGCGCCCTGAGTCCAGTTCAAACACCACCTTGCCGCCATCGGCCTCGATCAGAACGTGGTCGTTAAAAAAGGCGCAGGCATCCTGGGTGATCGGATCCAGCAGGCGCCCTAGGGAGGCAAAGGCCTTGCCGTAGGGGGAGTGGGCATGGGCGGCCGCATTGATGTCTGGCCTGGCTTCATGGACGGCGGCATGCAGGACAAAGGCGGCCCGATTCACGGGGCGGTTGCCGTAGACCACTTCACCGTCATGGTTCACCAGGATCAGATCGCTGACCCGCATCAGCCGAAAGGACCTGGCAAAGGGATTGACCCAGAAATGGTCTCGATATTCCGGATCTCTCACGGTGATATGGCCGGCCACGCCTTCGCCAAAGCCCGAGCGTCCAAACAGCCGCAGGGCCCCTGCCAGGTGGCTGAGCCGATAGCGCCGTTCTTCGGCCAGGGTTTCGAACCGGGGCGGACTCTGGTGGACCAGGGGTTGGGCCACGAGCTCCACGCCATTGATCTGGCGCCCCTGATCCCGGTTCACTGGCCCTGCCATGGCTGCCCTGAGCTCCGTGATCGGGTATCCACTCTGGCAGCCATGCAAGGACCGATGGGGGGGCCGGCGCTCTGGTGCTGTTGACCTAGATTTGAATGCATGAGAGCCCTGCCTGCTGGCCAGCCACCGCACGGCCCATGCCCCTAGGTCCACTCCAGAGCGTTCCCGTCCTTGGCCGGTCAGGTCTGAACAGGTCAAGCTCCCTGCCCTTGCCCATGGTGCTCCGAGCCTGGTCCCTGTTGTTGCTTCTGGCCCTGTTGGGCGGTTGCCAGGCGGGCAGTCCCCTCAGCCTGAAGGGCCGTCAGCGCTGTTCAGCCCAAGTGGCGAGCGAAGCCAATGGCCTGTTGCGCCCCTTGCGCTACGGCCAATGCCTGCTGTCGATCGAAGCGGTGCTGGAGCGGGAACGGGCCGAAGCCCAGATTCGCCAACAGGCTGCGGCCAGAAAGCGGTTGGCCGCGTGTTTTGCCAACCGGGTGGACGTGAAGAGCTTGGCCCTGTCCTTGCAGGCCGCCAAGGCAAGCCTGGCCAAGCTCCAGGGGGAGCCCTATCTGGAATCAGCGCGGCCCCAGCGCCTGGATCCAGATTACCAGCGCCGTTTCGCCGCCTATGACCAGGAATTGGACCAGGAGCGCTACGACACGGCCCTGGCCCAATGGCAACAGGCGGAATCTGTGCGCTACCAGAACTGGCGGGCTGGTCAACGCCGCCGCATTCAAGACGAGCAGGCCAACCTGGCCGCCCTGGCCCGCCGCTTGAACCAGCTCAATCCCCAGTTGTTCGCGGCGCCGGGCTCCCTCGGGCCTCCGCCCATTCTCAATCGCCAGGCCTACGGCCAGGCGATCACCTGCCGGCCGGAGCCGTTGCGGTGAAGAGCATCACCCGGCTGGTTTTGCTAGTGGCCAGTGCCTCGATCGGGTCTGGGGCCTGGGCCCAGTCGCCCCCCTCTTCACCCCTATGGGCCCCTTCGCCGGCGTTCTTTGCGGTGCCACCACCGCCACCGGTCTTCCCTGAACTGCTGGCACCGGCTGCGCCCCCATCCAACAGCGTTGACCTGGGCCGCTGTGTTGCCAACCTGGGGCAGGTTGGTTGTGCCGCCAGGCTCTATGCCCAGTTGCTGTGTGACAACATTGGCTTGCAAACGCCCTTGAGCCAATTGCATCAAAGCTTGCAATCGTCCTTTGAGCAGGCGGCGATCGATTTTCAAGGCATCACGCCTGCCAGTATTGAAACGGCTGCAGTGCGTTACTACACGCCGCAAGTGTGCCCGCTCAAAAGTGAAAAGATCATCGACTTGATGCAACGCCAGGGCCCGCCGAGCCAGGCCCATTCCCTGCCGGCCAAAGCAGCGGGTCTTTGAGGGCTGCCGGCCAGCAAAGATCCACTGCTTTGGTGCTGGGACCCGCACAATCGGGCCATCGCCCTTGTCAACGGCTGGGTTTAGGTATGGCCAATGGGGACGACCGGTGCCAGCAGTTCCAGGTATTTAGACCTAGTCGACAAGTTTTTTTCCTGGCAATCCCGAAAAGATATGAAGCAGCGGCTTGCCCTAGCCCCAGGCGTCGCTAGTCCTGGAATGACTTTGTGCAAGACGGCCTTGTATGGCCCAGTCCCAGGCCTCCGTGGCGGTGCTTTCTGCCGATGGGATCGCTGCTCCCAGCGCCAATCCCAGGGTCGCCAGCTCCCTTGAGCGTCCCGAGCTGATCCAGCAAAACGGCCAGCGGGAGGTGTTCTGCGGTCTCACCTCGATCGTTTGGCTGCATCGGCGCATGCCCGATGCCTTCTTCCTGGTGGTGGGCTCCCGCACCTGTGCCCACCTGGTGCAGTCGGCCGCGGGAGTGATGATTTTCGCCGAACCCCGCTTCGGCACAGCGATCCTGGGGGAGCGGGACCTGGCCGGCCTGGCCGATGCCAACGAAGAACTGGATCGCTTGGTGCGCGATCTGCTTGAGCGGCGCCCGGAAATTCGCACCCTGTTTTTGGTGGGCTCCTGCCCCAGTGAGGTGATCAAGCTCGACCTGGCCAAGGCGGCGGAACGGCTCAACAGCCAGCACGCCGGCCGGGTGATGGTGCTCAACTACTCCGGCAGTGGCATCGAAACCACCTTCACCCAGGGGGAAGACAACGCCCTGCTGGCGATGGTGCCGCTGATGCCCCGCAGCGACGAGGACCAGCTGTTGCTCGTCGGCACCCTGGCCGATGGCGTGGAGGAGCGGCTTACCAGCCTGTTCCAGCGCCTGGGCATTGGCCTGGTGCGCAGCCTGCCGCCGCGCAGTTCCACCGAGCTGCCGCCGGTGGGCAAGGGCACCCGGATGCTGCTCTGCCAGCCCTTCCTCTCGGGCACGGCCCGGGCCCTGGTGGACCGGGGCGCCCAGTTCGTGCGCAGCCCGTATCCCCTCGGGGTGGAGGGCAGCCGGGCCTGGATGGCGGCGGC
>CAMAVE010000124.1 GCA_945861595.1 Synechococcus sp. UW140
GACGGAGCCATCGCTCTTGAGCGCAGCAAAGGCGATGGGAGTAGAGAAGATCTGGGTCACACCGCCAAGCCCCGTCGGTGCCGTGCCGCCAAAGCTGTCAGGCCCCCAAGCGACAACGGTGCCATCGCTCTTGAGCGCTGCAAAGGCAACTTCATTGGAGAAGATCTTGATCACACCGCTCAGCCCCGACGGTGCCGAACCGCCATAGGCGCTGAAACCCCAGGCATCGACGGTGCCATCGCTCTTGAGCGCAGCAAAGGCGAAGGGAGTAGAGAAGATCTGGGTCACACCGCCAAGCCCCGTCGGTGCCGTGCCGCCATAGCTTGTGTAACCCCAGGCAACGACAGTGCCATCGCCCTTCAGCGCTGCAAAGGCATAGTCGTTGCGTACTTCACCAACACTCCACCCGGGTCTGGTAGACACCACCATGCCCTCCGCCGTAATCGTGGCGGTGGCAAACTGCTTACCAGGAGCAATAGTGTAAGAATCCGATGAAATAATCCTGGCAATGATTGTTTCACCAGGATCAATTAGGGCACCATCCGCCAAGACTTGCAGCGAAAGGGAAGCAGTGGCACTGCCTGCTGCAAACGAAATTGAGCCGGAGCTGCTGCCGCTGTAATCGCTGCCAGCCTTGGCAGTACCTAACAATTGATAATCAACGCTTAGAGCTGCATCCGTAGCTCCAGAGCGGCTAAAGCTTAAAACGACCGCTCTGCCATCGGCCTCCCTGCCGTTGGCGCTGGCGATTACGGAAATCTGGGGCAACGTCACAAGACTACTCTAATCACAGCCGGACCATAGTAGCAGATACCAGGGCAGTCATAACGAATGCTCCACTATTGATAGCTTTTTCGCATGCGTTGATGAGCTGTTCTGCCTTCTCCCTGGCTGCGCAAGCCGGCAGCCTTGAACCGGAGCTCAAGCCGCAGAGAACACTTCTACCCACTAATTCGGACCCATTTCCGGTCTAGCCGATCTCCGTTCCCAATTGGGCTTTCGCCAGCCAGGCGGTGAGAGAAGCCCCCTGCAGACGTGGCAGAAAGCTGCCAGGCCCCACTGTTCAAGCCGAAGCCAGCAGGCCCCTGAATCCGGGGCTGTGGGTGCGGCACTCGCTGCTCAGCGGAATCCCTAGTGAAGGGGGCGGTCTACCCCTCGGGCTGTAACGATGGTACCCACCCTGAACAACTAACCCATCCCAGGTGGCAGGTGGACCAGGCAATGGAACAGATGCCTGTCGAATCCGGCCCTTCAGGGGCCCGTCCTGGCGGACCGTGGCGAACCAGGCAAGAGCCCCAAAACCCAGCAGCCTCAGGGGGTTGGGCCGAAAACCCTTGGACAATAAAACATGGGTCGCCTGAGATTCGAACTCAGGACCAATCGGTTAAAAGCCGAGTGCTCTACCGCTGAGCTAGCGACCCGCCGCGTGGGACTAGCCCCGGGGCAGCCCTTTCGGGCACCAAGCGAACGTATCACCCAGCCGGGGTCTCCTCCAAGGGGCAGCGGGCCCTCGCGGGGTCAGGAACGGAGCACACTGGCGCCTACGGCCCGAAGCACCCCCTGGCATGACTACGTTTCCCTGGCCTGAGCCACGCCTGCATCCGGAGGCCTGGGTGGCCAGTAGTGCGGTGGTGATTGGCGATGTCACGCTGGCCGCAGGGGCCAGCCTCTGGCCCACGGCCGTGGCCCGCGGCGATGTCTGCCCGATCGTGATTGGAGCAGGCAGCAATGTGCAGGACGGGGCGATCTTGCACGGGGACCCCGGTCAGCCCGTAACGATCGGCGCCGATGTGACCATCGGCCACCGGGCCGTGGTCCATGGGGCGACCCTGGAGGACGGCTGCCTGGTCGGCATCGGCGCCATCGTGCTCAACGGCGTCACCGTGGGCGCAGGATCCCTGGTGGCCGCCGGTTCGGTCGTCACCCGCGACGTGCCCCCCGGCTGCCTCGTGATGGGCGCGCCAGCCCAGGTCAAACGGGAGCTCTCCGCCGAAGCGGTTGCGGAGCAGCGCCAGCATGCGCGCCGCTACCAACACCTGGCCCAGGCCCATGCCGGCCGCTCCCAAAGCACTGGCTTCGGACCTTGAAGCCGCCAGGGACACCCAAGCAACAAGTGGAGAATCCCCATGGCGGTCGTTACTTCCCAGCGGCTGGGACTCGCGATTGGAGTGTTGGTCAAGCTGCAGTGAAGGCCCTTCTCAACCGCTGGGGCCTCCCGAGCAGCAATTGCTGCAATTTCGATCGGCTCGCCTGATCTGGCCGCGTTATGGCGCTCAAGTCCGTAGGATCAAGCCACGCGATTGCTCCGCCACACCCATGGATGCTCGGCTTCTGCTGGTTGCCACCCCCGTGCTGCTTGCCGTGGGTTGGGCTGCCTTCAACATCGGCCGCGCTGCCGTTGGCCAACTGCAGCTGTTGCTCAAGCGCGCCCGCGCCTGAGTTGCGCTCGGACCCTTTGAGCCGGCTGGTGCGATTGTCTTGTTGTCTTCCCTAAGCCCGTCGCGCCCCAGCCCAACCGATCCCCTGGTGGTGATTGGGGCTGGCTTGGCGGGTACGGAAGCGGCCTGGCAAATTGCCTCATCTGGTCTGCCGGTGCGACTTGTGGAGATGCGGCCCGTGCGCCGCTCCCCGGCCCACCACAGCGCCGAGTTTGCCGAACTCGTTTGCAGCAATAGTTTTGGGGCCCTGAGCAGCGACCGGGCCGCCGGGCTCCTGCAAACGGAATTGCGCCAGCTGGGGTCCCTGGTGATCGACACCGCCGATCACCACGCCGTGCCGGCCGGTGGCGCCCTGGCGGTGGATCGGGGTCGCTACAGCGCCGCCCTCACCGCTGCGTTGGAGAACCATCCCCTGGTGACCGTGGAGCGGCGCGAGCAGCTGGAGCTCCCCGGCCCTGGCCAGATTGCCGTGCTGGCGACCGGGCCCCTCACCAGTGACGCCCTCGCCGAGAAGCTGCGCAGCTTCACGGGCCGCCAGGACTGCCACTTCTTTGATGCGGCCAGCCCGATCGTGGACGGGGACAGCATCGACCTGACGGTGGCCTTCCGGGCCAGCCGCTACGACAAGGGCGATGCCGACTACATCAACTGCCCCATGGACAAGCAGCAGTTCCTGGCTTTCCGGGAGGCGCTGCTGGCCGCCGAGCAGGCCGAACTCAAGGATTTTGAGCTGGGCAACGCCAGCTTCTTTGAAGGCTGCTTGCCGATTGAGGAGTTGGCCCGCCGCGGCGAAGACACCATGCGCTATGGGCCGCTCAAGCCGATCGGCCTCTGGGATCCCCGCTGGGGCGACCTGCACGACCGGGACGTGCGCCGGGCCAAGCGGGCCTATGCGGTGGTGCAACTGCGCCAGGAAGACAAGGACGGCCGGCTCTGGAACCTGGTGGGCTTCCAGACCAACCTCAAATGGGGCGAGCAAAAGCGGGTGTTGCGGCTGATCCCGGGCCTGGAGAACGCCGAGTTCGTGCGCTTTGGCGTGATGCACCGCAACACCTTCCTGGAGGCCCCCCAGCTGCTCGATCCCACCCTGCAATTCCGCAGCAGACCCAGCCTGCTGGCCGCCGGCCAGATCACGGGCACCGAGGGTTACGCGGCCGCCGTGGCCGGCGGCTGGCTGGCTGGCACCAATGCCGCCCGCCTGGCCTTGGGCCTCGATCCCATCAGCCTGCCGCCCACCACCATGATCGGCGCTCTCACCCACTTCATCGCCGAAGCCCCCAGCGGCAAATTCCAGCCCATGCCCCCCAACTTCGGCCTGCTGCCGGAGCTGCCCGAGCGCATCCGCGACAAACGGCGCCGCTACGGCGCCTACCGGGACCGGGCCCTGGCCGACCTGGCTCCCTATGCGCGCCATCCAGCCCCGCCGGTTGAACCCGAGGCCCTAGCCACTGCAGAACAGCCAGCACCGGCGCAGCCCCAGCTGGCCCCTGCGTAGGGTCGGCCCGTCGCCCCACCCCAGCCCGAGCGTCCGT
>CAMAVE010000125.1 GCA_945861595.1 Synechococcus sp. UW140
GCCCAGCCCCTTGCCTTGCCCCGGATCCGGCCATCTGTTGCGTCCAGTCGCCACCTTTGCGCCAGCCTGACAGCAGTTCCCAGATGGGCGGACCCAATGGCAATGCCGGCATGCGTGGTGGCCACGGCCCGGGCGACCTGGCACTGGCAGTGGCTGCGGCTGATGGCGGGCCTAGGGCCAGCCGATGCCGCGGGCAACTACCGGCGGCCGGCTGGGGCCTTCACCACCTGCCCGCCCCTACCGGCCACGGCAGGAGAGCAAGGCGGCCATGTGTTGATCGTGGGGCGCAGTTGCCCCTGGGCCCACCGGGCCCGGCTGGTGTGGGGCCTGCGCCAACTGCAAGACACCATCGCGCTGCTGGTGGTGGAGCCCGACCCCCAGGCGGGCCGCTGGCGCTTCGAGGCCCCCTTCCAGGACTGCAGCACCCTGCTGGAGCTCTACCGGCTGGCCGGCGCCGATCCCCGCCAGCGGGCCACGGTGCCGGTGCTGTTCAGCCGCGGCGAGCAGCGGATCGTGGTGGGCGAGAGCGCCCGGCTGATCGAGCTGCTCAACGACTGGCCCGCCCCGGCTGGCGCCCCGAACCTCCAAAGCCAGACCACAAAAGTCGCCTGCGACCAGTGGCGCCAGCGATTTCAAGGGGCCGTCAACGATGGGGTGTATCGCTGCGGCTTTGCCCGCACCCAGGCGGCCTACGACCGGGCCGAGACCGAGCTGTTTGCCGCCCTGGCTGAGGCCGAGTCGGCCCTGGCGGCGGGCGGCCCCTGGCTGTGCGGTGAAGAACTGACCCTGGCCGATCTGCAGCTGTTTGCCACCCTGATCCGCTGGGAGCTGGTCTACGCGCCCCTGTTTGGCTGCAGCCGCCAGCCCCTGTGGCAGCTGGCGACTCTCTGGGCCTGGAGGGCCCGCCTGTTCGCCCTGCCAGGGGTGGCCGAGAGCTGCGATGGCGAGGCCTGGCGCCGCGACTATTTCGGGGCCCTCTTCCCCCTCCATCCCTCCGGCATCGTCCCGGCCGGCCCCGATCTGGCCAGACTGGTGCAAGCGATCCCCCTGCGATGAGCGATACCCCCGTAACGGACGACCCCCTTGGGATGGGCGACCCCGTTTTTGAGGGCGTCTACGGCCCCTTCAGCATCACCGAGCAGGACCGGCGCGAGGTGCTCGGCTACCGGCTGGGCCTGCTCACCGCCGCCATCGCCCAGGCCGCCCTCCTGGCCCAGTGGCATTGGGTGGGGCCGCAGGCCCTCTGGCCCTGGCTCCTGCCCCTGGCCGCTGGCCTGGGCCTGGCCCTGCGCTGGATTCACATTTACCTGCGGCCCCTGCACCGGGCCCTACAGCTGTTCTGGCTGGTGGGTTGCCTGGGCTTCGCCGCCCTGGCCTGGGCCAGCGGACCGGGCGCCATGGCCACGAGCCTGGCGGCCGATGGGCGCTGGATCTGGGCGATCGGCCCGTTCTTCGCCGCCCTGGCGGGCATCGGGTTCAAGGAATTTTTCTGCTTCCGCCGGCCCGAAGCGATCGGCGTGACCCTGCTGCTGCCCCTGGCCCTGCTCGGCCACTTGAGCGGCTTGCTGCCTACCGCGGCCTGCGGCAGCCTGATGGCCCTCGAGGCCGGCCTGCTGGTGGTGCTCACCTTGCGCAAATTCCCCATGGAGGCCGCGGCCGATGTGGGCGATAAAAGCGTGTTTGCTTACCTAGAGGGCCAACGCCAACCCTCCAACGCGTGAGCTTGATCAGCCTGGTGGGAGTGCGCAAGGACTTCGGCATCCGCACCCTTTTTGACGACCTGACCCTGCATGTGGGGGAGAAAGAGCGCCTGGGGCTGATCGGCCCCAACGGCGCCGGCAAATCCACCCTGATGCGCCTGCTGGCGGGGCTGGAGCCCCCGGGCGCAGGCGAACGGCGCACGCTGCCCCAGGCCCGCATCGTGCTGGTGAACCAGGAGCCGGAGATGGATCCGGAGCGCACCGTGCTGGAGCAGGTTTTTGCCGAAAGCGGCGAAAAGATGCAGCTGCTGCAGCGCTACACGGCCGTCAGCGACGCCCTGGCCCACGCCAGCGACACCGACGCCTGCACCGAGGCCCTGCTCGCCGAACTGGGCAGCCTCAATGAGCGCATGGATCAGAGCCAAGCCTGGGGCCTAGAGCAGCAGATCCGGGAGGTGCTCGATCGTCTCGGCATCCAGGACACCCAGCGCCGGGTTGGCGACCTCTCGGGCGGCTACCGCAAACGGCTCGCCCTGGCCTCGGCCCTGGTGGCCGACCCCGATGTGCTGCTGCTCGACGAGCCCACCAACCACCTGGATGCCGACTGCATCCAGTGGTTGCAGGGCTACTTGGCGCGCTTCAGCGGAGCATTGGTGTTGATCACCCACGACCGCTACGTGCTCGACCAGGTGACCCAGCGCATCGTGGAGGTGGACCGGGGGGAGGCCAAGAGCTACGCCGGCAACTACGCCTATTACCTGGCCCGTAAAGCCGAACAGGAGGCTTCAGCCCAGGCCACCGAGGCCAAATTCAAGGGGGCCCTGCGGCGCGAGCTGGAATGGCTGAGCAAGGGCCCCAAGGCCCGCAGCACGAAGCAAAAGGCCCGTATCCAACGGATCGAGGCCATGCAGGAGGCGCCGCGCCGTCAGGCCAAGGGCCAGATCAGCCTGGCCAGCAACCAACGGCGCCTCGGCAAACGGGCGATCGAAGCCGAAGAGTTGGCCGTGTGGGCCACCGACGGGGCCCACCAAGCCGGCGGCCAGCCGCTGCTTAAGAACTTCAGCTACGACTTCAGCCCCGAAGATCGGATCGGCATCATTGGCCCCAACGGCTCGGGCAAATCCACCCTGCTGGATCTGATCGCCGGCCGGCGCCTGCCCCATGGCGGCCGGATCGAGCTGGGCGCCACGGTGAAACTGGCCTACTTCGACCAGCACAGCGAAAGCCTGCTGGGCGAGGCCGGCACCGCCAGCGGCAAGCTGCTCGACAAGAAGGTGATTGATGTGGTCAAGGAGGCCGCCAGCACCGTGGAGGTGGAGGGCAGCCAGCTGAGCGCCTCCCAGCTGCTGGAGCGGTTCCTGTTCCCGCCAGCCCAACAGCACCAGCCGGTGCGCAAGCTCTCCGGCGGCGAAAGGCGGCGGCTTTACCTCTGCCGGCTGCTGATCGAAGCCCCGAACGTGTTGCTGCTGGATGAACCCACCAACGACCTGGACGTCCAGACCCTGACGGTGCTCGAAGACTTCCTCGAGGATTTCCGCGGCTGCGTGGTGGTGGTCTCCCACGACCGCTACTTCCTCGATCGCACCGTGGATCGGCTGTTCAGCTTCGACAACAGCGAGCTGCACCGGTTTGAGGGCAACTACAGCGCCTATCTGGAGCGCCAGGCCGCCCTGGCCAGCCCAAAAGGAACGACACCCCCCGCGGCGGTCCCGGTCCAGACCAGCACCAGCAGCCCGCCCCCCAGCCCAGGGGTCACCCCCAGCGCAGCCAAGCCAGGGGCTGGAGCGACCCGTCCAACGGCAGCTGCCAAGCCGGCGCGCAAACGTAGCTTCAAAGAAAGCCGCGAACTGGGCGACCTGGAGCGCCAGTTGCCCACCTGGGACGAGGAGCGCAGCCGCCTAGAAGGGCTACTGGCGGCGGGCGGGTCGGACTACGCGGCCCTCGAAGGCCTCACCCTGCAGCTCTCGGAGCTCTTAGAGCGCATCCACCGCGGCGAGGAGCGCTGGTTGGAACTGAGCGAGCTGGCCGGCTGAACGGGCAGCAACCACGGGCCTAGGTGACGGTCAATCAGCAGCTGGTCACAAAGCCCCCGGGGGCAGGCAGCCCACCCGTATGGTGTGGGCGACGATGAGCGGCCGGAATTCTCCGGCCTCTTCCATGAACACCATCGACGAGCACATCCTTAAGGACCAGAGCGAGATCGAGGCCGCCAAAGCCGACGGCAACGACGGCAAGGTGCGCCACCTCGAAGAGGAGCTCAA
>CAMAVE010000126.1 GCA_945861595.1 Synechococcus sp. UW140
TGGATGCCGATCGAGCGCAGCTCCTTCACGGAATGCTGGGTGGGCTTGGTCTTGAGTTCGCCCGAGGTGCCGATGAAGGGCAGCAGGGTGACATGCACATAGGCCAGGTCGTTGCGGCCGACATCGCCGCGGAATTCGCGGATCGCCTCCAGGAAAGGCAAGGATTCGATATCACCCACGGTGCCGCCAATCTCGGTAATCACCACATCGGCGCCGCTGTTGGCGGCGACCCGATGGATGCGTTCGCGGATCTCGCCAGTGATATGGGGGATCACCTGCACGGTGCCGCCGTTGTAATCACCGCGCCGTTCCTTGTTGATCACCGACTGGTAGATCGAGCCCGTGGTCACGCTATTGAGGCGCGACATGGCCGTGTCGGTGAAGCGCTCGTAGTGGCCCAGGTCGAGGTCGGTTTCGGCGCCATCCTCGGTAACAAACACCTCGCCGTGCTGGTAGGGGCTCATCGTGCCCGGATCCACATTCAGGTAGGGATCGAGCTTGAGGATCGACACGCTGTAGCCCCGGGACTTCAGCAACCGCCCCAGGCTTGCCGCCACGATCCCCTTGCCGATGCTGGACACCACGCCACCGGTCACGAAGACGAATTTGGCCATGGCACCTCGGGCGAAGCCCCAATTTATCGGTTCATGACAAAGGCCCGGTAGTGCGGGCCTGGACCCCTTTCCCGGCGGAGCCGCGCCAGGGGCCCCAGGGTCGGGGCCTGGCCGAAGCCAACGGGGCCTCAGCCCTCCAGGAGGCTGCGCAGCATCCAGGCGGTTTTTTCGTGGATCTGGAGCCGCTGGGTGAGCAGGTCAGCGCTGGGCTGGTCGCCGCAGTCATCGGCCAGCACAAACACGGCCCGGGCCGTGCGGGCCACGGCCTCATGGCCCAGCACCAGCTCCCGCACCATGGCTGTGGCCGCCGGGATGCCCTCGCTTTCGCTGATCGAGGCCAGGCTGGCCAAGCTGGCGCCGCCGTAGGGGGCTGGGCAGCCGAGGGAGCGGATCCGCTCGGCAATGGCATCAAGGGCGTTCCAGAGCTCGATGTACTGGCCCTCGAACATCAGGTGCAGGGTGTTGAACATCGGCCCGGTCACGTTCCAATGGAAGCCGTGGGTCTTGCCGTAGAGCACGAAGGTGTCAGCCAGCAGGCGCCCCAGGCCCTCGGCGATCTGCAGGCGTTGCTCTTCAGGCAGGCCGATGTCAATCGGCTGGGCGCTGCTGGAGAGGGGGGCGGCGGTCATGGGGAGGCAATCGCAATGGACGGCCCCGGCTGCTGGGGCAACCCAAGGGTTCTAGCCCAAGCCGAACCCGTCAGTCGGTCGCGCCCGCCTCCTCAGCAAGAAGCAAAACCCAACGGGCCTAACCACTGATTGGCCTTTGGTTTGGGGCCGCCAGACCTCACGCGTCGGCCGCCAGACCTCACTCGTCGGCGGTCCAGGTGCTGGCAACATGCAGCTCCTCGAGCTGCTTCAAGCTCACATCCGCCGGCGCCTGGGTCATCAGGCAGCGGGCCTGCTGGGTTTTGGGGAAGGCGATGGTGTCGCGGATCGACTCCTCGCCCGCCAGCAGCATCACCATGCGATCGAGGCCGAAGGCCAGGCCGCCGTGGGGCGGGGCGCCCATGTCGAGGGCCTCCATCAGGAAGCCGAACTGGCGGTTGGCCTCCTCCAGGGGCAGGCCGATCGTTTCCAGCACCTGGCGCTGCAGGGCCGAATCGTGGATGCGCAGGGAGCCGCCGCCCAGCTCCAGGCCATTGAGCACCAGGTCATAGGCCTGGGCCCGGGCCGTGGGCAGGGTGGCGGCCCATTGGGCCGGATCGCTGCCGAGGTCGGCGACATTCGGAGCGCAGAAGGGGTGGTGCAACGCTTCGAGGCGGTTTTCGCCGGCGTTGAACTCGAACATCGGGAAATCGACCACCCAGAGGAAGTTCCAAGCGGCATTGGCCCCATCAGCAGCGACCAGGCCCAGCTCCTTGGCCAGGAACTGGCGCACCCGATCGAGGGCCTTGTTCACCGTGGCCGTGTCGCCGGCACCGAAGAGCAGCAGGGTGCCGGGCACGGCGCCGGTGCGCTCCAGCAATTCAGCCTTGGCTTCGGCGGAGAGGTTGTCCTTGATGGCGCCGATCGTGTCGATCTCGCCGCCCTCACGCACGCGGATGAAGGCCAGGCCGCCGGCTCCGGCCTTTTGGGCCTCACTGAAGACATCGCCGCCGGGCTTGATGCGCACGTTGCTGAGGGCGTCATTGCCGCCGGGCACGGCGATGCACTTGACCGAGCCCCCGGCCGCCACGGCGCCGGAGAACACCTTGAAGCCCATGCCGGCCACCAGATCACTCACGTTCACCAGCTCCATGCCGTAGCGGGTGTCGGGTCGGTCGGTGCCGTAGCGATCCATGGCCTCGTGCCAGGTGAGGCGCGGGAAGGGCTGGGGCAGCTCGATCCCCTTCACCGCCTTCCAGATCGCACAGATCAGCTGTTCGTTGAGGGCCAGGATCTGCTCCTGGTCCATGAAGCTCATCTCCATGTCCAGCTGGGTGAACTCCGGCTGGCGATCGGCGCGCAGGTCTTCGTCGCGGAAGCAGCGGGCCACCTGGTAGTAGCGCTCCAGGCCGCCCACCATCAGCAGCTGCTTAAACAGTTGGGGCGACTGGGGCAGGGCGAACCATTCGCCACCGCAAACCCGAGACGGCACTAGATAGTCGCGGGCGCCTTCGGGGGTGGAGCGGGTCAGCACGGGCGTTTCCACCTCGATGAAGCCCTGGTCTTCGAGGAAGCGGCGGGCGGTTTGGATCGTGAGGTGGCGCAGGCGCAGGTTGCCGTTCATGCGCTCGCGGCGCAGGTCCAGGTAGCGGTGGCGCAGGCGCAGCTCTTCGCGGGTGTTCTCCTCGTCGTGCACCGACACCGGGAAGGGCAAATTGCCCTTCACCGCATTGAGCACGGTGATGGTGCTGGCCAGCACCTCGATCTGGCCGGTGGCCAGGCGCTCGTTGATCGATTCCGCCGGGCGGGCCCGCACCTTGCCCACCACCTGCAGCACCGTTTCGCTGCGCAGGTGTTCGGCCACGGCGAAGGCTTCGGCGCCCAGATCCGGATCCACCGTGATCTGCACCGTGCCGCTGCGGTCGCGCAGGTCGATGAAGATCACGCCGCCGTGGTCGCGGCGCCGGTCCACCCAGCCGCACAAGCTCACGTCTAATCCGATGACGTCCTGAGCCAGATCACTGCGCAGATCGCCGCACCCGTGGCTGCGCATGGCGGAACCCGAAATCAATTGGCGATTTTCCCATGGCGAGTGGGAACTGCCAGACCCCAGGGGGTTTGCCCCCGGCCGGGGCAGGGGGCAGCAAGCCTCAAGGGCGCCGGTAAAAGGGCCGTTTCACCACCGTGGCCGGCGCCGCCTTGCCGCGGATCTCCACCGCCAGTTCGGTGCCTAGCTTGGCGGCATCGCTGGGCACATAGGCCAGGGCGATGGCCTCCCCCAAGCTGGGGGACCAGCTGCCACTGGTAATCACCCCCACCGGCTGGCCATCCAGCAGCACCGGATAGCCGTGGCGGGCGATGGCCCGGCCCTCGAGCTTGAGGCCCACCAGTTTTCTGGTGACCCCCTCGGCGCTCTGGCGCTCGAGCACCTCACGGCCGATGAAGGGTTTGGGCATCTCCAGGTGCACCAGCCAGCCCAGGCCCGCCTCCAGGGGGGTGGTGCTGGCGTCCATCTCGCTGCCATAGAGGTGCATGGCCGCCTCCAGGCGCAGGCTGTCGCGGGCCCCGAGGCCGCAGGGCACAACGCCTTCGTCGAGCAGTTGCTGCCAAAGGGCCAGACCGGCCTCGCGGCCCAGCAGCAGCTCGAAGCCGTCTTCACCGGTGTAGCCGGTGCGACCCACAAACAGGTCGGCGCCGGCGGCGGCCCCCTGGGCCGTGCCG
>CAMAVE010000127.1 GCA_945861595.1 Synechococcus sp. UW140
CCAGCGCCGGGCCTTGTTCTGGACCTTTCTCACCGGCTTGGACACCAAGGTGAGGGCCTTGGCCCATGGCTATGAAACGGCCATGGGCACCTCGGTGCCGTCCGGTCTGTCTCGCGATGCCCAGCAGCTGTTCCAGGTGGTCACCGCCCTAGCGCGTTCACCGCAGGTGGTGCTGTTGGACCTGAGCAATTGCTTCTACGGCAAGGAGTTTATCGACGGCTTGCAGCGCATTTTGAGCCGCACCAAAGGCCGCACGACTGTGCTGATCAGCGGCGCCGGAAGGGAGCTCAGCACGCTTGGTGCCCAGACCATTGATTTGTCGGTCAAGAGCCCGGAGGTGCTCACATGACGATTTCTGCATCCCGTTCCATGTTGCTGCGCGATCTAACGCTCAGTCCTGAAGCGCCGATGGCCTTCTGCATTCGGCTGCTGCTTCAGACAATGCTGTGGACAGGCCGTTCCGATGAGCTGTTTGAGCTGTTCGGCAATGACCCTCGCGCCATGGACCTGGTCGATGCCCGCAATTTGCTGCTGCGGCTGGGTTATGGCAGTCGTCTGGAAGGTCTCCAGAGCTGGAGCCAGCTCAACCCCCAGCTGCTGCCAGCCCTCTATGTGGCTCCAGACAACGTGCCCTACGTGCTGTCGGTGACTAGCAAGGGCGATGTTGTTGCTAGCAACGTCAATGGTCGCGTCGCAGGTCATACCCTGCCGGCCGGCGGCCGGCTGGTGTTTCTGCAGGACAAGGGCAGCACCGAGCGGCTGACCCTGCTTCACCAGATTCTTTACCGCTTCACCAATCGCATAGCAGTGCTCTACGGCATCAGCTTCGCATTGGCGCTGCTGGCGATGACACTCCCCTTTTATATTCGGGCCATTTATAATGTTTCAATCCCGAGTACCAGTGTGGGCTCCACCTTCTGGATCTTTCTGGGGGTCGTGCTGCTCTTCGTACTCGATTGGATCCTGCGCCAGTGGCGCACCACCCTGCTTTCTCAGCTCTCGGGCCGGCTCGATGCCCTGCTGGGCCTGAATCTGGTGGAGAAGCTGCTTGGCCTCGACTACCGCCAGATCGAGAACCTTGGCCAGTCAGGCCTCACCAGCCGGCAGCGCAATCTTGACGGCCTGCTGGCCTATTTGCAGGGTCCACTGGCGCTGGCCTGCCTGGATTTCCCCTTTGTGCTGATCTACTTAGGCGCCATCGCCATGATCACGGGGCTGCTGGTCCTTGTGCCTCTGGTGTTGATGGTGGTCACTGGTCTGTTTGTGTGGTCACTGTCTCGCTACTACACCGGCGCCTCCGAGCTCAATCTGGCTACTGACATCGGCATTACCCAGGCCCAGCAGCAGTTGGTGAATCGTTTCCTTGAAGTGAAGCTGGCCAATGTCGAATGGGTATGGCTGCAGCGACTGCGAGGGCTTTCGGCCCAAAGCACCAGCAGTGGCCTCACGATGAATCGCCAGGTGGGCCGCTTGCAAGTGATCGTAGGCACATCCTCCCAGCTGGCAAACGTGCTTACCCTGGCGATCGGTGTTTGGTTGGCCTACTCGAGTGCCCAGGGCCCGGCGGCCATGGGCAACTTGATTGCTGCCATGTTCTTCGTATTTAGGGTATTTACACCGTTTCAGCAGTTGATGAATGCCTTGCTGCGCTTCGATTCGATGCGTAAGCAGTATGGCCAGCTCGATCAGTTCTTCAGGATGCGCAGCAGCACTCGACCTGCTAACTCCTTGGTGAGCGCGCCTCGCATGAGGGGCTCGATCGTGCTGGATTCAGGCTCATGCCGCCTTGGTGCTGAAGCAGCCCTAGCGATCACCCGGGTGTCGCTTTCGGTGGCACCCGGCGAATTGTTGGTGATCACCGGCAATGCCGGTTGCGGCAAGAGCACGGTGCTGCGGGTTGTCGACCAGCTTTACCCGTTGGCGAGCGGCACCCTGCTCTTTGACGGTAATGACTACCGCCAGTTCAGCGCCGAAGCGATTCAGCGCAATATTGCTTACCTCATGCCCCAGAGCGAGCTGTTGCCCGGCACCATTTGGAGCAACCTCACGGCCATGAACCCTGATGTTACCGAAGACGGTGTACGCCAGATCTGCACCAGCCTGGGCTTGCTCGATTTTCTCGATGGCCTACCGGAAGGTTTCGACACGCCACTCACGGATCAGATTGTTTATCAGCTGCCCAATGGGGTGCGCCGGCTGATGGCTTTAGCCCAGGCGTTGATCAAGGACACGCCAATTTTGTTGATAGATGATATCAGTCAGGGCTTGACTTCTGACCAGTTCCAGACGGTATTGCAAGCTCTTCCGAGTATGCGGCGCTGCACGTTCAGTGGCCAGGAGCGTAGCGTTATTCTGGCTACAGACAACAAGATGCTGCTAGAGAAGGCCGATCGCCTTTGCATCCTTGACAAAGGCATTACCTCGTTCCAGGGCACGGCTGATGAGCTGCGAGCGCAGATGCGAAAACAATAGCCTGACCTCCTTTGTTTCTTTGGCACTCCCTTAACCACCATGCCCTCCATGCCCCCTAATGGCCCCAACTCCATGATTGGCAGCGCCCCACCTGATTCCGCTCCCCTTAGCCTGCCCCCCGCTGCCGGCCTGCTATCCCGGCTGCCCGGCATGGACAGCCCTGATGCGATAACGCTGGTGGGCCGCAGTCGGCTGAGTCAAGCCCTGGAGCTGGAGGAAAAACCAGACAACCGCTACCTACGACTCAGCCTTTACGTGTTGGGAGCGGCGGCCTTGATCTTCTTCCCTTGGGCGGCGCTCACCCCCATCACCCAGGTGGTCAATGCCTCCGGTGAGGTGATTCCCGAAGGTGAGGTGCATGTGGTGCAGCACCTTGAAGGTGGCATTGTGTCGCGGGTTCACGTGAGCGATGGTGACGAGGTGCGCGCGGGCGAGGTGATGCTGGAGCTGCGCCCCAACCTGGTGGAAAGTGAATACCGCGCCACGGAGCAACAGCTTAAAAACCTGTTGCTGCAACAACAGCAGCTGCAGGCCGCGATCCGCGGCGAGCGGGTGCTGCCCCCTACTGGGGGCATCAAGGTGGGCAACAAGGTGAGCCAGGCCCAGGTGAACCTGCTCCTTAGCCGCATGGACAACCGCAACGACCAGATCAAGGCGGCCCAGGCTGTTGTGGCAGAGAAGCGGGCTGAGATCACAGGCCTCAACAACCAGATCGCTCTGGTTTTGAAGCAGCGGTCGATGTGGGCCGGTTTGGTTGCTTCTGGTGCCGCCTCCCGGCTCAACCTGCTCGACATCGACACCAAGCTGGCTGAGATGCGTGGTGCTCGTAATGAGTCGCTGAGGTCTTTCTCCCAGGCTGAGGCAAACCTCAATGGCGTTCAATCTGGTTTGGTCTTTGAGCAGAACTCTCAGGTTGCCCAGTTGGTGAATGAGGAGGCTGTAGTGGCCGAAAACATTAAGAAGGTTCGCAACCAGCTTGAGCGCACCAAAATCAAGGCTCCAATCAACGGGGTGGTGAGCGATCTGCGCTTTAAGGCCAATGGCGGCGTGGTCGGTCCTGGTGCAGTAGTGCTGACGGTGGTGCCGAACGGCACTCCGAGGCTGGTGGAGGTGCGGGTTCCATCGGGTGATATCAGCTTTGTGAAGACGGGACAAGAGGTGGATATAAAACTGCAGCCTTTTGATTCCACTATTTATGGCTCGGTGCCGGGTCGGGTGCTTAGCATCGGTGGTAATTCCGTACAAGACCCCGACGACCGCAAATATTACTACAAGGCTCGTATCGTGCTGGAACGCCAGTTTGTCGATGTGGCCAACCGCAACTATCGAGTTGGCGTTGGTATGCCACTTGTGGCTGACATCAAGGGACCCCAGCGCAGCGTATTGAGCTACATCTTCCAGCCATTTACCCGCACCCTCGATTCGGCATTGCGCGAATC
>CAMAVE010000128.1 GCA_945861595.1 Synechococcus sp. UW140
CTGGTCATGCAGTTCTGCTGCTGTCACCACATTTGGTTTTCTTAGGCAAAGGCTCCGTTCAGCACTGGAGAGCCGCCTTTATGACTCTGCCCCCCTGGCAATAGCCCCCATCAAGCCCAGCCCCGTTGCCGCGCAGCGACCCGAGCCGCCCTCGCCGCCGCAACTGCTGGCCAGCTTCTCCCAGGATGGGTGCAATCCGAGGCGGTGACGATGAAGGTGATCGTGGATCTCTGCGTGGTGCCGTTAGGTGTGGGCGTCCATCTGGCCCCCTACGTCGCTGCCTGCGAGAAGGTGCTCACAGAAGCGGGGCTCAAGATCCAGCTGCACCCGAACGGCACCGCCATCGAAGGCGACTGGGGCCCGGTGTTCGCCGCCATCGAGGCTTGCCACCAGGCGGTGCACGCCATGGGCTGTGCCCGGGTTTACTCCTCCGTGAGGATCAACAGCCGCACCGACAAGGACCAGAGCCTCGAGGACAAGGTGGCCAGCGTGCTGGCGTTGCTCTGATGCCAGCTCAAGACCAACAAGCCAGCGAGGTTCTGGATTTCTGGTTTGGTGAAACCTTGCCGCGCCAGTGGTTTGCCAAGGATCCGGCCTTTGACGCCCTGGTGGGCAGTCGCTTCTCGCCGCTGGCCCGCGCTGCGATCCGCGGTGAGCTCGGCCGGTGGGGGGAGGGTCCTGCCAGCGCTTTGGCGCTGGTGCTGCTGCTGGACCAATGTCCAAGGCAGATCTGGCGCGACACCGCCCTGGCCTTCGCCGGGGATCCCCAGGCTTGTGCCCTGAGTTTGGCGGCGGTGGAGCGGGGCTGGTTGGCGTCTGAAGCAGCCCCGCCCCGCCGGCAGTTTTGGTTGATGCCCTTGATGCATTCCGAAGAGCTAGCGGTGCAGGAGCAGGCGCTGCCGCTGTTTGCCCATTTCAGCGATCCCCGCACCGCTGATTTCGCTCGCAGGCACCGGGATGTGATCGCTCGCTTTGGCCGCTTCCCCCATCGCAATGCTGCCTTGGGACGGGTGTCGAGCCCAGAGGAGCTGGCGTTTCTGCAGACTCCGGGATCACGCTTCTAACTGGTTAGCTGGCTAGTGCAACGCGGCACTGACTGGATGGGAGGCGGTTCGCCGACCGGATGGGTTCATCGACCGGGAGCCTGCGCGGTCGGGGCCGCAACTGCTGGGGTTGGCCGAACGACCCAGCACCTTGGTTTCTCATCTTCTTCACGCTTCGTTACGGGAGTTGCCAGAATCGGTTTTTGCTTCCCTGGGCCATGGCGACGCCCCTACCCCTTGAAGTTGTGGCTGGCATCTGCGCTGCCACCTTGACCGTTGCGATGCTGCGCAGTGGTGGCGAAACCAGCCAGCCCCCTGGCGACCTTTTGGCGAGCCCAGCAGCGTCCTGGCGTCTGCCCCACTCCATCGCTGATCGGCTTGGGGCTTACCTGTTTGGTCCCGGTCAGGCCCAAAGCCTGGGCTTGCTGGCTTTGCGGTTGGCGATCGGGTTGATGATGATCCACCACGGCCAGGACAAGCTGGCCGATCCCCAGGGTTTTGCGAACAACTACGTCATCCCCCTGCATCTTCCGTTCCCATTGCTGATGGCCCATGCGGCCGGATACGCCGAAATCTTTGGCTCCTGGCTCTTGATTTTTGGCCTGTTAACCCCCCTAGGAGCCCTGGCCCTCACAGGAACCATGGCCGTTGCGGCCTACCACCACATCCTCACCAGTGGCTTGAATATCTACGTGTTGGAATTGGTTGTGCTTTACCTGGGCGGCAGTTTGGCCCTGCTGCTCCTGGGCCCAGGCCGGTTCTCCTTTGATGCTGGCATTGCCAAGGAACTGTTGGACAACGACGCCGACCAGGAGGATTCTGCGGGCCCAGTCGCCCAACAGCCGGCTCTGATCACCATTCCTGTCGAGTCAAGGCTCCGTTAGTCCCTGGGGCAGCATGCCCTGATGCCCTGCATGGGTTTGACTCAGGCAGGGCTTTTCCCTGGTGGTTCCCTGGGCTGGGGAGCGGGCTCCGTTCTCTGCAGGATTGGCAGAAGGCTGTTGACGCCCAGGGCCAGGAAGGAGAGGGCGCCAAGTAGCGCTAATAACCGCAGTCCCAGTGGACGGCCGGGATCCTTGTCCCAACCGTCTGGATCGAGCGGCTCGATCGAGCGAGCGGCACTCTTGCGGAACTTGGGGTGGTGGACCATGGCAGAGGGCTGGGCAGGCAGAACGGAGGCAACGCTGTGTCTTTGTTTGGGTAGGGGCTATCAGCTGAAAAGCATCGCCACCCCTGCCAGCAGGGCTCCGATTGTGGCAGCCGCACCGATCACTTGAAGAACGCTCCAGCCAAGGCGCAGCTGCACAAACAAAGCCAGTCCCACCACAAGCAGCGCCCAGGGGTTGAAGACGCCGCCGGGACAAAGCACGGGTCCGGCGAAAAACAACGCCAGGCTGGCGATCACTCCCACCACAACCGCAGTGATGGCGCTGAGCGGTGCCCCGAAACGGTGATCCGCTCTGGAGGCTTCCACGAGAGGGGCCCCGATGAGGATGAACCCAAAAGAGGGCACGAAAGTGAACCAAACCGTCACCAACAAGGCCGCTAGGGCCGGCAACCAGGGGCCAGCGCCGGCGTTGACGGCCTGATTCCATCCAGCCATGAACCCGACAAAGGCCACCACGATGATCAAGGGACCAGGGGTGATTTCCCCTAAGGCCAAGCCATCGAGCATCTGCGCAGCTGAAAGCCAGCCAAAGTCGTCCACCGCGCCCTGGGCCACGTAGGGCAGCACCGCATAGGCCCCGCCGAAACTGAACAACGCCACCCGCGTGAAGAAACGGGCCATGATTGCCAGAGAGCTGTTCCAACCTCCGGCCGCAGCCAGCCCGGCCAGAGGAAGAAGCAGGGCTAGGGCCCAGATCAGCAGCGTAAGCGCCAAGCGCCGGCGCGAGAATCGGGCGTGCTCGGGGCTCTCTGTGTGGTCGTCATGCAGGGCGCCTGTTCGATCGCATTCCGTTTTCTCTGCTGTTCCTCCCTGGGAGCGGGCGGCCAGGAGAAGGGAGGGTCGCAGACGGGCAGCCAGCAGGCCGACCACGCCCGCTCCAATCACAACCAAGGGATAGGGACTATTGAACGCCGCCAGTGCCAGGAAGCCTGCTATGGCCAGCGCCACCAAGAAGGGGGTGTGCAGGGTGCGGCGGCCGATGCGCCAGGCGGCCATCAGCACAATCGCCAGCACCGCTGGTTTGAGCACGGCGAACACCGACGCCAGCAACGGCAGCTGTCCCCATAGGGCGTAGAGACTCGCCAGGGCCGTGAGAACGAAGACCGAGGGGATGACAAACAACCCACCGGCGATCAGGCCACCGGGTACGCCGTGCATGAGCCAGCCGAGGTAGGTGGCCAGCTGCATGGCCTCAGGGCCAGGCAGCAGCATGCAGTAGTTGAGCGCGTGGAGATAGCGCCCTTCACTCAGCCAGCGGCGGCGCTCCACCAGCTCGCGATGCAACAGAGCGATCTGCCCTGCCGGCCCCCCGAAGCTCACCCAGCCAAGCTGGAACCAGAAGCGCGTGGCCGCGGTCAGAGTCACCGGGGACGGTTGTGCTGTCATGGCTTGAATTCAGCCTGCTATCACGATTCATCCTGGGGCCAACCGCTCGCTTGTGCCGTGGGCACGACCACAAGCGCGCTGAACTCTCCAAGGAATGGAGGTTTCAGGCTGGATGGATCCGGCAGTGGTAGCCGCTCATATAAAGACTTGTATTATCGGGTTTGCCTTATATGGCTTGATGGCTCTTGGATCTGCGTTGATTCATGCGGATGGAAGAGCGAAGAAGACTGC
>CAMAVE010000129.1 GCA_945861595.1 Synechococcus sp. UW140
CTGGAGAACGGCCTGCCCAATTTCAACTGGGGCTTGCGGCCGGATCTGGCCCAACGGATGGCGGGAACAGGCTTCCAGCCCCTACCGAGCAGCCAGCACGAGCTCGAGGCCAATGGGCATGCAGGGCATGACGGCGCCCGCCACGAACCAGCGGGGGTTCTGGCCCAGCTGGCGGCCCTACCGGAACTGCATCCCGATCGCAGGGGGCAGGGGTCATGAGCCTCGGTCTGCAACTAGCGGTGCTGGTGGCCCGGGGCCTGATGAGCCTTGAGGACCTCGATATCGCAACCCCGGCCAGCCGGGAACTGGAACGGGACCGGATGCGCTCCGGCGATGGCCACCACGCCCCGAGCGGCTGGCCAGGACGACGCTCGCCTGCAATGCGGTATCCGGGCGCTGGCTGCATCCAGCCGGTGCGGAACCTGGCGCGGGAATGGATCGCGGCCCATCCGGGCGAGTGGCAGGCCCTGGTGCGGCTCCACCAAACGGGCGTCCAACGGGTGGCACAACCGTTGGCCCCGCAGGATTCTGATCAGGCTGCTGCGCAGGCCGTAACGCAGCCGTTCCCGCATGGGGCACAACCGCTGGCTGGGCTCCTGAACCACCGACCAGGGCAAGCGCAAGGCCCAGGTCAAGGGTCAGCTCATACCAGCCAAACTCCATGCGCTAAGGGTGTGCATATCCCCTAGCGCTTGCTACATTTTCGCCAGCTTGCAGCCAGCGCCATGGCCAATGCCGCCAAACGCCGCGGTGACAGCGCCGAACGGGAGGCGGCGGCCTTGCTAGCCCTGCTGCTGGCTAGACCGATTCGCCGCAAGCTCGGCGCCGGACGTCAGGACGACCAGGGCGATCTCGAGGGCCTGCCTGGCTTTGCCCTGCAGGTGGCCAACTGGAGCGATGTGGCCCGCTCTGCCCGGGAAAAGCCCCTGGGCGCCGAACGGCAACGGCTCTGCGGCGGCCTGCCCCATGCCGCCAGCTTGATCCGCTTTCGTGGTGGCTCCTGGCGGGTGGTGCTGACCCCAGAGCAATGGGCGCGGCTGGTACTGGCCCTGCCGGAGCAACCCGTGGCGATAGGGGCTGAGATCAAGCAGAGTGTGCGCTAGTTGGCGTTACCCGTAGGAGAGCGATGGCCAATCCGATCCATGCCTTGTACCCACCCCAGGAGGCCCGGCTGGCCTTTGGCCGCACCTTGACCCTGTGGCTAGAGCGGGGCGGCTGGAGCCATGACATCCCCCTGCGCTGGGGCAAGGCCGCCGATTTCCCGGCCGTGGCCGATTCGACTTTCAACAAGCTGCAGCGGGGCAAGATCGAGCAGCCCTACCCGGTGACCTTCATCCAGCTGGGCCTGATGAATGCCCGCCTGGCCGCGGGCGACTACGGCCCCATAGAAGATCAGGCGCTCAAAGAGCGGATCGCCCGCCAAAAACCCATCACCCATGAGGACGGCGACCTGTGGGTGGCGACGGACTTCTTTGCCCACTTCATCGGCGAGGAACAAGCGCCTGCCTGGGCGCGGCAACGGCCCCTGCCAACGGAGCAGGAGGCAACGGAGGCCAGCAATCAGGCCTCGGAGCAGTTCCGCTCCCTTGCAGGTGGTCATGAATTGTCCTTGCCCCAGGCCTGGCATGGCCTGGCCGCCCATGTGGCCTCGATGCGGCCCCGGCCGCTGACGGGAGACGAGCTGGAGGTGCTGCGCACCGTGCTGAGCGGCTGGCACCTTTGGAGCCCCCAGCAGCTGCAGGCCCTCGTCGATGTGGAGGGCGTGATGCGGGCGGAACTGGCCCTCTCAAGCTGGGCGAAGGCTCTTGAGCAGGGCCCTGCCTCAGAACCACCGGAACCCCCCGACACGATCGGGGCCAAGGCGAAAGAAGTACCCGGCAGGGCAAAGGCCGCTGGCACAACCGCCACCAAGCCAGCCACCAAGGCTAAGCCCCAGGCCCGCAGCAAACCCAAGCCAGAAGCAACCGCCCAGAGCAAGGTTTCCCAGTCCAGCACCCCATCAATCAGCTGATAGTCCAGTTCATTGACGACTAACGTGCGTTACAGCTAGGATCGCAAGACCTGCGATGCTTAGTGGTCGCTATGTCTGGTCGCGTTAATCCCGCTCGCCCGGGTCTGAACGGGGTGGCCGAGGCCTCTGCCGTTAGGGCGCCTGCTGCAGAAACAGCACCTGGGCCTGGGGCCGCAGCTCCTGGTTCGCCGGGGCCCGATGCCTATCCCGCCACCTTGGCGCTGGCGCTGCTGGCCTTCCATCGCCATGTGGGGCCGATCTTTAAGGGCACCGAGGCGAAATACGGCAAATTCGCCGACCTGCATGCCGTACTGGAGGTGGTGACCACACCGCTGCTGGACCAAGGGCTGCTGCTCACCCAAACCCTCGAGGAGAAAGGCGGCTGTGCCAGCCAGACGCCGGCTGGAGCTGGCTCTCACCCATTTGGCATTCCTGTCGCTGGCTCACCGGCAGATGGCGGGGATGCCTGCGGGCAGAGCCTGCTGCGAACCCAGTTGCTGCATGCCCCCAGTGGTGAATCGATCAGTTCGGTGGTGCCCCTGCCCACCCTCAACGGGATGTTGGGCCGGCTGCATGAGTTGCGGGTGCTGGCGCTCGAGCAGTTCCCCCTGGACCTGGATCTCGCCGCCCTAGGCGCCGTGCCGTTTGTGCTGCCTGCCAAGCCCCCAGTAGGGGCCGCACCTGCCCAACCAGCGAGTTCTCAAGGGCCTGGCTCCGGGCCGATGGCGCCGGCGGTGCCACGTCAGCCCGGGCTGCGGCTTGATGACCAGATCAAGGGGCTGCAATCGGTCTTGCAAAGCCTGGGCACCACCACCAACCCGCTGCATTCGATCGGAGCGGCAATCACCTACTTGCGCCGCTATCAAATCCTGGCCCTGCTGTCCTTAGCGGCGGAGGACACCGACGGCCACCTAGGCAAAGAGGCCCAGGAGGTTGGCCATCGGCCGATGGGGCCCATCCCCATCCCCCAGGGTGCTGGCCTTTCGTTGGTGGGGCGACCCGCCATCGCAGCTGGCACTAGCCCAACGCAGGCAGCACCTGTCCCCATCGCTCAGGCGAACGGGGCAACGCCAGCTGCGATGCCAGATGCACCGCGCCAGCAAGGAGCCCGGGGGCGCCGCCTAACCCGGCCAGTGGGGACAACCCCGTCCCCTGGAGCTGCAACAGCAACCGTGCTCGAAGCAGTTCCAGCACCTCCGGTCGACCCTGCAGCACGGGAGCCCTCTCCCGCCCAGACCGCAGCAGCTGCTGCTCCTCCGGAGAAGACGCCCACAGGCTCACAAGCTGGGCCATCCGGCCTAGGGCCCCAGCCGGCAGCCATGCCACCCTTTGACCTCGCTGAGCTGGGCGACGGGGCTGTGCAGGCGTTGATCGCCGAGATCCGCACCTTGCCGTCTTCTGCGATCCCCCAGCTGGTGCAGGCCTTCCGATTGCAGTTCGGCCTGCCAGCTGAGGCGATGGTGTCTGATTACATCCGCACCAGCGGCCATGCCGCTTTTATTCGGGAGCAGATCGCCAGCCTCAGCGGTGGGCATCACCCTGGCAATGGCAATGCCAACGGTGCGCAGGCCTAAGGGACTGGGCTGCCCGTCTTGGTTGCTACCAAGGGTGCCTTATTTGTCTCCACGAATACAGGTCGTCGCCCGCAACTGACTTGTAGCTACAGCCACACAACTGCCGCCTGCTGTTTCAATTCCATCACCGATTCTGCCATGGCCCTTCCCAAGATGATGATCCGCC
>CAMAVE010000130.1 GCA_945861595.1 Synechococcus sp. UW140
CGATGCCCTCGATGACACGGTGAGCGAAGCCGAGCTCCTGGCGGTGCTGGGCGAGAGCCCCTGGGCCGCCGCGATTCCGCCGATCCTGCGCCAGTTGCGCCAGCGCCTGGGCGGTGCCCCCAGCCAGCGTCTCTCAAGCGCTGACTGAGAGTTTGGGGGGCCAGGGTTTCGGGGCCTGGGTTTCGGGGTGAAAGCCTCGGCGGTGAGGTCTTGGTGTCAGGGAATCCCTGGGCTCAGGTGCTGCCCAAGGGAGTTTTGGCGGGCACTCCCACCGCCCGGGGGTAGGCGGCCGGGCAGGGGCCAAGCGGTTGGAGCACCAGGGCATGGCGCACGCCCCGCTCAGCCGGCAGGTTGCGGCGCTCCTGGCGCTCCAGGCTGGCCCGCAGGGGGACCAGGGCCCGCTCCAGGTCGTTGCCGTCCTGGTCGCTCCAGTGGCCCCGGTAGAGCAGGGCCTCGCCACCTTGGGCTAGCAGGGGCACCAGGTATTCGGCCACCACGGGGGCGGCGGCCACGGCCCGGGCCAGGGCCAGGTCGAACTGGCCGCGGCAACTGCGCTCGCGGCCGCTGCGTTCCACCCGCTCGCAGCGCACGCTGACCCGCTCGGCCAGCCCCAGGGCCTGGGCCATGGCCTGCACCGCCTCCACCTTGCGGCCAACCGAATCAACCAACGTCAGCCGGGCCTCGGGAAGGGCGATCGCCACCGCCAGCCCCGGGAAGCCGCCACCGGTGCCCACATCGACGCAGCGCAGGGGTTCGGGCGGACCGTTGAGCCGACCCACCAGGGGCCAGAGGCTGTCGTAGAGCTGGGAGATCCAGAAGTCTTCCCCCTCCACCAGGCGGGTGAGGTTGAGCCGGCTGTTCCAGAGGCGCAGCTGTTCCTGCAGGGCCCCGAACTGGGCCAGCTGCCCGGCTGACGGGGTCCAGCCCAGGTCCTGCCAGAGGAGCTCCGAGGGGGACGCGAACGGGGAGGCGATGGCAGATGGGGTGGTGTCTTGGTTAGGGGGCATCCTGGCGGGGTATCAACGGGGGACACGGTGCTGGTCCCTAGGATCCACCAGACCAGGGGCGACCACTGTGGCTGCCGGCAATTTCAGCAGCCCAGCCAGCAGCCCAGCCAGCGGTGGCAGCCCAGGGCGCCAGAACGGCGGTCAGGGGTCGCCGGAGACCCGGGCTCCGCTCAGTTTCTATGCCCTGTTGCAGCTGGCCGAGGACGCCTCCCTTGAGGAGCTGCGTCAAGCGTTTCGGCGCCAGAGCAAACGGCTCCATCCCGACACCACCAGTTTGCCGGCGGCTGTGGCCCAGGAGTCCTTCCGCCAGCTACGCCAGGCCTATGTCACCTTGCTGGATCCGGAGCGGCGCCGCGCCTATGACGCCAGCCTGGCGGCGGCCCGAGCCCGGGGCGGCCAGGGCCTGAGGACGCCGCCAGGAGCCCCAGGGTCTCCCCCTGGGGCGGCGCCGGCGCCGTCGGGCGGTCCGGGGAATCGCCCGGCCCAGAACGGCAGCCCGGCCTCCCAGGGCGGGCCCGTCCCCATGGCCCACCCCGCTGGTCCGGCCAGTTCCTTTGGCAACACCCCAGGTGCTGCCAACCGCCAGGGCAACGGCGCCCAGGGCGCCAAGGGCCCAGGCGTCAGCGGCCTGGGCGGTGACGGCCTGGGCATTGACGGCGGCCTGCCCAAGCCGGATTCGGTGCGGCGCAGCCTTTCCGGGGGCGAGTGGTTTGCCCTGTTGCTGCTGGGCGTGGCCTTGGTGTTCTGCCTGGTGCTGGGGGTGGGCCTGGCCTGGCTGCGCGGCACCGAACTGGTGCGCGAACCCAGTTGGTGGCCTGCCCTTGAGTCCCTGGAGTCGTCGCAGCCCGATCCCGGGTCCCTTGCTGTTCCCCAGCCAACCCTGCCTCAACCAACGCTCCTCCAGTCGACCGCGCCGCCGTCGTTGGGGCCTTCCCTGCAAACGACTTCTTGGCACGCGCCTTCGCTTCCGTAGAAGACACGGCCTGGGTTGGGACTTGCCCAGCGCCGTTCAGCTCTGCTCCTCGCCCCGAGGTCTGCCCTTGCTTCGGTCTGGCTTGGGCACACCGGCCGCGATCCCTGACGCCCCCGGCAGCACCCCAGACTGGAGCCTGCCTTGGCGTAGCCCTTGTCCCTGCCCTCCTTGCCGCCGGCCCAGACGCCCCTTTACAACCATCCGCTCCCGGCGATTGAGGCCTGGTTGGCCGTGCTTGGGGCCGTTCAGCAGCCGGGGCGCCCCTGCTTCTGGCGCTTGCGCCATGGCGGCTGGAGCGCCGACCTGGAGCTGGGGGTCGAGGAGATCACCGTGGTCTGGCAGCCGGGCAGCGCCCGTGATGGCTCGGCCACGGCTGCCGCCCGGCGCCAGTTTCCCTACGGCCTCTCCCGGGCCGATGTGGAGGCGGCAATCCTGGCGGGTCCCTGAATGGGAACCCTGGGCTTCGGCCCAGGCCTGGCGGGCCCTCTTTCAGAGGTCGTCCAGGGCGCGGCGGATGGCCGAGTAACAGCGCTCCAGCTGGTCATCGCTGAGACACAGGGGCGGTAGCAGGTAGACGACCGGGCCCAGGGGCCGTAGGAACACTCCCTCGGCCAGCACCCGCCGTTGCAGCTCCCGCCCGGCCGGATGGAGATAGCCCGGTTTTTCGACCGCCAGGTCGAAGGCGGCGATGCTGCCGCAGAGCCGGGGCCGATGGACCCGGGGGTGGGCCGCCAGCTGCTCCAGGTGGGGCCGATGTCTGGCGGCGAACCCCTGGTAGCGCTCCGGTTGGGCCTGGAGCAGGGCCAGGCTGGCATTGGCGGCGGCGCAGCCAAGGGGGTTGGCCGTGAAGCTGTGGCCGTGGAAGAAGGTGCGGGCGTAGCCGGGATCGTTGTCGATGAAGCCCTGAAACAGCCGTTCGCTGGCCAGGGTCACCCCCATCGGCAGGAAGCCACCGGTGAGGCCCTTAGAGAGGGTCATCAGGTCGGGTTGCAGGCCGGCCCTGGTGCTGGCGAACAGGGAGCCGCTGCGGCCGAAGCCCACCATCACCTCATCGGCAATCAGTAGGGCCCCGGCCGCCCGGACCCGCTCCTGCACCGCTCGCAGGAACTCGGGCCGCACCATGGCCATGCCCCCGGCCCCCTGCACCAGGGGCTCCAGGATCACCGCTGCGGTGGGCACCTCCAGCAGCTGGTCCAGGTGGTTCAGGGCCTGCCGTTCCCGGCTCTCCACCGTGTCATCGCCCCACCAGGTGGCCGGCCAGGGGCAGCGGGCCACTCCGAATAGCAGGGGCTCAAACGGGGCGGAAAACAGTGATCGCTCCCCCACGCTCATCGCCCCCACCGTGTCGCCGTGATAGGCGCCCTCAAAGGCGATCAGCTGCTGGCGGGCGGGTCCCTCCCCTCCCTCCGAGCGGTTGTGCCACCACTGCCAAGCGATTTTGAGGGCCACCTCCACGGCGGTGGAGCCGTTGTCGGAGAAGAACAGGCGCTCGAGGCCGCTCAGGGCCGCTAGCTGGCTGGCCAGGGTTTCGGCGGCCGGATGGCTGAAGTTGGCGAAGATCACCTGCTCCAGCTGGATGGCCTGGGCGGCGATGGCAGCGGCAATGGTCGGTTCGCTGTGGCCATGCAGGGTCACCCACCAGCTGCTGATGGCGTCGATCAGCTGGCGGCCGTCGTCCAGTTCCAGCAGGGCGCC
>CAMAVE010000131.1 GCA_945861595.1 Synechococcus sp. UW140
GCGTTGAACGGGCAAGCAAGCCAACGCCTGAGGCCAAACCTGCCAGCTGGGGCCAGAAGACACGACCCCCCTCAGCACGGGGCAGTGCTAGGCCCATCGAGCAGCAGCGCTGCCTGCTAACCAAGTACCCCGAGCCAAGCAGACAAAAGATGGACCACCTGCTAGTACAGATGCATGCATTGACAACGGTTGGCCATGGCCCCATCGCTCCTCCAGGGCCCAGGTGAGTCCGAGGGTGATGCTGAGCAAGCGCCGATCACGGGCCATAGAGCCCAGTTCGCCGTAGCGCACCTTGGCAAGCACCGGGTACATCATCACCAGCAATCCCAAGGCAATCGGCAACGAGGTGTGCCCCACCTGGACCGAACCCAGCAGCGTCTGGAGGCCAGGCACCAGGCGCCCCAACAGCAGGCCCAAGGCCATCGCCAGCAGAATCCACAGCGGCAGCAGCTGGTCGAGCCGGGAAAGATGGCCGCTCACCCTGCCCTGGGGAGCAACAGGCGCGGAGCGCTCGGAGCCGGGATGGTCCATGGGAGTTAGGAACAGGGAGGGGCAGGGGATTGGCACGCGACAGCGAGCTCGCCCAGCCAGTCGCGCAGCAGCAACAAACTGGCGGGCTCCAAGCCGTAGTAGATCCAGCGTCCGTCCTGGCGAGCGCGGATCAGGCCCGCCTCCTTGAGCACCTTGAGATGGAAGGAAAGCTTGGACTGACCCAGATCCAGGTCGCTGGTGAGGTCACAGACGCAACGTTCGCCGTTTTGCAGGGCCGCCAGCACCTGTAGGCGAATGGGCTCAGCCAGGGCACGGAGGAGCCGTTGGGCCTGATCTTCTGCAAGCGGCTCCTCCTTTGAGCCAGGTGGTGCGGTGGTTTCCAAAGTGGAGAGGACTGGGTCAGCTAACACGAGTCTGTCGACCAAATAGCCGACGGTAGAGGGACCGAAGGGATGGGGGCTGTCGGCGCAAACGCCAGGGCATGGACACGGGACCGAGGTTCAATCAACTTTTATTGATCTATGGTAGGGCCGTCGGCCGGCGCTCTTGCGCTCCCTCCCATGAAAATCGGCATCAACGGCTTTGGCCGCATCGGCCGCCTTGTCTTCCGTGCCCTCTGGGATCGGCCCGGCATCGAGCTGGTGCACGTCAATGATCCCGCCGGCGATGCTCATGCCGCTGCCCACCTGCTGGCGTTTGACTCGGTGCATGGCCGCTGGCATCAGGCCGTTCAAGCAACGACCGGTGGCTTTTCTGTTGCCACCACTCCTTTGAGCTACAGCCAGGAGAAAGACCCCACTGCTGTGCCCTGGCGCCAGGCTGGGGTCGAGATGGTGCTCGAATGCAGCGGCAAGTTCAAGACACCGGAAACCCTGCAGCCCTACTTCGATCAGGTGGGCCTTAAGCGTGTGGTGGTGGCTTGCCCCGTGAAGGGCGAAATCGCCGGCGCCGAAGCACTCAACATTGTTTACGGCATCAACCACCACCTCTACGACCCCAACCTCCACCGCCTAACGACCGCCGCTTCCTGCACCACCAACTGCCTAGCGCCAGTGGTGAAGGTTGTGCACGAAAGCTTCGGCATCGAACACGGCTCGATCACCACCCTCCACGATGGGACCAACACCCAGGTGGTGGTCGATGCCTTCAAGAGCGACCTGCGCCGGGCGCGCTCCTGCAGCCAAAGCCTGATTCCTACCACCACGGGGTCAGCGAAGGCCATTGGCATGATCTTCCCGGAACTGCAAGGCAAGCTGAACGGCCATGCCGTGCGGGTACCGCTATTGAATGCCTCGCTCACGGATGCCGTGTTCGAGCTCAAACGCAGCGTCACGGTGCAAGAGGTCAACCGAGCTTTTGAAGAGGCTGCTAATGGCCCCCTACGCGACATCCTTGGTTATGAAACCCGGCCGCTGGTGTCCGTCGATTACGTCAACGATGCCCGTAGCGCCATCGTTGATGGTCTCTCCACGATGGTGGTTAACGGCACCCAGCTGAAAGTGTATGCCTGGTACGACAACGAATGGGGCTACAGCTCACGCATGGCGGATTTGGTGTGCCATGTGGCCTTGCTTGACGAGCGCTGATTTCGCTGGATCAGGGCAGCGTTCCCACCATGACAACACCAGAACCCACCCCGTTGCTCCCGCCTAAAAGGCCAGCCATGCCAGGACTGTCAGCTCTGCAGCAATACATGATCGTGACGGCCAACTACTGGGCTTTCACCCTCACTGATGGGGCCCTGCGCATGCTGGTGGTGTTCCACTTCCATGCGCTCGGCTATAGCACCCTCGAAATTGCCCTGCTCTTTCTCTTCTATGAGTTCTTTGGGGTGCTCACCAACCTCTACGGCGGCTGGCTGGGGGGAAGGTTCGGCCTACGCCTCACCCTTTGGACGGGAACCTTGCTGCAGGTGGCGGCCCTGCTGATGTTGATCCCGGTGGCCGACAGCTGGCCAAAATGGTGGAGCGTGGCCTACGTGATGGTGGCCCAGGCCATCAGCGGCATCGCCAAGGATCTCAACAAGATGAGCGCCAAAAGTGCCATCAAGACCGTGGTTCCAGAAACCCCAAACGATCAGCAGCAGGGCGAACAACAACTGTTTCGTTGGGTGGCGATACTCACTGGTTCCAAGAACGCCCTCAAGGGGGTTGGCTTCTTCCTCGGCGGCGTGCTGCTTGCCACCATTGGTTTCAACGCAGCCGTGGCGGTGATGGCCGGCTGCCTGCTACTGGCCTTCTGCGGCACCCTGGTGCTACCGGCCGACATGGGCCGCATGAAGACAAAACCTGGCTTCACTGCCCTGTTCTCCAAAAGCCGCGGCATCAATGGGCTCTCCTTGGCGCGCTTCTTTCTCTTCGGTGCCCGCGATGTCTGGTTCGTAGTGGCGCTGCCGGTGTTTCTCGAAGCCGTCCTGGGTTGGAAGTTCTGGGAGGTTGGCGGCTTCATGGGCCTGTGGGTGATCGGCTACGGCATCGTGCAGGCTTCAGCTCCGGCCTTACGGCGAGCCTGGGGCCAAAGCGCCCCGCCGGGCGTCAAGGCAGTTGAGTTTTGGAGCGCCGTGCTTACCGCAATCCCGGCCCTGATTGCCCTGGCTCTCTGGCGTCAGGTAGGGCATCCAGGGGTGGCGATTGTCGTAGGCCTGGCGGTGTTTGGGGTGGTGTTTGCCATGAATTCTTCCATTCATAGCTACATGATTTTGGCTTACACCGATGCTGAATCGGTGAGCCTCAATGTCGGCTTCTACTACATGGCCAATGCCGCTGGTCGCCTCATCGGCACGCTTCTCTCTGGAGCGCTATTTGTGGTTGGCGGTATGCAGGCCTGCTTGGCGGCTTCAGCGGCACTGGTAGCGGCGGCATTTTTGGTTAGCACTAGGTTGCCGCCACCACCGCGCCAGTCGTTTCCCGCAGGCTAAAGGTCCAATCCATCGTCATTGCCCAGCAATACTTGCCGAGCCTTAATGATAGTCCCATAGTGATACATGCTCAAATACTGAATAAATGCTAATAGCAGTCGGGTCCTAATTACAGCAACTATCTTGCATCCATGATCGTTCGCAGATCCACAAGTCGCAATCTCCGCTCCGACAACATACCCGTAGCCGGCCAATCACATCGCCCCAGAACCGGCAGGGCCCCGCAAAAGATGCCCCACTCCTCGGCC
>CAMAVE010000132.1 GCA_945861595.1 Synechococcus sp. UW140
ACCGCCTGGCTTCGAGCTCGCTGATCGCTGGATCGTGGGGAAACGTGTCACCAGCGCGAAAGACAGGTTCGAGTAAACGCCAAACCCCGGGCCAATCGTCCGCCGCAAACGGGCGAATCAGCAGGGGCACTGGCAGCGGAACCAGGGGGATGGCCGGCATCATCGTGGAACTCAGTCTCGCTCGCAGCGCGCAGGCCGTGCAGTCAGGCGCCCCGTGGGGGAGCGCATTAGCACCAGTTGCAGATCATTCTGTGCGGTTCAGGCGCTGCATTTGCCAGGTCACCAGGGTGCCGAGCGGACTCCAAAGCAAAAACGGCAGCAGCAGCAAAGCTGCCAACGGCGAGGGGCCCAACACCAAAACGGTGAGGGCCCCACCCCACAGCCAGCCGGCCAGGCCGATGGCGGTGCCTCTGGCCAGGCTGCGAGTGCGGCAGATCAACCACGTGTAGCTCTGAACCAGCAGCAACAGGCCTAAATAGCCGCCCATCAACCCCCAGCTCCAACTAGCCCTCCAGGCCAGTAGCGCTGATCCGTAGAAACAGACATAGATCACGAGCCAGATCCCCGGGATCAGGCCTTCAAACACCAACCAGGCGGGTCGCCGCAGGCGCAGGAACCAGGCGAATTGCTCGCGGCTGGGATTGAGCCCAGCGCCCACCCCCACCAGCACGACCAGGATCAAGACGGCCGCAACCATGGCTTCAAAGGAGTGCTCGCCAAGCCTGGCAAGAAGGCCCCATCAGCGCAGCGACTCACAAGCCACCCCATCGCCATTGCGATCGAGGTCGCTGTGCCCCTGCCGCAGCAAGTCCTGGGCCCGGGCAAAGGAACCGATCTGAGTGCAGGTGTAGGCGCCACCGCTTGGCAGAAGAGCATGCGGGCTAGCCACCGTCCGGATTGGCGTGAGCGGGGCTGGCTGGGTTGCAAAGCGGCGCTGACCCGCTCCGCCGTGCCTGAAATCCCAGGGCCGCGTGATCCCCCCAGGCACTGCCCACACGCCCAGGCGCTGGGACTGTGCTTGCCGTTCCGCCGCCAAGTAGGCCCCCCGATCACAACGGCCCAGGTACGGGCGATAGACATATGCCTGACCGAGCTGAACCATCGCCAAATTGATCGAGCCCCTGCTGAATACCTCAGCCACGGAGCGCCCATAGCGATCCAGCGCCTTGACGCGCAGGCTCACCGTGGAGCCAAGGGGCAACAGGGACCTGAGGTGGTTGCGACTGGCCAACCCAAAGGGTCTTTGGGCCGTTTCCGGTGCATCGATGCAAGCCAGGCGCACCTTGAGCGTCTGCCCGCGCTCGAGCACGCTGATCGTGTCGCCATCGCCGATCGAAACCACCGTGGCCGCTGATGCCAGCTGGCAGAAAGGGCCAAGGGCTGCCAGGCAGGGGCCCAACAGGACGGGCACAGCGGTGGTGAGCTGCCGCATCCCTGAATGTGGAGTGGCCAAGCCTCTTCCAGCCATGGCGAGCGAGTCAAGGTCCTAAGGCGAGCTTCTAAGACGACAAGACTGCAGCCCAGGTCCTGCAGCTCAGGCCTTCCAAACGGCCCCTTCCGGCACGACGGGTCCCTGGCTCAGGTCAGCCGGCTCCTTGTAGGCCACTCGCCAGAGGGGCAGGGTGCAGGGCACAAACTCCATGGCCTCCACCAGCACGTGGTCAGGCTTGGGCGAGGGTGATGCCACAAAACCAGGCCGCCAACTGGCAGAACCCTTGAACCAAACCCAGCATTTGTCCTTCATGGGCCGACCGTACAACCAGCCAGTCCGAAGGGCATGGCGCTGCTAGCTGGCTGGCCATGAACGGGATTCAGATACCGGACAGTGGGGCTGACTAGACGGGTCCACTGCCTTGGACAAGGGGGCAATCAAGGTTTAGAGAAAAGGATTAAGGCGAAAAACAAAGCGAAGAATCAAAGCAAGTAAAGTCGCCTGACCGATCAATCACTCTGGGAATCGGATGCCAATGAAAGCCCTGTTACTCGATTCTCCGGGTGCCCCTGGAACCCTGCGGGTGGGCGAGGTCGCGATTCCCCAGCCGGGGCCAGGCGAGGTGAGGGTGCAAGTGCAAGCAGCAGGCCTCAATCCGGTCGATTACAAGATGATGGCGGGCGGGGTCAGCAGTTGGCGCTATCCCTTTATCCCCGGCCTCGATGTGGCAGGGGTGATCGATGCCGTGGGCGAAGGGGTTGAAGGCTGGCAACAAGGGGAAGCCGTTTTTTATCACGGCAACTATGGGCGTCCTGGTGGCTTTGCAGAATTCACCGTGACTACGGCCCGCACCCTAGTGCGCACGCCCCAAGGACTCTCTGCAATCGATGCGGCGGCCCTTCCTTGCGCAGGATTCACCGCCTATCAAGCCCTGGTTGAAAAACTCCATATCCAGAGCGGCCAAACGATTCTCGTCCAAGGCGGCGCCGGTGGTGTGGGTGGCTTCGCCATTCAGATTGCAGCCAAGCTTGGCTTAGACGTGATCACAACGGCCGCTGCTCGGAACGCCGAGTGGGTGATTTCCCTTGGCGCTTCATGCAGCATTGACTACACCACCGAATCAACCATCGAACGCATCGCCGAGATCACCAACGGCAAAGGGGTTGACGCCATTATCGACACCGTTGGCACCGCAACGGCGACCGAAGGGCTGGACATGCTGGCATTTAACGGTGCCATTGCTTGCGTTGCCCAGTTGCCGGATCTCGACAAGTTCAAGCGGCTAGGCCAGGCCCTCTCCGTGCATGACATTGCCCTCGGCGGCGTGTATCGATCCGGGAACACTCAAGCAATCGACAGGCTCGGAGTGACCGGACGACGATTTGCGGACTTCACGAGTAGCCGGGCGATCAATCCAATGGTCACAGAAGTGATCACATTGGAGCAAATTCCAGAGGCCCTCACCCGCCTCTCAAAACGCACCATCCGTGGCAAGATCGTAGCTAAGGTAAATCCGATTTGATAGCTTTGATGCAATGGAAAGACGAGTACAATGTCAACTTTTAAACAGATGAATCCTAAACGGTCAAAATCCGACCTCCAAACCAGCAAAAACTAAATACCAAACCGGGCTCTACGTGCAATCGAGATGACAATTGACTGCCTTTAGGTAGCGCAGGCTGTAGAGCGCAGCGTTATGAGACTCATGAATGGGGAGCGATACGCTGATTCATTCGCCTGAAACGGTGTTCGATTGGGTGGGCTAACGCCATCAGACCCAGCGCAATGGCAATCCCGAGGCCAGAAGCCAGCACCCGTTGGTCTGCCATCACAAGCAGGGTATCGACCCGGCTGTTGAACAGCACGATCGTGACCGTGAAAGTGGTGATCATCAAGGCACGATGGCCTTTTTTGACAGCAATCAGAACGGTGATCAAGGCCGCAGCGATGGCCGGTAGTTGCAGGGGAACGCTGGGAGGCAGGGCAAGAGCCAGGCCAATCACCAACACCACTCCAGCCAGGGTTCCGAGGGAGCGATGCAAGGCAACACGCCAGGAGTCTTTCACAACGGGCTGCATCACCAGAAAGGGCGTCAGAATGAGCCAAAGTCCACTGGTATGCCAGTGGTGCTGCAGCGCAATCGGGGTGCTCACCACAGCAGCGCTGGCTAACATCAGGGCATGGGCGCCACTGCGGCGCCAGCTGTGAACCACCGC
>CAMAVE010000133.1 GCA_945861595.1 Synechococcus sp. UW140
TACATCGCCGACCTGATCAGCTGGACGGCGATTGGCGCCCGCACCACCGAAAGCCAGACCCACCGGGAAATGGCCTCGGGGCTGTCGATGCCGATCGGCTTCAAGAACGGCACCGATGGCAGTGCGATCACGGCGATCAACGCCATGGAGGCCGCCGCCCGGCCCCACCATTTCCTTGGCATCAACCACGAAGGCCACGCCGCCATCGTCACCACCACCGGCAACCCCGATGGCCACCTGGTGCTGCGCGGCGGCAAACGCGGCACCAATTATCACGCCGAAGCGGTGCAGGAAGCAGCCGACGCCCTGGCCAAGGACGGCCTGCCGCCCCGGCTGATGGTGGATTGCAGCCACGGCAATTCCAATAAGGACTACCGGCGCCAGAGCGAGGTGGCCGCCCAGGTGGGTGAGCAGCTGGTGGCGGGATCGCGCCACATCATGGGCGTGATGATCGAGAGCCACCTGGTGGCCGGCAACCAGAAGATCCCCGCCGACCTCTCCCAGCTCACCTACGGCCAGAGCATCACGGATGCCTGCATCGATCTGGACACCACCCTGGGCCTGCTGGTTGAACTCGCCGAGGCCGTCCAGCAGGCCCAGGCCCGAAGCCTTGCCCTGGCCTGAGAGGCGAATCAGCACTCTGATGATGCGAGTGCTGATTAGATCGTCTGCAACAGACTGTTCTTGATGAACAGCTGACTGGCGCGCCCTGGGTACCTTTGGGTCGGCAAGATCAACAAGGTTCGCTGATGTCCTATCTCCTGCAGTTCTGCGGGTTGTCGGATCCCTTGCAGCTGTTTTACCTAGAACAGAATTCCGCTTCCCCCGGCCCGATCTACGGCGGCTTCCGCCCGTTCCAGCTAGATGATCTGCTGGGCTGGGCCCTCGACACCGCACGGGCCGCAGCAGGGACGGCGAGGCCATCCAGCGGCTGGTGCTGACGTCTGGATGGAGCGGGCCGATGTGATCCGCCAGTGGCAGCTGCGGCTGCGGGAGGAGCCGGCCGGGCGGATGCTCGTGGCGGGGATCGGCACCCAGCGCGACTGGGAATTCCGCTGCGAGCAGCTGTTGCGGGCCTGAGCCCACCTCGGCCGCAGCCAGTCCAGGGCCTGCGGCCGGCTCAGTCGACCTGGATGCCGAACAGGTCGCGCATGCGCTCCAGGATCGAGGTCTGGCGCCTGGCCGCATCCGGCGAGGAGAGCTTCTCCAGCTCCGAGCGCCGTTGGCCCACGATCGCCGCCAGGGCATCCAGCACGCCGGAGTCGTCCTCCACCAGGGGCATGAAGTCGTCCCGATCCACCTCCAGCAACACACATTCGCCCCGGGAACGCACGGTGGCCGTGCGGGGTTCGCCCGTACACATGGTCATCTCCCCGAAGATCTGATCACGGCCCAGCACCGCCACCGACCGCCCCAACGGGGAGCCGTCGTCCTTGAACACCTCCACCTCGCCATCCACCACCTGGAACAGGGCTTCGCCCTCCTCCCCCTCGCCCACGATCGTTTCGCCTGAGCCGAAGCGCAGGCAGCGCACTTCCGGAGCGAGCCGGTTCACCTGCTCGGGATCCAGCTGGGCGAACAGCCAGCTGCGCCGCAGCAGTTCCGCCGTCAGCGAAGCATCCACACCGGTGGGGTGGGCCGGATCGCGCTGGGTCTGGTGGCGCTTCAGCATCCGCACCGGGTAGGGCAGCTCCCAGCCCTGCCGCTCCAAGGCGTACCAGATCTGCTCCAGCAGTTCGCTGCGCAGCCGCAGTCGTGCCTCTTCCGAGGCGCCCTGCTGGGCGGCCAGCAGTTCGTAGCGGACCAGGGAATCGTCGTAGGCGCTGATCCAGACCTCCGGCGGCGGTTCCTGAAGCACCAGGGGGTTGTCGGCCATGACCCGCATCAGCAACTGGCGCGCCCGGGCCGGCGGGATCTCGTAGCCCAGGGAGATCTGGAAGCGATTCCCCACCGGTTCGAACTGGTTGATTCGCTGCATCGGGTTGTCCGCCAACGTGTTGTTGGGCAGGATCACGGTGGAGCCATCGGTGCGGCGCAGGCGGGTGCTCATCAGGTGCAGCGACTCCACCGTGCCGCTCTCGACACCGACGCTGATCCAGTCCCCCTCCCGGAAGGGCGGGTCCAGCTGCAGTTCGATGCCGGCGAACAGATCCTTGAGCGATTCCTGGGCCGCCAGGCCGATGACAGCGGTGAGCACCGCCGAGGTGGTCACCAGGCCCACCAGGTTGAGGTTGGCCAGGCGCTGCAGCACCAGCACCGTGGCCAGGGCCGAAAGGCCCAGGCTGAGCAGGTCGCGCAGGATCTTGGCGACAGGCCGCCACCAGCCCAGGGCCTCTGGGCACTCCAGGGCCAGCCAGGCCAGCAGGGCAATCAGGGCATAGGCGGTTGCCAGTTCGTCCACGGCGCCGAGCCATTGCAGCCCTGCGGGCCGAGCGATGTTGCCGAGCAGGCACCAGAGGACCACCGCCACCAGCGGCAGCAACAGGGGCGGTGGTGGCAGGCGGAAACGGCGGGTGGCCAGCCGCAGGCCCAGCAGGATCGCCACCAGGGCCAGACCGATCAGAATCCTCTCTATGGGTCCCATCAGCTCAGCACCCGCCACAGGCCGGCCACCGCCATCGGCACACTGAAGTTATCGATGCCCAGCAGGGCCCATTGCTCCAGACCCGTGGCCACCAGGGTGATCAGCACGATCTCCGCCGGTGCGGGCGCCGGGGCCCCTCCCAGTTTTGCCAGGGCCAGCAGCACCGTGAGGCTGGCCAGGGCCATCGCGCCGGTGCCCGCCAGGGATCGACGCTCGCCGAACACCGTCCAGGAGGGCGAGGGGATCATTGGCCCCAGCAGACCGGCCAGACCGTCACCGAACGCCATTACCAGAACACCGGCCGCCACCGTGGCGGGATGGGTGGGCCACCAGAGCCAGAGCAGCAGGGTGATCGAGGCGCCGTAGGCGATCGTGCCGTAGCTGCGCCGCTCCACATCCTCGATCGCCGGCAGCACCCGCACCCGGTGATTGAGGGCCACCAGCAGGGTGATGGTGCCGGCGGCGGGCACCGCGATCAGCTGGTCCACCCCGAAGGCCCAGGCGATCAGCACCACCGGTCCGGCCCCGATGTGCACCAGCTTGCGGCTCCACTCCCGTTGCTCGGGCCAGCGGTGGCGCAGCAGTAGGGCCGCCGCGCTGAGCAGGGCCAGCCAGCCAGCCACCACCAGTACCCCGGTGAGCTGGGCAACCAAGCCCTGTTGCGGCGGAAGGACAAACACCAGCAAGGAAAGTGGAGTCAGGCGGCCTGGTGGAGATTGCTCATCAAGCGCAGCTTCATGATGGCCTTGGCTTCCAACTGGCGCACCCGCTCGCGGGACACATTGATCTGACGGCCAATTTCGGCCAGGGTGAGGGGCTCACTGCCCTCCAGCCCAAATCGCATTTTGATGATTTTTTGTTCCCGTTCATTGAGCTGGGACAGCCAGTTGCCAAGGTGCTCCTTTT
>CAMAVE010000134.1 GCA_945861595.1 Synechococcus sp. UW140
AGGCTGTGGCGAAAGCCTGCGCCGTAAACCAATAATTTCTTGGGCACGCAGCCGCGGATCACGCAGGTGCCGCCCACCCGATCCCCCTCCACGATCGCCACCTTGGCGCCATAGGAGGCCGCCCGTTTGGCGGCGGCCAGGCCACCGGAGCCGGCGCCAAGCACCACCAGGTCAAAGGGGGAGGCCATGGGTAGGAGCGGCGAGGGATCGGGTTGCCTCAACCTATGTCGCCTGCTGGTGGGGCCGAAGCTGGCGCCGAGCGGTTGCCTTGAATGGGTTTCATGGAGGGTTGTGCTGGAGGCCTAGGGCGATTCCAACGGCACCTCGGCCAGCTGTTGCTCGCTCAACAGGCTGCCCTCCAGGTGGGCCCCGGCCAGGTGGGCGCCCGTGAGGCGGCAGTCGCGCAGGTCGCAGCCGCGCAGATCGGCCCCCTCCAGCTGGGCCGCGGCCAGGTTGGCGCCATACAGGCAGGTGTCCCGCAGGTCGGCGCCGCCGAGCTGGGCCCCCTGGAACAGGGCAAAGCTGAGGTCGGCGCCGCGGAAATCGGCCTTGCCGAGATCCGTGAGCTGGTCGAGGCCCGAGCGGAAATCGGCTTCCACCATGCGGGCGTTCTGCCAGGAGCTGCCGGCCGCCACAACCCCCCGAAGGCAGCAGCGGTGCAGCCAGGCCCCACGGAAGTCGGCCCCCTGCAGGCGTGAGCCCGAGAGGTCGGCCTCATGCCAGAGGGAGCGGGCGGCGCGCACGTCGGAGAGGTCGGCGCCCCAGAGCAGGGCCTGCTGAAACGAGCAGGCTTCGATCCGGGCGCCACCCAGGTGGGCATGGCCAAAGCGGGCCTCGCGAAAACAACTGCCGCTCAGGTCACAGCCCGATAGATCCAGGTCAATGCCGTCGATGTCATCGAGGACCAAACCCAGGAAACGGCGTTCTCCCCGCTCCAGGGCCTGCCGCAGCTCCTCCAGGGAGGTGGGCAGGGATGCCATCAAAGGGCGGCCACCAGGGCATCGAGCTGCTGGCGGAGGGTCGCCGTCAGCAGGGTGTCGGCCCGATCTAGCAGGTCGAACACCCGATCGTCACTGACGTCATAGAAGACAAGGTTGCCTTCGGGGCGGCGGAGCACCACCCCCGCAATCGTCAGCAGCTTGAGGTGTTTGGAGACCAGGGCCTGGCTCAGGCCGGTTTTGTCCACCACTGCACTGACGTTGAGGGGGCCGTCGCGCAAGGCTTCCAGCACCGCCAGCCGGTTCTGCTCGGAAAAAACCTTGAGGTATTCAGCGAGGGCTTCCATCGATGCGGGGGCGGTGGGGGAAGGGGCTGCGGGGGAGCTGGCGGCCCCGGGCGTGGGTCTGGGGACCTGGCCTGGGCTGGCGCCGGCACGCAAGCTAGCCATCATTAGACGGAATCAGGCTGCCACAGTGACATTGGTTCATTGATTAACAGTATCACGGTGCTGTGATGATATGGTTCCGTCAGTTCGATGCCTGCCGCGATGTCTGCCCTGGTCCTGGACGCCCCCTCCCCCACCCTCCCCCGGCAGTGGGCCCAGCAAGCCCAGCTCCTGGAGCGCCAACACGATCGGCTGGAGTCCCTGCTCACAGGCCTGATCGAGCGCCATGCCGTGCCAGACGAAGGGCGCAGCCCCCAACAGCTCGACGCCGACCGGCAGGACTGTGGGCGCCTGCTGCGCCAGCTCGGCTTCCATTTGCGGCTGGAGGAGCGCTGGCTGAGCCGGTTGCACAGTTTCTGTGGCGGCCACCGCAGCTCCCACCGCCAGGCGCTAACCCTGGCCGCCGACGGCTGGGCCGTGGGCCAGACCCTGCGGGGCGCCCGCCTGCCCTGGCTGATGGACCTGCAGGAGTGGTTCCACCAGCACCGCCATGGGGTCGATGCGATCGCCTATCGCCGCGCCGAAGCCCGGGCCCGGGGCCAGTCCTGAGCCCTGAATCAGCCCCCACTCCTCTGTTTGCCGTTCGCCATGACCACCACCCTTGCCAAGGCTGCCGGATCCGTCGCTGCCGCCGCCGGACCTGCTCCCCACCTGCGCGAAGACCTGCTGACGCCGCGCTTCTACACCACCGAAATCGCCAAGGCCGCCAGCACCGATCTGGCCGGCCAGCGGGCCGCATTCGAGGCGATGCTGGCCGAGATGGAGGCCGATTACAACCGGGAGCACTTCGATCGTAAGGCGCCCCTCGATCGGCTGCGCGAGCTCACGGCGGTGCAAAAGGAGGCCTACGAGAGCTACCTGGTGCGCTCCTGCGTGTCGGAATTTTCCGGTTTTTTGTTGTTTAAGGAGCTCTCCCGTCGCCTGTTCAAGGCCAGCCGGCCCGAATTGGGCCGCCTGTTCCAACTGATGGCCCGCGATGAGGCCCGCCATGCCGGCTTCCTCAACCGGGCCCTGGTGGCCGAAGGCATCGAAATTGACCTGCCCAGCCTCAGTGGCAAGCGGCCGATCACCTGGTTCCCGCTGAGTTGGGTGTTGTACAGCGTTTTTCTGTCCGAAAAGATTGGCTACTGGCGCTACATCCTGATCGATCGCCATCTCAAGGCCCACCCGGAAAATAGCGTTGCACCACTCTTTGATTTTTTTGAGCCCTGGTGCCAGGACGAAAATCGCCACGGCGATATTTTCAACATGCTGATTCGCTGCTGGCCCGAGCTGCGCCAGGGCCTGCGCGGTCGCCTGCTCAGCCGCTTCTTCCTCTGGTCGGTGTTTCTCACCCACAGCCTCACGGTTTGTGAGCGCGGCAGCTTCTACACCCTGCTGGGCATCGACCCGGCCCGCTTCGATGCCGAAGTGATGCGGCAGACCAACCGCACGGCGCGCCGGGCCTTCCCCTATGTGTTTACGTTCGAAGGAACCCGTTACGTGCAATTGCGCGACCAGTTGGTAGACACCTTCCGGCAGATGCAAGCCCTTGGCGAGCAGCCGGCCACGCCGGGCCGTTTCCTGAAAAACCTGGGGCTCAAGCTTCGCTTTGCCGGGCTGCTGGTGCACCAGTTCTGCCAACCGATGGAAGCCACTGGCGTGCAACTTGAGGGAATCGCGTGACCATGGCAACGTCTTCAGCCGCGTCTCCCCAGCGGTTGGCGGTGATTCCGATCGTGCCAAGTCAGTTGCGCACCAGCTGGGGCACGGTGGGCTTCATGGTGGTGATCCACTCCTTGGCCCTCTGGGCCCTGCTGCCCCGCTTCTGGAGTCCCCTGGCCCTGGCGGTGCTGCTGGTGCTCTATTGGCTCACCGCCTGCATCGGCGTCACCCTTGGCTATCACCGCCTGCTGGCCCACCGGTCCTTTCGGGTGGTGGCCTGGCTGGAGCCCCTGATCACCACCTGCGGCACCCTAAGTTGTCAGCATGGCCCCATTGATTGGGCCGGCCTCCATCGCCACCACCACCT
>CAMAVE010000135.1 GCA_945861595.1 Synechococcus sp. UW140
GAGGTGTTTGACGGCGTGCGCTACGGCCTGGCCGGCTCCGTGATCGCCGAGGCCGAGAGCCCCTTCCAGCGGGTGACGATCATCGAGAGCGAGCGCTATGGCAAGGGCCTGCTGCTCGATGGCTGCTGGATGACGGCCGAGCGCCAGGAGCGCCACTACCACGAGGCTTTGGTGCACCCGGCCCTCTGCGGGGCGGCCTCGATCGAGCGGGTGCTGGTGATCGGCGGCGGTGACGGCGGCACCGCCCGCGAATGCCTGCGCCATCCCGGTGTGCAACAGCTCGACATGGTGGAAATCGATGGCCTGGTGGTGGAACTCAGCCAGAAACACCTGCCCAGCCTGGGCGCGGGTGCCTGGAGCGATCCGCGCCTACGGCTCACCATTGGCGATGGCATCGCCTGGGCTGCTAATGCTGCTGACGCCAGCTACGACGTGGTGATTGTGGATGGCTCCGATCCGGCCGGCCCCGCCGAAGGGTTGTTTAATCGCGCCTTCTTTGAACACTGCCGCCGCATCCTCAAGCCGGGTGGTGTCTTCGCCACCCAAAGCGAATCGCCCGAAGCCTTCCGCCAGGTGCACCTGGACATGGTGCTGCTGCTGCGCGAGCTGTTTGGCCAGGCCGATCCGATGTATGGCTGGGTGCCCATGTATCCGAGCGGCTGGTGGAGCTGGACCTTCGCCGCCCGCGATGGACGCCCCTATCTCCAGCCCCAGGCCGATCGCGCCGCCTCGGTTGCCGCAGGTTGTGAGATCTGGTCGCCCCGCTGGCAGCGGGGCGCCTTCGAGGCCGTGCCGGCGGCGATCGAGCGGGCCTTGAACGCCTGAGGGGGCCCCGTCAAGATTGGGTTCCGCCAAGAGCCGCTTGCCTTGACCAGCCCCGAGTCCCCCAACCGTCCCGCCGCCGAGCTCCTGGCCGAGCTGTTTGAAACCGAAGGCGCCATCTACATGGCCAGCCGCCGCGATCCGGCCGGCTGCCGGGTGGGCCTGTTCGGCGTGCCCTACGACGGCACCACCTCCTTTCGGCCCGGCACCCGCTTTGGTCCGGCGGCGATCCGGGAGGTGAGCTCGGGCCTCGAGAGCTACGACCCCCAGCTCGACTGCGACCTCGAAGAGCTGGCCTTCGCCGACCTGGGCGCCGTGGCCATCCCCTTCGGCGCTCCTGAGCCGGTGGTGGCAGCCGTCAAGGCTGCAACCCAGGCGGTATTGCACCTGGGGCTCAAGCCCTTGATGCTGGGCGGCGAACATTCGATCAGCAGCGGCGCCGTGGCGGCCGTGGCCGAGCGTTACCCGGAGCTGGCCCTGGTGCAGCTCGATGCCCATGCCGACCTGCGCCACGACTGGCTGGGCAACCAGCACAGCCATGCCTGCGCCATGCGCCGTTGCCTGGAGGTGCTCCCCAGTGGCGACCTGTTGCAGATCGCCATCCGCAGCGGCACCCGCGCGGAGTTCAGCGAGCTGCGCCACACGGGCCGCCTGGTGGCGATTGAGCGGATGGCCGAATCCTTAGCGGCCCTGCGGGGCAGGCCCCTCTATCTCACCGTCGACCTCGATTGGTTCGATCCCGCCGTGATGGCCGGCACCGGCACCCCGGAACCGGGGGGCTTCCTGTGGAAGGATTTCGCCGTTCTGGTGGATGAACTGCGCCACCACCAGCTGGTGGGCGCCGATGTGGTGGAACTGGCGCCCCAGCTGGATCCCAGTGGGGTGAGCAGCGTGCTGGCGGCCAAGGTGGTGCGCAGTTTGCTGTTGCTCTTAGGGCAGTAACTCCAGCCCATGGGTGAATTGAATGGGGTGACCTGGAGCCTGGGTCCCCAACCAATCCCCTGGCGCCCCTAAGGCCGTCAGGGGATTCACTCCAAGGACCTGGCCTCAGGCCAAGGTGCCCGTGCTGAGACTGAAGTTGAAGCGAACGATCAGGTCATCAAAGTCGCGGTCGCCCCCACCCTTGATGTCCTCCAGACCCAGGATTCCTGAACCCAGCACCCGGAAGTGGTTGAGTCCATCGCTGTTGGCCGCACCGAAGGAGAAGTAGGTCTCCCCGGTGGTGGCCACCCTGGCGAAGGGAGCTAGGAGACCGGCATCCTTGAAGGCCTCCAGGGTTGCGGTCTTGTTGACCCCGTTGGCAGTGGCCAAGGTGCCAAAGCCGCTGAACAGGTTGGTCGATCGCAGGGCGGCTGCGGCATAACCCACCTCGCCAGGCATGATCAGGGTATCGGTGAGGCTGTCGCGCACGGCACCATCACTGCGCTCCAGTTTGTAGAAGCCAATGGTGGAATCGTAGGAGGCCTCGCGGGCAATCAGGACATCACCGGTGAGGGTTTGACCTGAAAGGCTGCTGAAATCAAACACAGGCGCATCACCCATCTGGCTTGAGATCAATTCACCGAGGCCCGACACATCGCTACTCAAGAGGAGGTTCAACATGCTGCCGCCCTTGCCTGCGGTGGCAGTGCTGTCTGTCAGCTTGGTGATATCAAGGGTGCGGAAGCTGGAGTCGAGGCTGCCACTCTTGAGCAGGGCTTCCAGGGTGTTATCCACCACTTCGAAGAACATCAACTTCTGACCATTGATCAAGTTGATGTCCCGCTGGAAGCTCATTGAGGAGATATTTGGAACATCGCTGTTTTGCAGGGTTCCAAACAGGAGGGTGCCCCGTTCCTTCACCAGGTCATAGCTGAGGCTGAGCGATTCGCTGGCATCCAGAGCGACGTAGCCGATCTGGTTCACCGTGCTGGAGCGGGAGCTGAGGCTGGCGCGCACGACCAGGGCGGCCGGTGAGCTGGTGTCGGTTGGGTCGCCGACGGTGAGGCTATTGGCCGAGGCCGTAAAGATGGCGTTCATGTCCACGGCACCGGCGGCGGAGGGATCGACAATCACGCCATTTTTCACCCCATCCTTGTCGCCATAGCCGCCGTCAACAAACTGGAGGTCGGCGGTGTCGGCGGAGCCATTGCCATCGAGGTCATAGAAGCGGGCGCCGGCTTTCTTCACCGGGTCATAGGTGAAGGCCGTGGCCGTTGGCGAGGTTTCGCCACCTGATGAGTCGTAGACGAAATAGGCCAGCCGTTTTTTGGTAGCTCCAGTGGTTAATTCCAGGCCATCCAAGAGTGGATCAAGGTCAACGATGGCGCGGCCCGTATTGGCCCCTGCCGAGGACGAATCCACATTGAGGCTGAAGTCGAGGCCGGTTTGACCGATCTTCAGTTTCGAAGACTGGTTGTTCAGGCTGGGGGGTGCCTGCATCCGGTTGAAGGTTACGTCCCCGCTGATTTGACCTGAGCTGGGGCGTAAGTTCGGCTTGATAACGGTGCCATCGGTTTTGGTGTACTCAACCTGCTTGGCCCCATTGTTGACCTCAATTTTGAGAATCTGCCCACCAGCGACGAGATTTTGAG
>CAMAVE010000136.1 GCA_945861595.1 Synechococcus sp. UW140
TGGCCGGTTTGGCGGCGGGCTTGCTGGCGGCCTTGGCTGGGGGGCGGCTGGCGCGCTTGGCGGCCGGCTTGGGCGCCGGGGGTGGGTTGCGCAGCTTCAGCTGGGTGTCCGGCACCAGGTTGTCCGGGTCCTTGAGGCCATTGAGGGACGCGATCCGCTCCACCGGCACCCCATAGGTGTTGGCGATGTCGGAGAGGGTGTCGCCGGGGCGCACGGTGTGGCTGAGGGCCTTGCCCTGGGCAGAGGTGATGGCCGGCAGCACCGGCGGCTTGGCGGGCTTGGCCGGCCCGGCGGTGGGCACGGTGATGCGGCTGCCAACCTGGAGGCCCTTGGGGTCGCGGATCCCGTTGAGCTCCAGCAGCCGGTTGGTGCTGATGCCATAGCGGTCGGCGATTTCGGAGATGGTTTCACCCGATTTCACCGTGTAGTTGGCGGGCCCGCGGCTGGCCGGGCTCGCCGTGCCGCCCCCGCTGGCGGGCCTGGCGGCTTGGGCCGGCCCGGCGGTGGGCACGGTGAGGCGGCTGCCGACTTGGAGGCCCTTGGGGTCGCGGATCCCGTTGAGCTCCAGCAGCCGGTTGGTGCTGATGCCATAGCGGTCGGCGATTTCGGAGATGGTTTCGCCGGATTTCACCGTGTAGTTGCCCCGGCCGCCACCGCCCTGGCCGCCACTGCCTTGGCTGGAACCGCCGCGGCTGGGACTGCTGGGGGCACCCGGCACGGTGAGCTTGGTGCCGATCTGGAGGCCCTTGGGATCCTTGATGCCGTTGAGTTGCAGCAGCCGATCAACGCTGACGCCATAGCGGGCGGCGATGTCGGAGAGCGTTTCGCCCGGCTTCACCACAACCTGACCCGCCAGCCCGGGCAAGGGCAGCAGCAGGGCCAGGGCCAGGGCGACAGCGGAGCGGCGCATGGAGGGGGAAACGGCTGGATGAACCATACGGAGAACCTGGGAGCGCGCCAGTGTCCAGCGCACCGATTCAGCAGCGAAATCCCCGTACTCGCCCCTAGCGCGGGCCGCGCCTGGGCCCTGGCCTCAGCCCAGCAGGCGCTTCACCAGGTTGAGCTTGGTGCCGTAGGGCGGGTAGCGGAAGGGCACATCGAGGGCAAAGGGGCGGCGCAGCAGGCTGCGTTGGTGGGAGAAGGTGTCGAAGCCCGCCTGGCCGTGGTAGCTGCCCATGCCACTGGCACCGACGCCGCCGAAGGCCAGCTCCGCCAGGCCGGCCTGCATCACCACATCGTTGCGGCAATAGCTGCCGGAGCTGGTGCCGGCGAGTAACTGGCGCTCGGCGGCGCCACTGCGGCTGAATAAGTAGAGGGCCAGGGGCTTGGGCCGGCTGTTGATCGCCGTGATCGCTTCGGCGACGGAGGCCACGGCCAGGATCGGCAGCAGGGGCCCGAACAATTCGGAGGCCATCAGCGGATCGCCGGGGTCCTCCACGGCCAGCAGGGTGGGGGCGATGCGCAGCTGCCCAGGATCGCTCTGGCCGCCAAAGAGAATCTGGCCCTTCTGGCGGGCGCCCTCGAGCAGGCCCGAGAGCCGTTCAAATTGGGCCCGGTTGACGATCCGGGCCAGGTCGGGCGACTGCAGGGGATCGGCGCCGAAGCAAGCCGTGATCCGGCTGGCGAGCCGGCCGATCAGCTCCTGACGAATCGACTCCTCCACCAGCAGGTGGTCTGGGGCGACGCAGGTTTGGCCGCCGTTGAGGGATTTGCCCCAGATCAGGCGCTTTGCTGTGACCTCCAGGTCGGCATCGGCCAGCACCACCGCCGGACTCTTGCCGCCCAGCTCCAGGGTCACGGGGGTGAGGTGGGGGGCTGCGGCCGCCATCACCAGCCGGCCGACCCGCTCGCCGCCGGTGAAGAAGATGTGGTCAAAGCGCAGCTGCAGGAGCTCCTGGGCCACCTGGCCATCCCCCTGCACCACCCGCACCACGCCCGGATCCAGGTGGCGCGCCACCAGCTCCGCCACCAGGGCTGCCGTGGCGGGGGCGTGCTCGGAGGGTTTGAGCACGGCGGTGTTGCCCGCCGCCAGGGCGCTCACCAGGGGTTGGAGCAGAAGGTGGAAGGGATAGTTCCAGGGGCCGATGATCAGCACGCAGCCCAGGGGCTGGGCCTGGGTTTCGGCCCGGCCGGGTTGGAGGCTGAGGGGCACGGCCGCGCTGCGGGGCGCCATCCAGCGGCGCAGCTTTTGGCGGCTGAGGCGGATCTCCTGGCGCACGGCCACCAATTCAAAGAAGGCCTCCACCGGCGGCTTGCCCAGGTCGGCGGCCAGGGCGGCCAGCACGGCGTCTTCCCCCTCGGCGCAGAGGCGCTCTAGGCGATCGAGTTGCTCCAGCCGCCAGGCCAGGGGCAGGGTGTCCCCCTGGGTCACTCGCTGGCGCAGGGCCGCCACGGTTTCGGTCGTCACGGTTTCTGCGTTCACGTTTTCGCCAGTCACGTTTTCGGCAGTCACCGAGGCGCCCGTAGGCGTTGCACTGCTGCTAACCAACGGTGCCGCCGGGGCTGCTGAGGGCTCGGATAGCGGCGCTGCCGACATGGCGGAGGACGGGGGTTTGGCCCAAAATTCTGGCGGGTTCAAGGCGCGAAGGCGACCCGTGCTGAACCGGCTGGTCCTGCCCCAGGCCCTAGCCTCGATCCATCAGCCCTTCGCCCCCATGGTTGGCACGCCTCCCCCCGCCCCGGATGGCGCCACCCAGGACGCTGCCACCGGTGGCCCCTCCATGGAGGTGCTGGAGCTGTTCCCCCGTTATGTGCTGAAGGGCAACCTGCCCCCGGCCCTACTGACGGCCCTGCACGAGCTGGCCACAGAGGTGCTGAAGGCGCCGGAACGGAGCCCCGATGCCTCCCGCAAGCTGGCCGGTCAGCTGGCCCTGCAGCTGGAGCTCGGGCCCCAGCAACCGGCGGTGCAGGAGTTGTGCCGCGAGGTGATCCTGCCGGGCTGCGAGCGCTGGATCCGCCACGTGATCGATCGCCAGCCGCCCCAGGGCCGGGGCCCCTGGACGGCGGGCCGCTACGGCCTGCAGATCATTGATGTGTGGCTGAATGTGCAACGGGCCGGCGATTACAACCCCACCCACACCCACGGCGGCAGTTTTTCCGGGGTGCTGTATTTGCAGGTGCCCCCCCAGATCAGTGGCGCCAGCTTCGATGGCCAATTGTGTTTCCATGGCCCGGAGGAATGGCACATCCAAAGCTTCCGCACTGGCATGGCGGAGTACGTGCTGCCGGTGCCCGGCGAGTTCTACGTGTTCCCCGCCTGGCAACCCCATTCGGTGCCCCCTTTCCGCGGCGAAGG
>CAMAVE010000137.1 GCA_945861595.1 Synechococcus sp. UW140
ACCAATCAATGCAATGGCCGCAGAGGCCGTTAGCAGGCTCTTCATGAAGCGATCGGGCTGGGTGCTCTTGTCCAAGCTAGTATAACCCATAGAACTGATAAGTGAGAAGGTTATCGAGTCCCCCTGAAGAGTTCTCTCGCCTACAACAACGCTGTCAAGCTTCCTGGTCTCTCAATGATCAATTCGAACGAATGCTTCAATCCTCGGTTGCGAATAGGTCTGAATTGCCATGATTGGAGCCTGGTCTTAGCTTCTTTTGCCAAATCAGTGCCTAATGAGTACGCCAAAGGTCGTTCTGCCCGAGCAGGTAGCAGAAGGTCAGTGTCCAGGTAGCCCGCAAGCGCAACTCGGCGATTGCTATGGCTTCGTGGGTTTCAAGGGGGCTGCCCAGATGCTGCGCATCCACCGCGACGCCAGGGGCCATTGCACCAGCCTGGAGGCCGGCGTGGATCACCGGCTCGATGGCGTGGCGCTCGGGTTCTGAGGGGCGCTGGGCATCGCTTCGAGCAACACCCGCACCTGGTGGTCGTTCCAGCCCTCGCCGCGCCAGCGCTCGCCGAGGGCCGCTGCAGTGGCTGCAACCAACATCAGCAGCGGCAACAGGGCCGGATCACCCTGAAGCGTGAACACAAAGGCGGCGCAAAATAGGGGCGTGCCTTGGGTAGCGGCAAACAGGGCCGTAGCTCCCACCGCCGCAAGTTGGGCCAGGTCATTGGGGCTTAGGCCTGGCTGACCTTGAAGCGGGCTGATCAACAGGGCTCCGAGGCTCATGCTGTCGTGCATCAGACCACCGGGAGCCCCCAGGGCAACGCTGAGCACACTGGCGAGCAGGCGCCACAGCCAGAGAAGCGGCGCGCCGACGGGTCCGCCGGATAGGGCCGCCGCCAGAGACAGGGAACCGTCATTGAGGCTGAGGCCGCCACTGATGAAGGCCAGCAGGGTGAGGCTTGCGGCGAGCAGTAGCGCTCCCAGCAGGAGCTGCTTCATCAGGAGGCGTTTCACCCACGCTGCCGTCGGCAGCAGCAAGCGCACAAACAGGGCTCCGGCAGCGGCTCCCACCAGGGTGAGCACCACCACCCAGCCCCACAGCTCTGGTGACAGGGACCCGAGCTCAAGACCGGGCAGACGGGCCGGCTGGCCCATGGTGGTGGCCACCAGCGATCCGCTACCTGCCAGCAACAGCACCGGCAGCACCAACGGCAGACCACTGCGCTGCCCCAGTTCTTCCAAGCCGTAGGCAACGGCCAACAGGGGCGAGCGGAACGCTGCCCCTAGTCCGGCAGCGCCGCCGATCACGGCGACCAACTGGGACGGCATGGAGGCCAGAAGTTGAAAACCGGGCCATCGCCGGCGGATGGCTAGCAGCGCGCTCGCTCCCAGGGCGACGGACGGAGACTCCACCCCTACCGCCAGGCCGCTGAGGTGGGTGAGCAGCATTAGCGGCAGCCGCCGTAGCTGGGTGGGAAGGCTGAGCTGTTGCAGCCATAGCTCCTTACCCGCCCTGCGCCCAACTTCGGTTGCGCGATCGAGGGCAAGCAGCGCCGTCGTGCCGCCACCGCGGCCAACGGCCAGGGGCCCCCAGGCCAGAACCACCAGCAGGGCCGTGGCCACAAAAACCAGCATGCAGCCGAACAAGGGCTGGGGCTGAGCCCCCAGCCAGACACCCTGCTGTAAGCGGAAACCGAGTTCTGAGAGGGCCTGATAGGGCCCCATCAGCAGCCCCAACAGGAGCCCTAGCAGCATCCATCGACCTAGTGCCGCTACAACTGCAAAACGATGGTCCTTCATCAACGCAGCCGCTTAGCAAACCACTCGCCTAATGCTGGGGTATGAACCCCCATCCTGCTGCTGCCCCCAGCACCTGCTGCTGGGATCGCTGAAATCGGAATAACCCGAGCAGAATGGGAGCGGCAGCTGACGGGTCCATGCAGCCGCAATCAGCATCGTCCTTCGCTTCCTCGCGGCCATTTGTTTGGGAAATGACCAAGCAGGCTTCCACCAAGGAATGCAGCATCCTGTTCATAACTAGTCCGTGAGGGAATAAATTGCGAACCATGTCTAGCTAAGGTCCTGGGCCACAGTTAGGGGGGACTGACTGGTGGGCACTTCGAAGAATTGCCGTATGACGGAAAAGCGCAACGGGCGGAACCTGATCAGCCCATCAGACTCATGGGCTGGTTGTGGCGCGTAACTGGATTTTTAGCGGTGCCCTTGAGATCATCAATGGGGTTGACTGCGGATCCAGCCACTGATGCTGCTCTACCGAGTTGCCCAATGATGGCGGAATGACTAGCTGGCCATGAAACGCACGGGCCCGGGATAGAAGGACAGCTGGCTGTCAGCTGTGAGCAACAGCAAGCCTTCCACCTGGGCCTGGGCCAGCAGCAACCGATCAAAGGGGTCGCGGTGCAGGGGCGGTAAATGGCTGACGGCCAGGGCATGGCTGGCCTCGATGGGGAGTTCCTGCCAGCCACCGCTGAGCAGGGCTTGGCGCAACAGGACGGGCTCCAGGTTGAAATCGGGCCGGCCCAGGGCCTGCTTGATCACCAGCTCCCAGAGGCTGGCGACGCTAAAGACCAGGCTGTTGCTGGGGTCTTCCAGCATGGCGACGCAACCGGCGGGCAAGCGCTCCGGTTCGCCCATGGCCCAGACCAGCAGGTGGGTATCAAGGAGCAAGCGCATGGCTTGATTCAGCGACTTTCAAAGAGATCGGCGATCTCAGCGGCGCCGAGCTGGTCAAAGTCGTCTGGCACCTGGCAGTGGCCGCGCAAAAGCCCTAGCCGGCGGGATTGGGGTTGGTGGGCAGGGTCATCGAGGGGCGTGACGCGCACCATGGGCTTACCGGCCTTGCAGATCACAAAGCCCTGGCCGGCGGCGGCCTCTTCCACCAGGCGGGAGAGGTGGGTTTTGGCCTCGTGCATGTTGACTTGCCGCATCAGGGTTCTGCCAGTTCAACCAGCTTAGTCGACTAAGCCAGAAGGGCTTGCGGCTGTGGCGGTCCTTCTTTCCCCACCCCTGGCAATAGCCCCCGTAGGTCCAGCCCGGATGGGGGACCTGCAGTAACCACAGCCGTGATGGGTGGACCGATGAACCGCTTTTCCAAATCCAGCGCCCTGGGCGCAGCTGACCCTGCTGGCCAGCCCCTGCAGCGTTACGACCAACCGCAGCAATGGCCCAATCAGGACCAGGGCCCCGATGCTGACCCCCTGGATGGGGCCGATCCAGCCGGTGACCAGGACG
>CAMAVE010000138.1 GCA_945861595.1 Synechococcus sp. UW140
CTGCTCAATCGCTGCAATCCCACGGCGCTTTAGCTCAGCCGAGGTGAGCGCGTTCTGCTGATCCATGGCACAGCGATCGCTGGAGCCCAAAGCTTAGTACCTAAAACAGTACTGGAGTGTCGAGGGCGTCGCAGTGGCGCGTCGTAACCAGGCCAATGGGCGTCCGATGACAACGCCATCAGACCCTCCACTTGGGCCTAGGCAGTTTGAATCACATGACCATCCAGCACAGGCAAAAGCACCGCACCAGCAGCGAGGCTGTGATGTCGAGCAGCAGGCGCATCAGCTGCCAAACATCTCAGCTGCCAAACAGCCGTGCAACATGCTGATCCACACCCTCATTGAAAGCGGCATCCACATGGGCTGGCACGAGAGCGGGCGAGGCATGTGATTAAAAGCGCGTCATATTTTAGCGCCAGAGCAAGGAAACTAGCTTCATACACACTTAAAGAGAGGGCCATAGCCTGCTCAAGCGCTGCTACAGCCAGTTCGCTGGCGCTGCACCTGTTTCAGCAGCAAGGCATCGCCACTGCACCCCCGTTGCATGGCGAGCTCCAGAATGAGGTTGGGTCTGCGCTGAGGCCGTCTGATCTGATGCCGTCTGAGCTGATCCGGCCATCGCTTCAGCGGCTGCGGTCGGCCTGAATGTCGGCAGCTAGATCAGGGAAATGGCCCCCAGCCAGCAGCGAACGCCATCGCCGGGCCCGCTCCAACCCACCCACCTGGGCGTAGCGCACCTCCCGCTCAATCAGGAGCCGCACCTGCTCCTGCATGCTGCGGTGGTTACTGGTTGCGAGCTGCCGCAGGCCCTCATAGGTCTGATCCGACAACCCTCGCAAGCTGAGCGATGGCATTTTACTTCGCACCAACTGATCTCATTCTGCCCTCGCTCACTTCGCCGCCGGGTGGCCTCACTCACCGCAGGATTGTGCTCAGGCTCTACTCAGGCGCTACCCAAATGTTTAATCCGCAGAGAGCAGGGCATCTCGCACCTCAAGCCAGTCGAGCACAGGGTGGGCAGGGTCCTTCAGGGCTGCAGCCCCTGCGGGACTGGTTGGGATGGGGCTTCGCTGGCGGCAGGCGGCTGAGTGGCTCGTTCGGGCTTACGAATTTCAGGGGCAATCAAACTGTGAGATCTCGAAGAATCTTCCTGGCCAGGATCTCGTTGATTTCACGGTGCCTCGGCACCGGCTGGGTGCGACCGGTTCGGGGCTGGTGAAAGATGTCATGCCGTCCTCCGTGGCGAAGAAGAACGCAACCAGCTTGCTCCAGTTCTCTGACCAGATCAGTCCGTTTCAAGCCACGACAAGCTCACCAACCTTGCGAATTCCTGGCAGGTCTTCTTTGGAGAATTCGTGATAGAGATCCAACAACTGGGCCTTGAGATCTACAAGGTCATCACCCTGCGTCCAATGGTCGGGGTATGCATTGAGATAACCCAGAAAGTGGCCATCGCATTCGCGCCAGTAGGTAAACGGTTCACTGATGAACTGGCGTTCAGGATTGTTTTGTGTGTTCCTCTCAGCAGGTGTCATTTTGCTTTGAACCCTCCTCGGGGGATTTACCGTAGCCCCGGGAAGGCAGAGCTTGTAACTGAACTCGGCCAGCTGCTTTTGTGGGGTGCCGTCTGGCTTGCTGCTGTCCAGAGACAGCGGCCCACACGCTGCACATGGGCCTCCAGATCGGCGGACAGCTCGTGGCGCAGCACAAGATCCACCTGCCAGGGAAGGAACAGATCATCCACGGCGTTCAGCAACCGCAAACGATCGCTGTGGCTCAGCTGCGGGGCCTCCAGACAGAGATCCAGATCAGAGCCTGGCTGCTCACGCCCCATCGCCCGAGAGCCAAACAGCCAGATGCGCTCCACCTGCGGCTGTGCTGTGAGCACGGCTAAGAGCCGCTCTTGCGCCTGTGCCGGGATGTTTATGGCGCTTCCTCCTGAACCCGCTGCTCCAGCCTGCTTCGCAACTGCTGAAAACATGGCAAGTAGCAATTGATGATCTGAGCCCCAATGGCATCCGCCGTGGCGCGGTTGTAGGTGTGGCTGGTGAGATTGCGGTCTTGAAGCATCAGCAGCGAGGCATCCCCCTGGCTGCGCAGCAGATCGCGCAAGGTGTTCCAAGCCAGTTCATAGGTGGATTCAAACGCCTTGATCAGCCCCTGCTGCTCGCGTTCATTCAACGCTGGAGGCTCCAGAAAATCCTCCAGACGCTCCAGCGCTTTGCAGTAATTGCTGAAGCGTTGCTGCCAGCGGATGTCCTCCGCCATCAGCCCTTGTCTCCCGCTGCGGCCACGGCAGAAGGATTGGTGGGCGGATTTTCCATCGAGCCCACCACGTTGAAGCCCTTCAGCCGCAGGATCGCCTCCTTGCGCGCTTCTTCCCGATCCGCCGCCACCATCTCGGCTACCAGCTCTTCGAGGGTTGTGGTGGGGGTCCAGCCCAGCTTCTCGCGGGCCTTCGTGGGATCGCCGAGCAGGGTTTCCACCTCGGCTGGGCGGAAGTAGCGCGGGTCGATGCGCACCACCACCTCGCCGCTGCGGCGGCGGCCGGTTTCCTGCACGCCACTGCCCTCCCATTGCAGGGCCCCCCAGCCCAGCTCCAAAGCGGCGAGCTCGATGAAGCGACGCACCGATTCCTGACGGCCCGTGGCGATCACGAAGTCTTCCGGGGTGCCGGGCTGCTGCAGCATCCGCCACTGCATCTCCACGTAGTCGCGGGCGTGACCCCAGTCGCGCAGCGAGTCGAGGTTGCCCATATAGAGGCACTCCTCCAATCCCTCATTGATGCGGGCCAGGCCGCGGGTGATCTTGCGGGTCACGAAGGTTTCACCGCGCCGGGGTGATTCGTGATTGAACAGGATGCCGTTGCAGGCATACATGCCATAGGCCTCGCGGTAGTTAACCGTGATCCAGTAGGCGTAGAGCTTGGCCACCCCGTAGGGACTGCGCGGATAGAAGGGCGTGGTTTCCTTCTGCGGGATCTCCTGCACTAGGCCGTAGAGCTCGCTGGTGCTGGCCTGATAAATCCGGGTTTTGGCGCTGAGCCCCAGCATCCGCACAGCTTCCAGGATCCGCAGGGTGCCGAGGGCATCGGAATTGGCGGTGTATTCAGGCGCCTCAAAGCTCACCGCCACATGGCTCTGGGCGCCGAGGTTGTAGATCTCATCCGGCTGTACCTGCTGGATGATGCGGATCAGGTTGGTCGAATCCGTCAGATC
>CAMAVE010000139.1 GCA_945861595.1 Synechococcus sp. UW140
TCCCCCAGCTCACCCATGAGGATGTGCTGGCCTGTCTCGCTTTTGCGGCGGAGCGCAGCGGCGGTGTAGGCAGGCCAGCGTGAGTTCACCACAGCTGCTGCTGGAGCGGTTTCCGAGCTCCACCCATGTGCGCATGATCGGCCCGCCAAGAGGGCCTGGTCCTGGTGACCAAAGATGAGGACTTCCTCGATCTCAGCGTGACCCGGGGATGTCCGCCCAAGGTTGTGTGACTGGCCATCGGCAATGCCAGCAATGCCGCCACGGCGATCCTGTTGCTGCAGCAAGCGGAGACGATCGAGCGCTTCTGCTCCCACCCGGAGGCCGGATTCCTGCTGTTGCGACCCACAACCTGAAAGCCCAGCCGCGTCTTCTCCCTGCAGCTACCTGACGACCTCACACTGCGGCCGGTGACTTCACCGCTGGGGGATGCGGTGGCGGTGATTGGAGCGCTGGGCAATGGATTCGCTCCCATCAACACGGAAACGCAGCAGACTGGCTCGGTTGCCCTCACTCCGGCCCCTTGGCGAGCGACAAGCTCTTCTATTTTCTGTTCCACAGCAATCCAGATCTGATCCTGCGCTGGCTGGAGGATCTGCCCGCTGATGCAGGCGGCTACAGCTTTTCGGCGCCGGTGTTGAAAGAGCGTGAATACCGACTGGATGGCCTGTTTTCGCCGCCGCCACAACGGCCTGATCTACCAGCGGTGGTGCTGGAAGCGCAGATGGCACCCGATCCGGGGTTTCTGCTGCGGCTTTACGCCGAAACCGGCCGCTTTCTGCAGCAGCAGGCTTGGAATGGGGACTGGCGCGTGGTGGTGATCTGCCCGCATCGCGGACTCCATTTCGGTGCCCTCACCCCTGTGCAGGAATTTGTGGAGCGGCGGGTGCTGTGGATCGAGCTGCAGCCCAGAGACGGCCAAGCGCCGATCACACCCCTGGCACGGGTGCTCAGCCTGCTGCTCGAGCCAGAAAGCCAGGTGCGCCGCATCAGCGAGGCCCTGCACCAGCAGGCATTCACAGATCCCGTGGCAGCCGAGGTGCTGCCATTAATCTCGGCTATCTTGATCACACGGTTCCGCGACAAGAGCATCCCGGAGATCTGCACCATGGGCGGCATCACCCTTGAGGACCTAAGCCAGAGCAGGGCTTACCAGGAAATCTTTGGCCTGGGAGAAGCGCGAGGAGAAGCCCTCGGAGAAGCGCGAGGAGAAGCCCGCGGAGAAGCCCGCGGAGAAGCCAAGGTGACCCTCCGCCTCCTCAACCTCCGCTGCGGCCCCCTGAGCGAAGCCACCACTGCCCGCATCCAGGCGCTGCCGCTGGAGCAGCTTGAGGCCCTGGCAGAGGCGCTGCTTGATTTCAGCGGCCCTGACGAGCTGACCACCTGGCTTGCAGCCAACGCCTGAAAGCTGCGTGCGGGTTCCGCTCCCCAGCGTGTGGCGGATGACCTTGAGCAGCAGCAGGTGCAACGGATCGGTGGGTGAACGCTCTAACTCCGGGATCAGGTGCTCATAGAAGCCGCGGGCCTGCTCGGATTCGGCATGCACCAGCAAGCCGCGGCAGCCGATGGCATCACTGAGGCTGGCGACCCGGCTGATCACATCCAGCAGCAGGGCCGTACCGAGGCCCTGGCTTTCATGGCTTTCGTCTACCCCGAGCCGGGCCAGCAGGGCAACGGGCTGGATGCCCACACTCGCCATGCACCAGGCGTAGTAAGCCACGACGGCAGGCTGGTCGTTCTGGGTAACCACAAACACGCGGGTGGTGCCGGTGCCATGGGCCTGCCTGGCGAACTCCACCAACCAGGCGGTCTGTTCCTCGGAGCGGCAGCGGAAGCCTGCCAGTTGGTGACGGGCCGCCAGCAGCTCCGGCGGGTTGTAGCGGCTCATCCCTGGGGCTGATCCACCGCGGGCTGGGCAAGGGCGAGGGCCTCTCCAGCAGGCTTGCCAGGCCCGGCAGGCTGCGGGTCGGGCGGCTGTTGATCCGCTCCCACTCCTGCTGGGCTTCGGCATCGAGCAGGAAGTGCTGCCGATCAGCCAGCACCCGCTGTGCGGCCAGGCGCCCCTGGGAGAGCAGGAAGGAACTCCGGTCGGTGCCGAGGGCAGCCGCGGCTCTAACTAGCGGGACGCGGTCGTCTTCCGTGGCCCGCAGCTCAATCCGACTGGTCTTGGCTGGCCGAATGGCCTGCGGCTTGGTGCTTGTCACGACAACAAGCTCTTGCCGTGTTCGGGCACTGTAAGGCGACCAGCCTGAAAGGGGGGCGTAGTCCCCAGCGACCTTCGGGCCATCTGCAGCCGATCTTGATCGGGCGTTTGCGGTGGGTGGTGATCTTGGAGGCGTGACAACAGACGGGTGGGGCTTCCCCCTGAGTCGGCAGGGGAACCAGCCCGAACGGGGAATCGAGCCGCTGCCACACCAGGGCTCTTAGCGCCACTGGTGCCCGCATGAACTGCAGCCGGCCTTCCGCTTCCACCACATCTGCACCGACGAGGTGTTCACCAACTGCTGCAACAACTAGGGCCCCTGGCAGTTCCCTGAGAAGCTGATCCCGCTCTATGGCGATGGCCAGAAGTGCGCTGGTATCTGGAGCAGCAGGAATGGTGCCGTCAGATGAGCGAGCAGGGCGGCCGGCTGCGGGGGCGAGGCGATGGGGTTTCGCGAGCTGTTGTACTCCCGGGTGGTTGGCTGCCTGGGTGAACAGGGCGATCGGCTGACACCCGAGCAAAAACGCGAGATCTTCACGGCGTTTGGACTAGGGTGGCATGAAAGAGGTGCTGGCATGAAAGGGTTGCTTACATGAACACCTCGCGGCTGGTGGCGAAGCAGGTCGGCGTGAGCGGCCAGATCTCTCTTGGTAAGGAATATGCGGGGCGCACCGTGCTGATCGACAGCACAGAGCCTGGCGTGTGGGTGATCAAGACAGCTCAGACCATTCCAGATTCTGAACTCTGGCTCCATCAGCCGGAAGCATCTGCTCGGCTTGATCGGGCTTTGTTGGCCATGACCGAACCACCCAGCGCTGCTGATCTCGATGCGCTGGAGCTGCACCTGAGCGGCCCGTGATTCAGCTGGATCTCAACAACCAAGAATTCCAGGCCAATCTGTTCACGCTCAACAAACCGGAAGCCTGGGCTGTTCTCAAGACACT
>CAMAVE010000140.1 GCA_945861595.1 Synechococcus sp. UW140
GGTTCGAGCAGGATCGCCGCCGGCTGCGTGCCGATCTGGCGCATCTGTTCGGCCACGATGAAGCGGTGGTCCTCGTTGCAGATCAGCAGGGGCGCCGCCAGATGGGCCAACCCCTCCAGCCGTTGCTGGGTCTGTTGCAGCAAGGTGGCCTCCCCACTACCGGCCAGGGCCCAGTACTGCTTGGGATAACTGGCCCGCGACAGGGGCCAGAGCCGGGTGCCGGTGCCGCCACAGAGGATTACGGGCACCAGGGAGGTCTGGGCTGTCGCCGGATCAGCCACGGGCTGGGTGCTTGAAGTGCCCCCATTCAACCGAACCCCCCGGCCGAGGGCCCGTGATGGGGGATTGGCTCAGGGATTGGCCCAGGCCTGCTCGCCGGTGACGCTGGGCCCGCCGCGGGCGGGCTTGATCGCTCAGATCTCCAGGAGCCCCGGCGGGGGCGTGATGCCAAGCCAGCCCTCGGCCAGGTGCACTTCGGGCACGATCGGCTCCACGAAGGGGATCAGGATCCGGCGCGGCTTGGTCGGGCCGGCTGGCTTGGGCGCTGGGGCGGGTTGGCCCGCTTCGGTGGTTGGGCCCGGTCCAGGGGCTGGGCCCGGGGCCATGCTTGGGGCCGCCGCCAGTTCCACCTCCAGCAGGTCGTTGCCGGCATGGAGCAGGTCCGTGACCCGGCCGATCACGCCGCCATCGGCCAGCAGGCGCACCTCCAGGCCCACCAGATCGAGCAGGTGGAATTCGCCTTCCGCCAGGGGGGGCCGGTCGCTGGCGGGCACCAGCAAGGCGTGGCCCACCAGGGCTTCGGCGCTGGAGCGATCGTTCACCCCCTCCAACCGCAGCACATAGAGCTCCCGGCCGGGGAGCTGGCGGCCGCTCAGCAGGGTCACTGCCCTGGCAGGTCCCGTGCGGCCCTGCAGCCAGCGCTGGCCTGGAACGGTGAAGCGTTCGGGGAAATCGCTGAGCGGATTGAGCCGCACTTCCCCCTGCAGCCCCTGGGCCGACACCAGCCGGCCCACCTCCAGCAAGTCGCCAGGGTCCTCAGCCGAGCCGCTCGCCTTGGGGCGGGCCTGGGGCCTGGCCGGATCCGGTGTCCGATTGGTGGCCTGTTGCGCCATGGGTCCAGGTTGGGCCATTAGCCTCGATCATGGCTCCACGACCTGGCGTTTCCATGGCCGATACCCTGCCGATCCTGCCCGGCTCCACCGTGGTGGTGCGTGACCAACGCTCCATCTACGACGGTTACCGCGGTTTTGTGCAACGCATCAGTGGTTCCCGGGCGGCGGTGCTGTTCGAGGGGGGCAACTGGGACAAGTTGATCACCGTGCCGCTGACCACCCTCGAACCGGTCTGATCCAGCCGTTCCACCCCCGGGCCTGGGCACCCTGCGCCAGCCAGCCGCGCCGCAAGTCCTTACCGCGCAGGGTCCCCGCCTGAAGCACGCGTCCCCAGGTTTCGCCGCCTCAGGAGGGACTGGCAGGGGGGACTTCCTTGGGTTGCACGGCCTCGAGGGCCATGCGGGCGGCCTGTTGTTCGGCCAGCCGGCGGGAGCCCCCCCATCCCTCACCCAACTCCCGTTCGCCTAGGGCCACGGTGCAGTGGAAGCGCCTGGGGTCGCCGTGGTGTTGGTTGCATTCGCGGCTGCTGTAGCTCGGCAGGCCCAGGCCTTCGGCCTGGCTCCATTCCTGCAGGGCCGATTTCCAGTTGTGGAGATGGGGATCGGCCTGGAGTTCGGCGGTTGTGCGCTGCCAGTGGGGCGTGAGCCAGCGGTGCACCGGCTCCAGGGTGCCCCAGATCCGGTAGAGGGCGCCGATCACGGCCTCACAGGCCTCGGCCCGCAGGGTGGCCCGGCCGCTTTTGTCGCCGGCGGCGATCGGGCCGATGCGCAGCACCGCCTCGATCTGGCAGGTCTTGCCCAGTTCCGCCAGCCAGCGGTCACTCACCAGCTGGGCCCGCAGGGCGGAGCGCTCGCCCACCTTCAACTGGGGGTGGTGGCGCTCGAGGAATTCGGCCGCCGCTAGCCGCAGCACCGCATCGCCGAGAAATTCCAGCTGTTCGTGGTTGAAGGCCAGCCCGGCGGAGGTGTGGCTGAGGGCCTCATCCAGGGGCGCGAGCGCCTCGGCGCTGCTGGGGGCTGGATCGAGGCCTAGGCCGGTGAGAAAGGCCAGCAACTGCCGCCGGCGATCGGGCGTCATCGGGGTGGGCGTGGGGGTGATGCGGGCTGGCTGGCTCTGGTAGGGCCAGGTCCCGGGGGACTGGCAAGGGGGTGAAAGCAGGACGTAAGCCGGGTTCTGTTCATCCCGGCGGGGCCGCAGCCCCGTCGGGGGGGTGATCATCTGTCTGGGACCGCCGTTACCGGCGGCCTCAAGCGGCGCACTGTGGTCGGGACGGGTGCCATGGCCAACCGTTGTCCCTGGGCCTTGCTCCTAGCCGGGGTTTACCGAGCCAGCACCTCTCGATGCTGCTGGTGCGCTCTTACCGCACCCTTGCACCCTTGCCTGTGCCACCCGGGTTGCCCCGGAACGGCCATCGGCGGTGTGTTTCTGTGGCACTGTCCTCACGGTCACCCGCACTGGGCGTTACCCAGCAAGCCTGGCCATTGGGGAGCCCGGACTTTCCTCAACCGGCAACGGCACCCCGACCAAGGCCGGTGCGCCGTTGCCGATCGCGATCACCTCGCCTGCTTTCACAGCCCATAATGCCGTCAGGGGTTTGACCCCACCTGGGGCTGTAGCTCAGCCGGATAGAGCGACGGTTTCCTAAACCGTAGGTCGTGGGTTCGAGTCCCGCCAGCCCCGTCCCCTCAAACCCCAGTTCTGGCAAGGGTTTTCAGGGGAGCCAAGGTCGAGGAATGGGCCTCTGGCAGCCCCTCCAATTAGGCAAAAAACTAGGCAAATCGGCCCGGATCGACCACCATTAGGCAAATGGTTAGGCAAATCCGGTGCCTCCCTCCGACCCCTGGCTCAGCCGCCAGAACGCCGCATTGAAGCTGAAAGGGCATGGCGTCACCCTCGATGTCTCGGGGGGTCGGGTGCGCCTGCGGGCGACCATGCCGCCGCGACC
>CAMAVE010000141.1 GCA_945861595.1 Synechococcus sp. UW140
TGGTCGGTGGGTAACGCCACCCAGGGGAACCTGCTCGATCCCGGCAACACCCCCCACGACAACATGCAGTTCCTGGTGTTCTGCGCCGCCGTGATTCGGGGCGTGCACCTTTACGGACCGCTGATGCGGGCCGTGGTGGCCACCGCCAGCAACGACCACCGCCTCGGCGCCAACGAAGCGCCTCCGGCGATCATTTCGGTGTACTTGGGCAGCCAGCTCGAGGATGTCTTCAACCAGATCAAAGCCGGCGACCTGAAGGGTTCCACCGCCGGCGGCCTGATGAAGCTGGGTGTCGACACCCTGCCCGACTTCCCCAAGGATCCGGGCGATCGCAACCGCACCTCCCCCTTCGCCTTCACCGGCAACCGCTTCGAATTCCGGGCCGTGGGCTCGGGCCAATCCGTGGCGGGGCCCCTGGTGGCGATGAACACGATCCTGGCCGATTCGCTCGAGTGGATCGCCAACCAGCTGGAGGCCCAGTTGGCAGGCGGCGCCAGCCTGGAGGCCGCCACCTTCACCGTGCTCAAACAGGTGATGCAGGAGCACAGCGCCGTGATCTTCGGCGGCGACGGCTATTCGTCGGAATGGCACCGCATGGCGGTGGAGGAGCGGGGCCTAGAAAACATGCCCACAACAGCCGACGCCCTGCCGGTGCTGCAGCGGCCCCAGATCCGCGACCTGTTTGAGCGCCAGGGCGTGCTCAGCCCCCTGGAGCTGGAAAGCCGTTTCGAGGTGTACGCCGAGCAGTACATCCTGGCGATTGAGGTGGAAGCCAAGCTGGTGCTGCGCATGGCGCGCACCCAGATCTATCCGGTGGTGATGGCCTACCTGGAAACCCTCACCCGCTCCCTGCGGGACCAGGAGCAACTGGGGCTCCACCCCGACCGCAGCATCGCCGGCCAGGTGGCCAGCCTCAACCAACAACTGGTGAGCCAGTGCACCGCCCTGGAACAGGCCCTGGCCCAGGTTCCCCATGGCGGCGTTGCTGAGCACCTCGGCTACTGCGCTAACACCCTGCTCGGCCTGATGCTCAAGGTGCGCGAAGCCGTCGATGGCCTAGAGGCCACCGTCGACGACGCCATCTGGCCCCTGCCCACCTACCAGGAGCTGCTGTTCGTGCGTTGATCGCCCCGCCAGCGGATGGGGGCCTCCCAGGGCCAGACCCTGACGGTCCCCCGGCGAGCCAACCGTGACCAACGAGCAGCGCCTGATCGACAAGCTGCAAAGCATCGAATGGCTCCATGCCGGCGCCGCCATCCCAGCGGAGAAGGGGGCGCCGGCCCTGCCAGCGGCTGATCCCTGAGGGGCCTCAGGCCGCCAGGCTCGCCGGCTGATCCAGCCGTTCCTCCTCCACCAAGGGCTCCAGGGGCTCCGGGTAGGCGGGCGCCCGTTCCAGGCCCACATCCACCCCGATGTGTTGGTCGGGGCGGCCGGTGATCAACAGGGCAGTGCGCTGGCGGGTGGCGATTTGCCACAGCCATTTGGTCAGCAGGGAGATGCGATTTTCGGTGTCGGGGATGAAGGCCAGGTGGGCCAGGCCCCAGAGGATCCAGCCGAGCAGGCCGCTCACGTGCAGGCCGCGCAGGTCCGCCACGGCATAGAAGGGACCGATCACCGCCATGGTCCCGAGATCGGTCCAGCGGAAGGGCGCCATGCGCTGTCCCTCGCCGATCGCCAGGATGTCGCGGGCCACCCAGCCGCCCATCTGTACGGCCGGCCCGGCCATGCCGGGTAGGGCCTGGCCATCGCCGGTGTGGCGGTAGGCGCAGAGATCGCCCACGATGCGGATGCTGGGATAGCCCGCAATCGAGAAGTCGGGCCCCACTTCCACCCGGCCGCCGCGATCGACGCCGCAGCCGGTGCGTTCGGCCAGCATCCGGCCCAGGCGGGAGGCGCGCACGCCGGCGGTCCAGCAGATCGTGGCCGCCTCCAGGGAGCGGGGGCCATCGGGCCTGGCGCTTGGCTTCAGCCGCACCCGCCCCGGCTCGATCGCCTCCACCATGGAGCCCAATTGCAACTTCACGCCACTGGCACTCAGGTACTTGGCGGCGGTGGCCGACAACTTCGGATCCATGGTGGGCAGCACCCGATCCACCGCATCCACCAGGATCACGTGGCAAGCATCGGCCTGGAGCTGTTTGAAATCGCGGCTCACGGCCCGGTGCATGAGCTCAATTAACGAGCCCGCTAGTTCACAGCCAGCCGGGCCGGCTCCTACGACCACCGCCGTTTGCAGGAAGCGGCGACGGATCGGATCTTGGCTTTGTTCCGCCTCTTCCAAGGCCATCAAGATGCGCCGCCGGATCTCATCGGCGTGCTCGAGGATTTTCATCGGTGGCGCCAATTCGCGCCAGTCTTCGTGGCCGAAATAACTGCTGCCCGAGCCACTGGCCAAAATCAGATGGTCATAGCCGTAGCGGTGGTCGTTGAACACCACCTCCTGGGCCTCAGGATCGATATCTACCACCTCGCCGAGCAGGATCTGGATATTCGGGGCATGGCCCACCATCTGGCGCAGGGGCGAGGCCACATCGCCTTCGGACACCAATCCTGAGGCCACCTGATACAGCAGGGGCTGGAACAGGTTGAAATTGCGTTTATCGATCAACGTGACGCGCACCGGATGGCCGGCCAGGGCATGGCAGGCCTTCAGGCCAGCAAAGCCACCGCCCACGATCACCACATGGGGCCAGCTCGCCTTGACGGCGGCGGGTGGATCCAGTTCCAGGAAGAAATGTTCGGGCGCCATGCCACCTGGGGACGGGTTGCTTCAACCGTATGCAGCGCCCTGATGTTTGGTGGTGAGCACCGAGCCAATGCGGGCGATTGCCCATCAGGGGGCCCCTGGTCAAGGTGAAGCCAGGCTCCTGCCCGCGCTCTTGCCAGCGCACCCGCCCGCGACCCGTCCAGCGCCCCTTCGTGCCGCCGCGATGCTGCTTTCGATCCGACACCACCTGCGTTACGTCTACGACCGGCCGGTGTTTCTGGAGCCGATGACCCTGCGGCTGACGCCGAAACAGGACTGCAGCCAGCAGCTGCT
>CAMAVE010000142.1 GCA_945861595.1 Synechococcus sp. UW140
GCGGGACCAGGCCCAGGGGCAGCCTGGTTGCGGAGGCGCTGGGCCTGGTTGCTGGCGGCCAGGGTGCGGGGGCCCAGCGGGTGGTCCGCCTGGGGGTAGGGGGCATGGCTGTGGTCATGGCCGTGGCTGTGGTCATGGCTGTGGTCATGGCCGTGGCTGTGACTGTGACTGTGGTCATGGCTGTGGCCGGAATCATGGCTGTGGGCGGGATCATGGCTGGGGCCGTGGCCGTGGCTGTGAGCAAGACCGTGGCCGGGATCTGGGCTGGGACCGGAGGCGGGGCTGCCAGGGGAGGGCAGGGGGATGCCGTCCGGCTGGCAGGCGCCGGTGCACTCAAGGTCGCAGAGGGTGCAGGCTTCGCTCAGGCCCTCCACATGGTGGTGGTGGCTGCGCTGGGGGGAACCCACCTCCAGCTCAAAACCGAGCACCTGGGCACGGTATTTGCATAGGGAACAGTTCATCTGGGTGTCGCCGCGCAGCACTTCGTCGAGGCGCTCGCGGAAGGTTTCCACCACCAGGGGGTGGTCGCCTAGGTAGCTGGCATCGATGAACTCGAGCGCGGGGTGGTCGGCGGCCACCAGGGCGGTGTGCTGGCGGATGCGGCTCACTAGCACCCCAGAAAAGAGGAAGTAGGGGAACACCACGATGCGGCGAAAGCCCAGGCGCACGGCGTGGCGCAGGCCCGGCTCGACCAGGGGGAAGGTGACCCCGGAATAGACGGTTTCGCCCCAGCCGAAGCCCAGGCCCTCCACCAGCATCCGGGTCACCTTGGCCACATTGGAGTTGGCATCGGGATCGGAGGAGCCCCGGCCCACCACCACCAACAAGGTTTCATTGGTCGGCACGGGGGCCCTTTGGGCGGGGCGACCCTCGCCGGTGGACGGTTCAACAGCCCCAGGGCCACGCCCAGCCCCGGCCGCCTCTGGGCTGGCGCCATCGGCGGCGACGAGGGCCTGGCGAATCCGGGCCCCGGCTGCCTGGATCATCTTGAGGTCGACCCCGAGTTCGCGGCCGTAATCAATCCGCAGGCCGGTTTCGGCCGCATAGGTATTGAGAACGGAGGGGATGTCGTTTTTGGCGTGGCCGGCGGCGAACAACATGGCCGGCACGGCCAGCACCCGCTTCACCCCCTGGGCCCGCAGGCTGTCGAGCCCCTCGCGCAGGATCGGCCGGGCAAATTCCAAGTAGCCATGGGCCACGGGCACCTCTGGCACCAGCTCGCGCAGGGCTTCGGCCAGCTGGGCAAATTCGGCCACGGCCAGGCGGTTACGGCTGCCATGGCCGCAGATCAACACGCCGAGGGGGCCGCCTTCGGCAGCTCCTAGGGACGGAAGCCCAGGCGAATGGCTGGAATCCTGGGGTGCTGCGCTCGAAACCATGGGATGTCCTGCCTAGATCGACCCTATCGCCCGCATCAGAATCGCCAAGGCGCTGGGCCGCAGACACCAACCAGGCCAGCCAGCGCTTCTGGTCCGAAGCCGCGGCTGCCGCCGTGATCCACGAGGAACAGCCGCAACGGCTCGCCCTGGTCAACGGCCGCGCCGCCATGGTCGGTGATCTGACCGGCGTGATCACCAAAGCCCTTAGCGGGCCGGGGACCCTGACACAAGTTGGCCTGGGCACCCAGCTCAGCCAGGGCTGAATTCGGGCTCAGGCCAGAGGATGGAACCGCGAAACCTATCGGGGCGTTATGACTCCAGTCTGGTTAACCCAAACAGACAGGCTCTCCCAAGAATTTGGCCGGTCCCCTCAGGCAGAATGTCCCCTTTGAGGGACATTCTGCCTGAGGGCAGTTTCATGAAGAATACGCAGTTAAATCCGTTACCTATTGATTGCAGTCACAGCAGCAGCCGATCAAAGCATCGTTGCATCCCCTAGTCTCGCATCCGGGCTCCAGCAGCACCACTTCTCCCTAGCGATTTCCATCTCCAAAACCAATCGTCCCCTTCTTCTTGGCCTCTCGATCGACGGCCAGATCAAGCTTCACGAGCACCTTTTTGATCGATCCAAGGGCCTGGTTGCCACTGGCGACAGCCTCTGGGTGGCTGCCCGCAAACAGCTCTGGAAACTCGACAACCACCTCGCCCCCTACACCACCCTCACCTTCCCCATCCTCAAGGCCGGCAGTAACGCCCTCGCCCGCTTCAAGGGGGAATGGCTACGCGTCTCCGCCATGGCCAATGGGGACATGGTGGGTCTTGCCCTAGCCGAACGCCAGGCGTGTGGCGCTGCTGCCATGCGCTCACTCTGCGTCGATCCCGCCTGGAGACGCCAAGGCAGTGGCACGGGCCGGATTGCTCGCCCCATGCTTGTTGTTGATCAAGACGCCATCGGGGCCCTCACCTTCCCCTACCAAGCCAACGAAATCAGCCAACCGGGTATCGAAATGATCCTTCGCAACCCTGGTTTGAGAGCACCTAAGGCGGATGTTCTGCCTTTAAAAGGGCAGGGTGGCCAGCTTCCCGCCGTTCCTGGGGCCAACGAGCATCCGTTGGTAGGGCACTATCGGCTCCTCCCCTGGGGCGAACTCAACGACCAGCAACTCCAGCAGATCCACCAACTAGGGTCTCCAGACGCCCTGCTGCCGCCAGCAGATCCAAGGTGGATAGAACCAAAGGGGTCCCTGGCCCTTTTCCATCAAGGTGACGGAGCAAGCGAGATCCTCGCTGAGCGCCTCTCGGTCAACAGCCGCCGGTGCAGCAGCCCCTTTGTAGCTGCTCACCCCTGGGGACGGACACGCTGGAACGCACTCCTGGCTACCACCATCCAGCGGCAGCAACAAACTAAAATCCCTATGACTCGCGCTGCCGTTGCCGCAAACAATCACTCCTTGCAGCGATTGCTGAAAAGGCAGCTCAAAACCGGTGGGACCAGCCTCCACAGCCCACGCACGGCGAGCTGCCGGCCTAGGGGTGCCGCGGCATGAACTTACTGCCAATGCTGAACAGCAAGATCTGGACGTTCAAGGCAACTTTTGCAAGCTGGCTGATGCGATCGGGGGTTAAGCCCCTGATCATCTATGCCTCGGACAACA
>CAMAVE010000143.1 GCA_945861595.1 Synechococcus sp. UW140
CCTCTACGGCCATTGCGTTGATTGGTATGCAGCTTAGCCCATTAGCGGCTAAAGCTTCGACGATTCAAGCAGCAGCGCCTCAAGGGTCCAAGCCAATTAAGGTTGCAGCTGTTGATTTTATCCCGGCCTGGGGTGATCTTAGTGGCAACATTCGTCGTCTCGTTAGCGCTGCAGAAGCCGTTGCCGCCCAAGGCATTAACTATGCGGTTTTTCCTGAGACGGCGCTCAGCGGGTATGCATTCGCCGATCCCTCACAGCTAGCTCCCTCTGTCGACACGATTCCTGGCAAAGCAACCTCTGCATTGCTACCGCTGCTTAAGCGAACCGGCCTCTACATGAGTGTTGGCATCGCCGAAAAGGACGCGATTACGGGTATTGTTTATAATACGGCAGTGCTTTTGGGGCCCGAAGGTATTGTTGGAAAGTATCGCAAAAATGGCCTCAACGGTCAGGACGTCCAATTGTTCGGTCCTGGCAATAGTGATGTGAGCGTATTTAACACCAAAATTGGGCGGATTGGATTAATCATCTGCTACGACGACACCTACTGGCAGTACGACCGGTTAGCGGCATTAAGAGGAGCTCAGATCATCGGCTGGCATTCCGTTTCCGATCGTGTGATGCCTGGCACACCTCCTGCACTTGCCAAGGCAAATCATTCGACTGTTGCCAGTGTCCAACACATGAGTGCACTCAATGGTGTCTGGGTGATTGGCGCAACCCGCAGCGGCATCGAGCGCAATCCAATCAATGGAACCGAGCTTTACTACAACGGTGGATCCAGCATCTGGTCCCCCGAAGGACACAAGCTTGTGCAAGCACCAGTGGTTGCCCCCCAGGTGCTTCCGCCCGGTCTTAACGGGATCTACGCCACCACCATTACTCCGGCTGCTGCTGATCCGGTGCGAGATCAGCGTTTAGCGATGCGCCGCCCATCGCTCTACAACCCATGGCTGGCTTTGCGACGGGCACCTGTAGACCTCACGGCAACGAAGACACCCCGCACGATTAGCCTTGCCGCTGCTCAGTGGGTTCGCGGAGATTCGCAGTTGCGAACCACAACACCTGCCGATGGGGAGTTGATGGTGCTGCCTGAACTCTCCTCACTGCCCAGTGGCTTAACCGATGCCCAAATCCGCGAGAATTCCGAGCCCCGTGGCGCTGACTTTGAGCAACGATTGGCGCTGCAGGCCAAGGCCGGTAAGGGCTATTTGGTCGGCAGCTATCCCGAGCGAGAGGGCCAACGTGTCTTCCACACGGTCGTTCTGGCCGGACCCTCTGGCACGGTTCTTGGACGTTATCGCGCCACCCATTTGAATGGATCACAACGAACCTGGGCAGAACCTGGGGAGTCCCCGGTGGTGATCGCAACTCCCCTGGGTCGCATCGGATTGGCGACATCCGATGATCTGCGTGTGCCGGAGTTCGTCGGGTTGATGCAGACCCTGCGCACCGATGTATTAGCCGTGCCTGCTGGGGAACCATCAAGCCTGAAAGTTGAAATCGATCCAGGTCTCTATGCGGTCAGCGATCCGCCCACTGGTCGCGCCGATTTGCACCCTTATTTGGCAGCCAAGCTCGGCCAATTCTGGGTGGTGAGCGGTGGTCGCCGCAATGGCGACGGTCGCGGCGCAACTGCTGCCGGTATCTTTGGGCCTGAACCCGTTGTCGTAACCCCAACTCTGACAGCTGCAGCGAATGAAGCCGCTGTGCGCATCAATACTATGGTGCCAGCTGGGGGCACCTGGATCAATCAGCAACAACTCATCGATGGGCAGCGAAACGATCTATTCACGCCACTGGTTCTTGATCCCAAAAACCGCTGCTTTAAGGGTTGGAAGTTAGCCGGCCGTGGCACCTACACCTGCCAATGAAGAAACCGTTAGCGGCCCTTGGGCTAGCCCACTCGGCCCAGCGGTATTCAGCATCCCTTGTCTGCTGTACAGCGGCAATGGGCTGTACTCAGGGCCCTCTTCTTCCTGGCCCTAGGCATCCGCAGCCTCTTACCCATCTCGCAGCGCCAGGGCCCCGTCCCTCCTCCAGGCCCCAATAACGATGGCCCAAGCTGGGTTCGTCCCTGCTCATCGCCAGTGGCAACAAGCCGCTCTGCCTCACCTGCCGCCATCACCTCGGTGAGGCCGAGATCCTCCTGCTCACTTGCCAGGTCCACCAGGGGCTAATCGGCCAGGGCGAGGAGCTCACCGCCGGTGCTCCAACTGGAGCAGCGAGTCGACCGCTTCGCAGATTTGGGCGCCAGAAACGGCATGAGCCAGGAAGCCAGATCGCTGCTTCCCTTCACCTCATGCACCTGGTGGCTGAGGGATGTCTTCGCCATCTTGGGGTATCGGTCAACGTCATTGGACTTCTTCAGCCAGCAACTAATGACCATAAGCCGCCCATGGGACCTAACAGGAGAGTTGTCCGCTAGGCAGATATCAACGACGACCTGACCCTGATTCAAGAGCTACTCACCAGTGCGCAACAGGCGAATGATCGGCTCGGGGCTATGTCGTTTGACTGTCATGGGTCTGCCCCTTGCCAAGTCTGGCTGGTGGGTGAACTCTCATAAGCATTGGGTCAGTGGTTGGGGTTCACGTCAAAGCCTTGAACGCCTTGTCACCACTTCAACCCCAAAGACTACAAAACTCCTTGCCCTAATCCCCTAGGGCCGCTCGAGGCGAGAAATCCAGAGGCCTTGGCAGTCCTTGTCCCAGCCGAAGAGTGAAAATGGCAACGCTTATACCATGGCGCGGGCGGTGGGCGCCGATTCGTAGCCTGATGCGGTTTCCATTCCCATTGCCCTGTGGGCCGCTTCATTGACTCCTCCCGTTTCCCTGCAGCCCCGCTCCACAGCGCAAATCCCAACGGCAGCTACGACCTATCCAAGCAAAGCTGAACTGCTGGCCTGCCTGCCCTTCGATCTCACCAAGATCAACCCAATCAAGGCATGGGGAAGTCTGGCCCTGTCCTTGGGCTTGTCTTGCCTGGCCTATGGAGTGGGAACCCTGATTC